>JAKQOD010000979.1 GCA_029565465.1 Deltaproteobacteria bacterium
CTCAGCGACAAACTACGCGCTACAACAGGTTTCGACGCCTACAGCGAGCGCAGTCGTTGGCGGCGTGAAATCAAACGCGTTGCTCGCGCGCAATTGTCGAAATTATTGAGAGTCGCTACGGCAAGGAATCTGTGACCGCGCGCGCGGAACGACAAACTCGTGCGACTCATCCGTGACTAGATCTAAGCCGCGGTACTTGTGTGACACGATTGCAAAGTGAACCCTAGAAAAGAAACGCGCCACCCGAAGGTGACGCGTTTGATGCGCGCTACGCGCCGACGTCGTTACTTGAAGGTGTAAGCAAGGCGACCGTAGAACGTGCGACCACGTGGATCGGTGTAGCGATTGTCGTAGCCGAGTTGATGACCACCCACGACTTTGACGCTCAGTGGAGGATCTTGGTCGAGCAGGTTCAAAACACCCAGGCTCAAGCGCAGGTTTTTGTTGTGTTGGTAAACAGTCTGCCAGTCGATGGTGGTGTATGAACCCACTTGGCGGCGAATGTCTACGCAATCGCCGTTGGCGTCGGAAATGAAGCAGTCATCAGCCGAGTGGAACTGATCGCCATAGCCGGACTTGTAGTTAACGGTCGCGCTGTGTGTCCACTTGCCGTACTCAAGCGTGTTGATCCAACGTCCGACGAAGCGGAAAGACACTGCGCCGTCGTTGAAGTTACCCACGTCGGTGAAGTACGCACCGTTACGCTCGCGCTGATACTGATTCTTAATCAGGTATGTTGCCAACGCCTGCGAAGTCCAAGTGCCGAGGCCAGTCTTGAAGCGAAGTGCAACGTCAAGATCTAAACCAGACGTCTTCTGCTCACCCAAGTTCTCGTTCTTCAGAAGAATCGCAAGATTGGTCGCGCCAGAGGTGGGATCCGTGTACGTTGTGTACAAATGGCGGTACGTCACTGGATTGCCAAAAATCACGCTCTCATCGAGTTGCCCGATTCGATCTTTCAGGTTAATCGCCCAGTAGTCGAGACCGATGGATGCCATTGGCGAGGGCTCAAGGCGGATGCCGAGGTTGAACTGCTGTGATTTTTCTGGCTTGAGGCTCGGTGTACCTTCGGCGAACACGTTGTACTGCGTTGATCCAGGTACGCAAAACTTAGCAAGCGCGTCGGCAGCGGCGAATGGGCAAGAGTAAGAGCCGCCCGTAACACCGTACAACTGGTTGATCGAAGACGCTTGGGCGATGCTAGGCGCCTTAAAGCCGCTGCCTACCGAGCCGCGAACCATGATTTGTTTCGTCGGCTGCCAGCGACCTGCCAGCTTGTAGTTGGTGGTGCCTCCGATGTCAGAGTAGCGATCATGCCGGAGCGCGCCTGTGAGTTCGAACGATTTCGTGACGGGCACAGCAACCTCTGCGAACGCACCCC
Source organism: Deltaproteobacteria bacterium (assembly GCA_029565465.1). Taxonomy (GTDB): domain Bacteria; phylum Myxococcota_A; class Polyangia; order Haliangiales; family Haliangiaceae; genus JABFXX01. The sequence goes on from JAKQOD010000979.1 coordinate 1,382, forward strand.
ATGAGTTGCGGGACAGGTCGTATGGACGCTCTTCAGCGCTATCACCCGCGATCACATTACCTTTAGCTTGCGCGATGTCGGATGGAGAGTAGCTGTTCGATTCACGACGATAGTCCGCGCCAACCGCGACCATGGCGGCGCCGCCTGGTGCGTTGAAGAGCTCGCGTGATGCTTTCAGATCAAGCATGGTCAAGCCAGTGTCGGCCGATTTGTAAACGCCGTTGTAGACCGCGCCAGCGATCGTTGCCAGCCCCGCGGCAGACTGCTTACCCGGCTCCACGAATGGATTTAGCGTTCCAGCGGTAAGGGCAGCGAGCAGTTCGTTCGATTTGAGCCAGCCCGCAACGTACGTTTCTGTCCACTTGTTTTGCGAATGGGTCAACGCAGCGTTGTAGTCCCAACCGGCCATGTTGCCTTTGCTGCCGAACGCGAAATGCGTCGCCTTGCCAACGTCCTGTGTCGTCCGGTTGGCTGCGTCCCACATACGCCAACGCACGGTCACGTTGTCTTGGTAACCGAGCGAAGCCGGGACACTGTAGAAGGGGCTGCTGGTCCCGATTGGAATGTCAACTGGCGGTGCGGCAATGCGTGAAACGAGCTTGGACTCGGAGTAAAGCAATTCTCCGAACAAAGTGTGATTCGCGTTCAAGCGCTTCGTGAAATTCGCCATGCCGCTAGTGCGCGTTTGCTCAGGGTAAATTTCAAGCGTTGACGCGTAGTCAAAATAGCAGACCTTACCAATCGCAACGTGGCGATCCGGACACTTGCCGTTGACCATGAAGTAGGGGTTACGGGCACCAAGTGCTTCGGCGTCGCGCTCAGAGGTCGGGATTATGTTTCCTGGAATGCTTCGGCTGGAGCCGTTAAAGAAGTCGTAGGTTTGGCCGTTGTGCTGGAACGAAATGATGCCTGTGCGCGAGAAGTCGCGTTGATCCGCGCGCAGTTGCTCGCGATCATTGTGCGTAAGGGCGAGGAGGACGTTGTAGCCATCCTTCTGAAGGTCACCAAAACCAGCGGTGGCGGAGATGGTCATCTCCTTTGAGCCGGATTTCTGTGGCGAGAAATACGATGCAGCGACGTCAATGCCCGTGTAGGTCGATTTGGTGATGAAGTTCACCACGCCGGCGATGGCATCCGTGCCGTACAGCGTCGATGCGCCGTCGGTGAGAATTTCAACACGTTCAATTGCCGACAGTGGCAGCAAGTTCAAGTCAATGCCCTGCCCTGCGCCGGTCAGCGTTTGGCCTGCGTAGTCAGCCATGCGGCGACCGTTGAGCAGAACCAGCGTGCGTTGCGAGCCGAGGCCGCGCAGCGATGCGGACGACAAGCCGCCGCCACCGCCGCCCACTGACGTGGATGCCTCGGTGAAGCCTTGCATCGAAGGCAGTTTTTGGATCAGCTCAGTGACTGAGGTTGCGCCCGTGCGTTCGATGTCCTTTTTGGTCATCACCATGATCGGAAGCGCGGTCTCCGACTCAATGCGTTTGATCGCAGAGCCGGTGATTTCTACGCGCTCAACCTTTTGCGGTTCGCTGGACTGCGCATAAGCAGCGCCAGAAACAGCCATGACAGCCATCGCGTTGATAACGGCAATGGCGATGTGCTTTCGTTTAATTTCCATAAAGTACCCCGAAAGATGACAAATTGATGACTCGGTGATTCTGCACGAGTGATTGCCGACTGTCAGCGTCGTCGCAATATCGGTCGCGGTGCCGGAAGAAGCCGTCGCCAGCACGCAGCGCTTCGATACGTTACGTAAGCTATTGTTTTAATTGGTATTTTGCGGAGTAAATCAAAATCACTATGCGATTAGAGGTTTGAAACACACCGTTTCACAAAGCGTAAATATGGATACATCTTTATCGCCTCAACGACAGCTATGTGGGCTTTTCAAGCGAATTATTTAATAAGTCGACTATCAATTAAATGGCGCTGAAAGCGCCAATTGACTGTCGTTCTCTTTAAAAGCTGTACTCGCATCGTTGCGTCCATGCAACAGTGTCCAACGACGGCCAACACACTTCCACCTGATGGAAACACATAACGCCGTCCTCGCCAAACGTCCCACCATCGTCGGTTGGCGTTCATGGCTAGAAGCGAGATTGCATCCCGTCCGTGGATGGGCATCCCGAAGTTATCGGCGCTTTTGGCATTGGCCTCCGCACATCCAACGTCGTCGACGCCTTGGACAGCAGCCTCCAATGAATTTTTTTCGATAATCGGCAAATTTGCGACGCGCGACGATTGACCGGGATGAACGACGACGGCGCATGACGAGCGTCGAAATATTGCGCTTATATCCACGCCAAACCGTTGTACAGCGGTCGTTTGCGGCCTGTTTATGGCTCGCCGAAATGGATGGAAACTTTATGCTCCGTGCTCATCGGTTGCCACGTTGGCGACTAAGACCCAAACATTTGGAGCACGGCACACCATGATTAACCGGCTACTCACTTTCGCGCTTCTGCTTTGCGTGGCATCAGGCGCTTTCGCCCAAACGCCCCCGCTCACGATCGAGGAGGCGTGGAAACCGCCACAACTCGCGAGCCCGACGCTGTCCCGCTCGGGAAAGTACCTCGCAGCCACCGCGCCGTACAAAGGTCGCATGAACTTGATGGTGATGGATCTCGACACTCGCAAAGGCACCCTGCTCACCTCCTTCGACGACTTCGACGTCGTCGGCGTCAACTGGGTCGGCGACGAGCGCCTTGTGTTTTCTCTTGGGCAGTTCAACTCACCGACTGGTGCCGGCCAATTTGACGGTGGCGGCCTATTTGTCGTCGGTCGCGACGGAGCCAACTCGCGCCGACTAGCACCAACGGTCCGCGAAACGCGCGCCCGCAACCAAAACGTTTACCGATCACTCGAATTCGTTCGCACAATTCCCGGCAGCACCGACGAAATCATTGTGCAAGGCAATCAAACCTCGGCCGATTCAGACGACCTGTACCGACTC
>JAKQOD010000728.1 GCA_029565465.1 Deltaproteobacteria bacterium
CGGCCAATGATGCCGCGCTGAATTTCACTAGTGCCTTCATAAATCCGCAAGGGCCGAATCGCTCGATACAAATGTTCAACCACCGCGCCATGCATCACGCCACGGCCGCCAAGCAGCTGTACGGCTCGATCGATCACGCGTTGCGCTGCTTCGGTGGCGCCCAGTTTGGCGACCGACACTTCGGTGGTTGCCCGGCCGCGGGTAGTGTCTTTTTCATACGCTGCGCGCAGCACCAACAACCGCGCAGCGTCGAGATCGACCAACATATCGGCCAAGTGCGCTTGCACCAGCTGCTGCTCGGCCAGTGGCTTACCGAACTGTTGCCGCGTCACCACATGTTGGCCGGCTTCGTCGAGTGCACGGCGCGCCATGCCGACTGCAGCGGCTCCAACCGTCACGCGAAACGCATCGAGCGTTTGCATCGCTAGCCCAAAGCCTTTGCCGAGTTGGCCGATCACGGCGTCGGCCCCTACCCGCACGTTGCGCAACCGCAGCGCGCCAATTGGATGCGGTGCAATGGCGGTTTGGGTTTCCACCTCGACGCCAGCGGTGGCCAACGGCAACCAAAACGCGGTGATGCCGCGGTGGCCTGCACTAGGGTCAATCGTCGCAAACACGGTTGCATGCGATGCCACGCCAAGATTGGAAATAAACCATTTTTCGCCGTCGAGGATATAACCACCATCAACCGCGCGTGCAGTCGTTGCAATCGACGCAACATCGGAGCCTGCATTCGGTTCGGTCAACGCAAATGCCGCCACCTGTAGGCCGCTTGCAAACGCGCCGAGCTGCGCGCGTTGTGCTTCGCTACCAGCGGCGGTAACCGGAAACGTGCCAAGGCCCTGCACTGCAAAAATCGAATCGGCCCGCGCGGACACATAGCCCAGCATTTCGCGTGCTAAGCACAGCGCACGGCAATCAACGAGGCCATTGCTCGGTGCAACTAGCTCGAACAGGCCGGCTGCAGCGAGCGCTCGCACTGCCGCCGCGTCGCGCGCTGGTTCATCGCTAGCACCTTCGGCTGCTGCCAACGCGGCCATGGCAGCCCGTAGCCGCGTCGCCAACGCACGGTGGCTGTCGTCGAAAAACATCGACAAATCGTCGCTCGAAAGCCGCATAGTCACTGGGTTACTCCGTCGACATTGCGCACGGGCGCGCCAGCAAATGCTGGCGGGCGCCGAACTTTAAACGCAGCATGCGCTTCGGCAAAATCGGGATGCTGCATGCACAGTGCTTGCGCTTGGGCTTCGGCTTCGATGGCGTCACCAAGCGCCATCGTGTGTTCGCTTTCGATCATTTGTTTGGTCATGGCATGCGCAAACGCTGGCCCGTCAGCGAGTTTCTGCGCCCATGCTTGCGCCATCGCGACAGCTTCATCGGGGCTTTCCACCACACGATTAACCAGGCCCATGCGCAGCGCCGTCGCGCTATCGATCAAGTCGCCGAAGAACAACAACTCACTCGCGTGCGAAAGCCCGACGATGCGTGGCAGCAAATAGGTGATGCCCATGTCGGCGCCACACAAGCCAACCTTTGGGAACACAAAACCAAAGCGCGCGCCAGTGGCTGCAATGCGCAAGTCACTCGCACACGCGATCACAGCGCCAGCGCCAACCGCAACGCCGTTGATCGCAGCCACAATCGGCCGACGACAGCGACGCATCGCAGCGATCAAGCGTCCGGTCGCGCGGGTGAAGGCCAACAGCGCTGGCGTGTCGCGACCCAACAAATGTTTGATGATGTCATCTTGGTCGCCGCCCGAACAAAAGCCGCGGCCAGCGCCCGTGATCACGATGGCGCGCACAGCATCATAGCGATCGAGCTGTTCGAACGTTTCAGCCAATTCTTCGTAGATTTCAAACGTCAACGAGTTGAGCCGATCGGGTCGATCTAGCGTGATGGTAGCAACGCCATCAACAACAGCAAAACGGAACGTTTGGGGACTAGGCAAAGGCTTCGACATCGGCAGCGAAACTACCGCAAAATCGGCGCCGCTGCGCGGATCAGGCCGCGCGCGATCGCAGGTCTGGCCGAACGGTTCAGCACCCGCAGATTTCCCGGCAGCCCAGGCCGGACGCTGCTACGCTATACCAATGGTGAAACCCGGACACTTTCTAGGACTCAGCCTGTTCGCAGTCGCAGCAACGGTGAGCCTCGCGACCGCCGCGCCGAAGCGTAAAGCAAAGCCCGTTGCGCCTGCGCCGCCAGCAACCGCCCCTGCGCCACCAGCGCTGCCCGCCGCGCAACCGTTTATCTCCGCCTGCAAGGGCGTTGAGCTCGTGTTGTCGAAGGTGCGCCAAGATGGCTCCATCGTGGCGTTCGAGCTGCAACTGCACAATAGCTCGAAAGTCGCAGTGGCCTTGATGCGCTCGGGCGACGGCTCAAGTTCACAGCGACGCAACCCTTCGCTGAGTTTCGCTGTGCAGCCTAACAATGTCACCGAACCCGGCGAATGCGGCATGATGAACGCTATGGCCGAGGAGGACTTCGTAACGTTGCAACCTGGCCAAAGCGTAAAACTGGCGTGGGGTCACGCCAACACCCCAAACAAGTCCGGCAAGTACACGTTGCAGGCTACCTATCGCAACGATCCTGCATCGCAGCAAATGTCTGGCGATCCATTGTTTCCGCGCATTGCCAAAACCGTGCCGTGCGAAGTCACGAGTGCTGCTGTTTCGTTCGACTGGAAAATGAGTAAGGTCCGCTAAACTACCGCGCCAGCGTTGCGCGCGCGATCACCGTCGCAGCCGCCGCTGCGTCATTGCCATTGAGCCCTGCGTCGATTGTACAAGGGACCTTCCCGTCCCTTCTGCCGACGACAAGTCGCCGGCATTCAACCCTCCGCGCGTGGCCTCGCGCGTTCCGCCTCGCACAATATTTACCGTTTGGGCTACACGATTGCGCAGGGCAAACAACTCCAATGTCCTGATAGCAATTTGCGCTCGGAATGAGTATCGCCACGTGCCACCGCCCTGAGCCCACGCCGCTGCAACCGCGTCGCGTTCCTCGTCGGCCTTATCGGGAATTACCAATGTAAGGCCAGCGTACGCTTGCTCAGCCAACATAGGCGGTGGCTTCGATCTCTACCATCGCTTCGCGCTCGACCAGCGCCGTAACGGCCACCAACGCCATCGCAGGGAAGTGCCGACCGAGCCGTGGCCGCCAAATTTCGCCCAACGCGCGCCCCGCGTTGCGATACGCTTCAATATCGGTGACGTACACAGTCATACGCGCAATATCGGTCGGTGCGCCGCCTGCGGCAGCAACCACCGCAAGCACGTTATCAAGCGCTACGGCAAATTGCTCCAGCAGCGTGTGCACTTCAAATTTGCCGTCGGCGTTCCAGCCAATTTGTCCAGCGATGTGCACCGCAGCGCCCTGCCCGCGCATGCCATTGGCATAGCCTTGGGGTTTTGGCCATTGCGTTACTTCAACTACTTCAACGCTCATCGTCTGCCTCGCTATTTAAGAATTTGGCCGCCGTCGATCACCAAGGTTTGGCCATGGATGCCACGCGCTGCTTCCGCGCACAACATTGCGGCTGCAAACCCGACTTCATTCGCTTCGATCATGCGTCGCTGTGGACTCATCGCTGCAAGCGCTTGCCGTGCATCGGCTTCGCTGCGGCCGGTTTTGCCGGCAATGCGGCTCGCTGCAACCGCAGCCATATCGGTGTCGACCCAACCCGGGCAAAGCGCGTTGATCGTCACGCCAGTGCGTGCAATGTCGACCGCGAGAGCGCGGGTCAGCCCGACAAGCGCATGTTTCGATGCACAATACGCCGCGGTGTAGGCGTAGCCTGACACTCCAGCATTCGATGCGATATTCACAATCCGGCCCCACTTCGCAGCCACCATGCCAGGCAGCAGCGCACGCACGATTCGAAACGGCGCCGTGGCGTTAATTTCCATTGTGCGGTCCCAAATATCGTCGGTGGTATCGCTCAGCGTTGCACTCTCTGCGATGCCAGCGTTATTGACAATAATATCGATGCTGCGCCCGACCAACAGCGCCAACGCGCGATCGACATCGGCCCGATTGGCCAAATCAAACACCAGGCTTTCGCCATCAATCTCGCTTGCGACTTCCGTCAACACATCGGCGTTGCGCCCAGCGACAATGACATGTGCGCCTTGCGCGGCCAACGCGCGCGCACACGCTGCGCCGATGCCACGGCCGCCGCCGGTTACGAGTACATTTCTGCCTTGCAGCGAATTCATGCGGTACGTGTATCGCGAACCACGCGGCAGCGCCAGCGCTTGCGCACCGTCGCAGGTGTCCCAGCCGTCGCATGCATGATGCTTCGCACGGCGGTAGCCAGTGCCAATGGTTGCGTGTAGTTTGCGGGCATGAAAATGCGTGCACTCTCAATTCTTAGCGTCGCCAGCATGGCGGGCGTGCTCGGCTGTGGCGGCAAACATGGCAGCACCAAGTCCACGCCGGCAACCAGCGATCCTGCAGCCGACAAAGCCTTGAGCAGCGCTGGCGTAATGCCCGAATGGATCGATCGCAGCGTTGCACCTTGCGATGATTTTGCCGCCTACGCGTGTGGTGGCTTTATCAAGACTGCCGTTATCCCGCCCGACCGTTCCAGTTGGAGCGCGATTGCGATCGTGTCGCAACGCGCCGAACAATTTCTGCACGACTATCTCGAAAATGCAGCTGCTGGCAAAGTAGCCAACGATCCCAACGCGCAAAAGCTCGGCGACTACTACGCTGCATGTATGGACGAAGGCGCCATCGAAAAACTTGGCGTCACGCCGCTGGCCGACTATCGCAAACTCATCAGCAGCGTTACCAACGCACAAACGGCGGCTGCCGCAGTGATTGCGTTGCACCGCGATGGCTTTTCGCCTTTTTTCGGCATCGGCGCGGGCCAAGACTTCGCGGACGCCACCCGGGTTATTGCCAACCTCGATCAAGCTGGCATTGGCTTGCCTGACCGCGATTATTACTTTGGCACCGACGGCTCGGTGCCAGCCACTCGCACCGCGTACCAGCAGCACATGGTGCGCATGTTTGTGCTTGCGGGCATGAGCGAAGCCGAAGCCAAAACCGCTGGCGCCGATGCGTTTGCGATCGAGACAGCGTTGGCGAAGTTGCAACAAGATCAAGTTACCCGGCGCGATCCAAGCGCGGTCTATAATAAGATCGATCGCAAAGGTCTCGAAAAAAACGCTAGTGGCTTTCCGTGGGCCAAGTACCTTAGCGAACTCGGCATTCCATCGGTCACAGACATTTCGGTTAATTCGACCGAGTATTTCACCGGCTGGGTGAAACTGCTCGCCAGCGAAAAGCCGGCAGCGCTGCAAGCCTATTTATGGTGGAACGTGCTGAGCGATTCAGCCAACATTCTGGCCAAGCCTTTCGTCGAGGAGAACTTTGCAATGGCGAAGTTACTCTCGGGCGCCAAAGAATTGCCACCACGGTGGCGGCGCTGCGTGCATCGGGTCGACGGCGACCTAGGTGAGTTGCTGGCCCAACCGTGGGTTGCTGCCAACTTTTCACCAGCGAGCAAAGCTGCGGCACTCGACCTGTCAAAATCCGTGATGTCCGCCATGGATGCGCGCTTGACCACGCTTGAGTGGATGGATGATGCAACCCGTGTGGCAGCGAAAGAGAAACTCGCTGGCATGGCGTTGTTGGTGGGTTATCCAGACACCTGGCGCGCCTACGATTTCGCCGTGAGCCGTGCGTCGTACGCGGAAAATGTCAAAGCCGCGACCCGCCATGACATTCGCCGCAACCTCGGCAAGATTGGCAAGCCGGTTGATCGCTTCGACTGGCAGATGACGCCACCGACGGTGAACGCGTACTACGATCCGACCTTGAACGAAATCGCGTTGCCAGGTGGGCAACTGCAACCGCCGTTCTTTGGCGCCACCTTCCACCCTGCCATCAACTTCGGCGACACCGGCGGCGGCACCATCGGCCACGAAATGACCCACGGTTTCGACGACGAAGGCAGCCAATTTGATGCCAAAGGCAACTTGCGCGATTGGTGGAGTGCTGCCACCAAAGCCAAATTTGCCACTGCGACAACGTGTGTTGAAAATCAATATTCGAACTACGAAGCGGTGCCAGGCGTAAAGCTTAATGGCAAACTCACGGCCGGCGAAAACATCGCCGACATCGGCGGCGTGAAGCTTGCCTATGAAGCCTACACAGCGTGGCGCGCTGCGCAACCCGCCGGCACCGTCGCGCGCACCGTCGGTGGCATGACCGACGACCAGCTGTATTACCTCGGCTACGCGCAGTCGTGGTGCTCCAAAGAGACCGCTGCGCAACTGGAAAACCAAGCACGTACCAATCCGCACTCGCCTGCGAAGTGGCGCATCAACGGGGTCATCGTGAATCAGCCGGGCTTTGCGGCGGCATTCAAGTGTGCGCCGAAGGCTGCGATGACGCCTGACAAGACCTGCGCCGTTTGGTAACGGCTTGGCTACGGCGCGGCGACGTCAGCCAAGGTTACCCCCCATAGCTGCTCGACGGTTCGCACCGTAGCCTCCGGATCGGCATCGACCCCTGCGGTGCGCCAGCGTTGCACCTTGCCATCTTGGCTCGCTGACCACAGCTCAGCGCCGCGATACCCCAGCCACACCACGCGTTGTTGGTGGCCGCGCAAGTGCGCAACCAGCACGCGATGTTCGAGTGACCATACATCAATGCGGCCAACACTGGTGGCGACCGCCAGCCAACGGCCATCGTCACTGATCGCTAGATCCAACACGTCGGTATCCACAACTTCAAAGTCCCATTCAGCACGGCCAGTTCCGTCGACGATCGCAACCCGATGCGCTGCGGCCGTTGCAATATGCTGGCCGTCGCCAGATACGGCAATCGAGGCAACGCCGGCCGCAACGGCAACACGGTCAAAGCCATCGGCGCGCTCGCGCCAAATTGCAAGCGAACGATCGAGCGCGTAAAGAGTACCGTTGCGCGTCGCCGCAGCATCGGCAAACGCTGGCGTGATAGCCACCATCGGTGCAGCGTTGTGCCAGGTAAGCCGCCGGGGGCCAGCCAGCGCGGAGATGGTTTCACCATCAAGATAGCGAACATGCTGCGCATCGCGCGGTGGGTCGCGCAACGTTGACTCAGTGCCATCAACCACTGCGTACACGCGCACCCCAACCGATGTACTTGCGCCGCTCGCAGCTACGCCAATTACAACATGTTGGCCATCGGGTGCAAACGCCATCGACGTTACCGGTGCGTCGACCGCAATCACGGTTTGCACCGTGGTTTGCTGAGTATTGCGAAGCACGACTTGCTTGGCATTGGCCGTTGCCAGCCAAGCCCCATCGGACGCCACCGCCGCCGTCGACACGTCGGCTTGCGTGCCCCACTGGCGGGGCATCAAATGCGGTGCAAAACGCCACGATCGCCAACGCACACCGCCGGTTTGTAAAAAACCTTCGTCGAGCAACGCTGTGCGGCCATCGGCAACCGGCAGGCGCAGCAATGGTGCATCGAGCCCGCGCCCAACCTGCACGGCATCACCTCCGTCGGTGATTGCGATTACTTCGGGCCCCATGCTGGCGACAAACGTAATGGCTTGAGTAGTGAGCCGTTGATGCACTTCGCGCTTGGGCTGAGCAGCGCAAACCGCCGACATACAACCACGCAAGTCTTGCAACATCACGTCACCGCCGGCACCGCCGACTACCAGGTCAAATTCTCCTTCGGATAGTGCCATCGCGGTTGCGGACCGCAACGCAACGCCAAACGGTGTCGGCATTGCCATAACCTGTTGACCAGTTGGCCCAAACGCACGCAGCTGGCCATCGCTACACGTAGCGTACAAACTGCCATGATCACCGATCGCTGCTGCGTCAATGCGTGCAGCACTGCAAACCTCTTGGACCAATACACGTTGCCTCGTCGCAGCATCGATCACCATTGCGTGTTTGCCATCATGCGCAACCACCAACGTGCCGGCCACGTTGCGTGCAACTTGTTTGACCAACGGTAAATCGGCAAATGCAGCGACCTCGGCGCCGGAGGCCGTGTTGCGAAGCTGCACGACACCATCGTCCCGCCAAGTTACCAACGTGCTTGCGTCAACCGCTAACGCACCTGCGAAGCCTGTCGCAATCCGCCACGTGCGTTGCAGCGGCGC
>JAKQOD010000736.1 GCA_029565465.1 Deltaproteobacteria bacterium
CACGCCCTTGCTCCGGCGACATGTACTGCGGCGTGCCGAAAACAACGCCCGCTTGTGTATGGTTGTTACCACCTTCTTGCAGCAACTTGGCGACGGAGAAGTCGAGCAGCTTGACGTAGTCAGGCGAACCGGCGAGGTCGAGCAAAAACACGTTATCGGGTTTGATGTCGCGGTGAATAATGCCGATTGAGTGCGCTTCGGCGAGCGAAGCGCAGCATTGAATCAGAATCTTCACCACCCGATCCGGCGTCATCGGGCCTTGATTGATCGCTGCACGCAACGAAATTCCGTCGAGGAACTCCATCGTCATGAACAAGCGGCCATCTTGGGTTTGGCCGAAATCGTACATCCGAATCGTGTTGGGATGCTGCAACCGCGAACAGGCTTTGGCTTCGTTGTAGAAGCGCTGGACCCAATTCGGATCTTGCGCCATCTGTTGATTCAGCATTTTGAGCGCCAAAATGCGGTCGATGGAGGTTTGGCGCGCTTTGTACACTACGCCCATACCACCTTCGCCAATGCGCGCGATCATCTCATAGCGCCCATCGAGCACTTTGCCGACAAGTGGATCGTATTCGCCCATCACGGTGGGTATAGCTCAACGCGGTGGTTCGACAGTACCGCGTCTTGGTTGAGTTTTACTTTGGCGCGACATTCGCGTTTGCCAGCCGATGATACGACAAAATCACCGCCGGCCAACGCTGCATCGCCGCTGGTCCCGCGCAAGACTTTGCCCGACCAGCCGATGTCGATGCCGCGGTCGCTGCATGGGTTAAATACAATCTCGACCGAATTACCGTCGACGGTGGCCTTAATAATATTGCCCTTAATTGGCTTACGTTTGAAGCCATCGCAGTTGGGGTTCTTCGGATCAATTTTGGCTTCATCGCATGGCGGAAAGTCGGATTTTTTGCAGGCTTTGACTCGGCGATCTGGAGGCTCTGGACACGGCATGGTGTCGCGGCACGATGGCACGTCCACGGATGGTGGCGTTGGGCATTTGCCTGCACATGGTGGCCAACCAGGAGGCGCGCCAAACGAAGGACAAAAGCCCTTACAGTTTTGCTTTTTGGGATCGAAATTGTCGTCGGAGCAAGCTTCGACGGCGGCGGGAATTGCGGGCAGGCGTGGTGGCTCAGGAATCGACACTTTGGTCAAATCGAATGCCACAGCTTCGTTGCCTTCGGCGAACGTGACGGCCAGTTTGTATTTGCCGGCATCGCCACGATTTACGGCGAATACGCGAATGAAATATTTGCCTTTGGCATTTTCAACCTTACCGCGGCGGGTGCGCGAGTTGCTGCCGGATTTGCCTTTGGCTGACGCAACCTTGTAATTGTAGGCATCGTACACTTCGAAGCCCAACTGCAAGCCGGGCCGCGGCGGCGCCCACGTCAACTTCAATTCCAAATTGCCGCGTTGACCTTCGGGTAGTTCAACTACTTTCCAGTCGACTCGGTCGCCACCCGGATAGGTAACGATGCCGCTGCTGCGACCTTCGCCGTTGTCGAGCTTTAGCTCTTTGGCGCCTTTAATTTTACCATCGCCACCGGTTGCAAGATCTTGCGAAACATTATGAGCACACGCCGCCACAGCGAGGCCAAGCAGCAACGCAACGAACAGCTTTGGCAGCATCGGCGCTGCACCAACGCAGCGAATGCTGCGCACTTGGCGAAATGAATCGCCACGTGATTTCCCAAACATGACCATATGTTACGCTAACGAACTAGCCAGGGCAACCACCTTGGGCCATCGGTAACTACGGTGAAATGATAACTTTGCCAGCGCCGATTTGGTCGGGTGTGGCATGCACTACGCCTTTGCAACTGCGCTCGCTGCAGTTGCCGACGGTAAACCCACCGGATTGCACACCGGCAACACGACCCTTCATGCCTGGGTTAACGCCTTCGGCACGGGAAAAAGTGATCTCGGTCCCATCGCCAACGACGACAACTTTCAGCACACTGCCTGAAAACGTTGTGGCGGTTGGTGGCGGAGTGACTGGTTTGGGGTCCTTGGGCTTGGTTGGCCCGGTTGGCCTTTTGCCGGTGTGGGTTGCTACTTTGGGTTTACGATCGGCTGGGGTGTCGTCGGTGAGTGGCACCTGTGGCAATTCGCCAACAAACGCAACGCTAGCTGGAAAGTCGGTTTTCAGTTCGCCTGGCTTGGGCGCAAACGCTACTTGCAGTTCAAACTCCGCAATATCCATCCGGCTTTGCAAATACAGTTGAATCAGGTACTTGCCAGGCTCAGCGATTTCCACCGTGCGTTTTTTGGTGGTTTCTTTGGCATCTTCTTCTTCGGCATCGGCCTTGGCAATAATGCGATTGCCAGGGT
>JAKQOD010000771.1 GCA_029565465.1 Deltaproteobacteria bacterium
GATCCATGGTGCCGCTGGTTTGCACATTCAACGTCAGGTCGGGACAACCGAATCGAATCGGCCGATCGCCGCCAAAATACAAAAAGATGTATTGCGCCTTGGTCGTAGCCTCAGTGCCAAACAACGCCACATCATCAAGGCCATCGCCGCTTACATCGCCAAACGACAATGCGTTGCGATTCGGAAACGTCACGTTGGCTGGGAACACACAGACCTGAGCGTCGACGACAGCGTCGACACCAGCGTCGCGGCGTGCATCAACATCTGCATCTACTGCAACACCATTGAACCTCGGCTTGGAAAAACAACCAGCCAATGCCAGCGTTAGTGAGAACGCATAACACGGCAGCCGCACATCTAGCGTCGAGCCTAGAACGCGCAAACGTTTGCTCCGCATTCGCGCAAACAATCCATGCCAGCGCGGCTCAGTGCTTCGTAGCAAACGGACCTTGTCCGCTCTTCGGACAACTTGCGCCGTGGATAAAGCACCACAATATTGTTCTTGCTGCTACTCCGAAAGTTGCCGGCAAACACAACGGGCAAGGAGCCATTGCGAAGCCGAATATTTTGGGTTGGCATAATGTTGCCAACAAGCGATGCGTTGGCTTGCACTGCTAACCGGTTAACAGCTGGCTGGCCGGCTGTAGTAAAGGTAGTAACAACCGCCGCCAACGTGTTGCCCAGGGCTCCAACGTTGCGCGCCAACGTAGCGCCGGTGATAAATGGACCAATGTCCGCAACTGGACTCACACCCTCAAGTGCTTTGTTAAAGACCTCGTTGCGGGCAATCAACTGCAGGCTTGTGGGTGTAGCCGTTGTCACGCGTGGCACCCGAACCCCAAGCGAGATGCCCGTGTCGTTAATGTAGCGATACGTCCACTCTTGAGTCGCAAACACCGCACCATCGACAGCACCAGTATCAGGCGGGCTCAAACGGTCAGAAGACGGCAAGGTCAATGTGTCGGTAGGCGCGGTTCGCTCGATGTTGAACAGGTTGCGCCCGTCGTCGATTACCAATTCCGTACTACTGACGTCCATTGCTTGAACTATTTTCACGTCGTCAGAGTTTGCAACCGCGCTGATTTCTGTGCCCAAGCCAGATTTCGGAATCGGAATCGTAAAAAACTGGTTATCACCACCGAAGAACACTTCATACACCGCGCCCGCATACCGCCACACCAAAAACGCCGAGTGCGGCTCCGCCTCGTTCAACCACAGCTGCCCTATGGTTGGTCCTTTGCGAAAATTGGGTCCAGCAAACGTTTGGTCGCCATCGACAACAAATTCTTCCAAGCGAAGCTTGGCCTGTTCAGCGGCATCGTGGCCGTAGACAAACAAGGTACCTTTTTTAACGGAGTCATCGCCTGCGTACCAACCGGGTTCAATCTTAACGCCGCCGATCTTACTAAAACCGCTGGCCTGGATCTGGTGGTCCCAACAATTGAGATCGATATCGCGCGCGCTTTGACCAAAATAGATGAACACATGCTGCCCACCTGCGTCGTCTTCGCCAACTAACGCAATATCGTCCAACAGGTCCCGATCCAAATCGTCGATGGAAATTTGGTCGGTACGCAGTTTGATACTATCTGGCAACCGGTTGCGCCCATCGGTGCACGCTGGCTCAACATAGGGCGCATCGGGCAATGTTGCATCGATTACGCCATCACCACTAGCGTCTTTCGACGTTTCACCGCCGGTAAAACCTGGCTTTGAAAAACAGCCCGCGGTCGTCCCACAAAGTGAGAGCCCGACGATGGAAACGATAAGTGAGTTGTTCATTCGCACGTTTGCTCGCGGCCGCTAGCTCAGAAAGGAATTTCGTTGCCGCTTGGTTTGGTGCCCGTACCCGTGCCCGTGCCATTCGGCTTGGTGCCCGTGCCCGTACCATTTGGCTTGGTGCCCGTGCCCGTGCCATTCGGCTTGGGGCCCGTGCCGTTTGGCTTGGTGCCTGTGCCGTTTGGCTTGGTGCCCGTGCCGTTTGGCTTGGTGCCTGTGCCACCGTTGCTCTTGATCGTCCGGTCGCTGCCTGCACCCACGCCTTCCGTGCTCGAGCCCGCACCTGAGCCATCGGACGTCACAGCGACATCGCTGCCTGAGCCCAAGCCCGAGCCTGCGCCAACCAAAGAGGCATCTGGCACAGCTGGCGCAGCGTCGGGCATCGTGGCAGCCGCGCGTTGCGATCCTTGCGCACTCACACCGTCGGTTTTTTCGTCAGTTTTTTTACTAGCACCGCCGCCCGACATTTTGACACCGACCACCACCGCGACGGCAACAACCGCTGCTGCGACCCCGCCGTAAAGCAGGCCTTTCGATTTTTTGGGTGCCGGGACATCGCCTTGTACGACGGCGCTTGTAAGCGCCGCGGCTGCGAGCCTTGGCATGTCACCCACAGCGGGCTCAGACGTTTTGCTGACGCGACGATGTTCGTTCGTGTCGTCCAGCGCAAGCACAGCTTCGTCGCCCAAGTAGGTTTCCGACATCGCAGCGCGGGTTTCTGCCGTGTTCGCAGGTTTGCGATTTCGCCCGCTGCCGCCGGTAGGCGCCCGTGGAATCGCCGGCCTGACCGCCGGCTCACTCTTGAGGAATTCAAACTGTGATGACTCAGCAGGAAACGGTCCAATGCTGATCTTGGTGTCATCAACCGGTTTGGACTGCACAGCGATGGGCTGTGAATCACGCAAGCCCAACAACGCTTCTTCCAGTGCTTCGCGGTTTTGGCTTGCAGTTTGATAACGATCATTCGGATTTTTGAGCAGCATCCGATCGATCACGGTAGCCAGCGCACGCGGCACACCTTGCATCGGTGGCGCCGGATCAGATGCATGCATCGCAACCAATTCGTGAATCGAATCCGAGTAAAACGGTAAGCGGCCCGAGCCCATGTAATACAACATGCACCCAAGCGAGTAGAGGTCAGCGCGGCCGTCGCACTCTTGGCCAGTCGCCAGCTCAGGCGGCATAAACGCTGGCGTGCCCATCAGCACCCCGGCATTGGTCATCGTCGATTGCGTCGAATCGGGCGCCAACGATTTCGCCAACCCGAAGTCCAACACCTTTACCAAGTCCCGCCCCGACGACATCAACATCACGTTCGAAGGTTTGAGGTCGCGATGGATAATCTTCAATTCGTGCGCGCCTTCGAGTGCGTCACAAACTTGTATGCCGATCCGAATCACACGCTCGGGCCGCAGCTTCTTTTCGCTTTCGATCACGTCGTCGAGCGTGCGGCCTTGCACTAGCTCCATCACGAGAAAGAAAATCCCGTCGCTGGTTTGCCCAAAGTCCAATACGCCCACCGCGTTTGGGTGGGACAGCCGGCTCGACAATTTGCATTCTCGCAAAAAGCGTTTGATGACTTCCGGGTTGCTCACCAGCGCTGGCGTTACGACTTTGATTGCGACGTCGCGGCCAACCGAATGTTGGCTGCCGCGATACACCGCACCCATACCGCCTTGGCCCAACTTTTCGGTGATGGTGTAACGACCTTCGAGCTCTTTACCGAGGAACGGATCAACGGTGGTCGCCAACCGCACTAGCTTGGTGCCATCATGCGGACAACGATCGCCCGAGCTGAATTGCCGCTCACAGCTTGGGCAATACAGCTCGCCGGAAAACCCGGCATTGGAGATCATCGTCCCGTCCATCATGTCAGTGGCTCCAGCCCAACGTCACCATGCCACCACCTTCACCAAAGGTAGCGCCCACCGCGACCGGTGATTCTTTGCGTTCTTTGAAAACTGTGTATTTCAAAATAATGCCTGCCGCGATCGTGGCAGCGCCGACGCCGTACATGCCGAGCACGACGCTGCGACGTGATTCAAACTTGCCGTTGTCAGAAATTGCGTCGTATTCCGTTTTTGTCGCCGCATTTGCTAGGGCATCCCGCGCGTTCTTAAACCACGTCGCATGCAACACTGCGCCAATTGCCATCACCCCGCCGCCTGCACCGACGACAACCCATGGCACCGGGCTCGCTTTGGCAACCTGAGGTGGCGCAGTCACCAACGCACCATTACCGGTTCCGGTCCCGTCCGTCGTGCCAGTGCCCGTTGTGCCATTGCCGTCCATTGGCAGCGGCACCCGGTTCGGATCATTGGTTGGCGACTCGCCGGGTTTTTTTAGTTGAATCGCAATGAACTGGTCAGCCTTGTTCTTCACTTCGACCACTTGCACCGTCGGTGCATAACCCGGTGCGGTCACCGTGACCGTGTGGCTGCCGATGCCCAAGTGCACCACCCGCGGCCCAAACGATTCATCGGGGGCGAAGCTCGAAACAATGATCGATGCAGCGGCCGACGGTGGATCAACGCTCAACTTCACAGCGGCAACCGGTGCGATCGCCAATTTTTCCTCGAGTTGTTTTTCCGCAGCGTCGAGCCAGGTTGGCACCGGATCCGTTGCGCTTGCGCTTTGGCGACAGCGTGCGAAAAACACTTCTGCTTGTGGCCAGTATTCGCGTCGGGTATACGCCAAGCCGATCAAGCACGCATGCTTGGCGCGTGGTTGCACCTTGTCGGCAGCTTTCCATTTTTCGGTTGCCGCCGAAAAATTACCCGCCTTCGCAAGTGCCTCGCCTTCCGCGACTAACGCGTCAACGTTGGCATTGGAGTTATCCGCAAATGCCGAGCTCAGGTTGGCCATGCCAACAACTGTGCCCACAAAAAGTGCAATGTTCCTCACCGAGGTTAATCGTAACATTACTTCTGACGAGATCCGTGAGATCTGCGCTGAGCACTGCATTTTTTTACAATCATGACAGCGCTGAAGGTGCCACGTGTCGGACAAGCGCCGCGGCTCACCCTACAGTTCACCGTGGGTGGCCAGCCTACTTGCAGCCTTGCATTGGCAATTTCGCGGTTTGTTCAATGCACTCCGCGACCATTTGACGAACGCTTTGCTGCGCCTGCAAAACATCCCGGCGGGTCACGCCGGAACCGTTGGCAAGCTCCAAGCTCAACGCAATTCCGTCGGGAATCCCTTCGGCGAGTTTACATTGCTCGGTTAACGCAGCGGCGGCCGCGCTGGCCGTACTATCGCTGCCAGCACTTGCCGTGGCTTGGCTTGCGCACCCACACACTTGTTTGACATACGCGCTGCACGCATCTTGGCCGCGTGTCACTTCAGCGATCGGCATCGGCGCTGGCCGGTCATCTTTTGCAGTTGGAGCTGGGCTGCCTTTGCATGCAGTAAACAGTGCACCCAACGCCATTGCAGACGCCAGCCCAGCCCGCCTCATGCCGGCTCCACGCGCGCCATGACAACGGAAATATTGTCGACGCCACCGGCGTCGTTGGCAGCGGTAATCAGGCGTTCGACCGCACGATCCAAATCGCGTTCGGTCCCCATGACGGTGCCCAACATTGAGTCGGGCACCATGCCGGTCAAGCCATCGGAACAAAGCAGATAGACATCACCCACGCGTGGCGTTTCAGTGATGACATCTACTTGCACACTTTCTTTCATGCCAAGGGCCCGCACGATCACGTTTTTGTGTGGCCAATTTTCCGCTTCTTCGACGGTAACGCGCTTCATTTTGATGTAGTCGTTGACCAGCGAGTGATCTTCGGTCATCTGCACCAAGTCGCCATTTCGCCAACGATAACAACGGCTATCGCCAACGTGGCCGATGATCAAAGCGTCGTCGAGAAAATACATAGCGACACAGGTTGTGCCCATGCCTTTAAAGCGGGATTCACGTTGCGACCGCTCCCAGATCTCCAAATTCGCTGTCATCACCGACGTGATCATGCGATTGGTGTGGGTGCGAAGGTCGCGGTCCACCTTGTACGGCCATGTAAGCGTTTGTTGCTTAGCCGTCTCGGTGAAGTGGTCAACCAACAATTCAACTGCCAGCCGGCTTGCCACATCGCCGCTGGCGTGGCCACCCATCCCGTCGGCAACGATAGCTAAACGCTCGTTTTCCTCGGGTAAATAGATGGAGTCTTCATTGTGCTCCCGCTTGCGGCCAATATCAGTGGCTCCCGAAAACCGCACCCGAGCGCCATCAAGGGGAAACGAAGTGCTCATAAACTTCGTTAATAGTACCCTACAGAGAAGCAAAAGAGCTAGTTCGAGTGGATTGACTCTGCAAGCAGACAGTTTCATCCTAGTGCTGTGACTTCCGATTCCACGGCGCACGCAATGTGGGGCTACGCGAACGGCAACCGTACGGCAATCGCCGTGGTGGCTGTGGCCATTGCAGTGGCGGCGGTTACGTTTGTGGTCCGGCGGGTCACGCATAATCGAGCGCAAGCCAAGATTTGGGCTGCGCGGCTTGAGCCGATCACCGAGCTCGACGGCAAATCGAGGACGCGACGTGGCTGAACTCGCCCGCGGCAGCGTATTCGATCGGCCGTGGGGCAAGACCCTGGCGGCGATTGGTTTGCGTGGTGTGACGGGTCAAGTCACGATCACCGAAGGCGACAAGACCTACGCTATTGCCTTTGCTGACGGCGCCGTCGTCGGAGCGCGTTCACCTTTAGCCTCGGATTCGGCAGTCCGGTTGGCGTTAACCGCAACATTGATCAACTCAACCCAGGCCGGCGAAATTTCAAGGCGGCTTGCGGCAAGCCCCAACAGCGACGAAATCGCCGTGATCTGCGAGGTCGGTAATCTTGGTGCAGAACACGCCATCAAGTTGCGCCGCCGTACCATCGCCCAACAAACCGCTCGCACGTTTGCGCTTGAACGAGGCACCTTTGTGCTCACCGACGACACATCGATCGCTAGCTGGCCGGAAGCCAGCATCGATATCCGCGCGATCATTTACATGGCGGCGCGCACCGCGATCTCGGAAGCGCGTTTGGAGAACGATTTTGAACAGTTTCCGTTTGCCATGAAGCTGAGCGCCGAGGCCATCCCATTTCTTGCGCAATATGGGTTTACCGAAAGCGAACGCGGTGTACTCGAACTGCTCAACCTTGACACCCACACGCTCGCTGAGTTGGAATCGGCCCACACCCGCGTCGAGCCCCGCACCCTGCGCGCGATCATTTACGCGCTAGCATGTACCGGCGCCTTCGAGCCAACAACGGTAGGCCGCCCAACATCGCGTAGCGCTAAAAGCGCGCCTGGCCTCACCAGCAAACTATCGTACGTACCAACCGAGCCAATCGTCGAACGCCGCAGCCAACGCAACAGTGCTTCGATGGCGGCGGCCGTACAGCAGGCAAGTACAGACAATGCCCCCAACAAAGCCGCGGTGACGCCGCAAGCACCTACCTCGGCGGCTGGCCGTAGCGGCAGCTACCCAGTACGGCCCCAAACGGTTCAGCGCGGATCCGCCCAAGGCACGGCGCCGCCGACGACGATTCCACCGGCCCCTGCGCCGCAGAGTGCGCTTGCATCGGTGCGTGGCACTGGCGCAGCCGCCGTTGTTACCCCCGGTGCAGTCAGTGGTGGTGCAACCAGTGGTGAACGTAATCCTGCGTTGATTGCTGGGATTACGGCGCTGATCAAAGAGCGCTTGCATATTCTCGATCGCGGCGCCGATCACTTCGTGTTGCTGGGCGTCAACGAACAAACGCCACCTGACCAGATTCGCACGGCGTATTTTGCGCTCGCACGACAACTGCATCCTGATCGTTTGACGTCGGCAGGCATCGTCGAGCTCAAACGCGATGCGCAGCGCTTGTTTGCGCAAATCAACACGGCATTTGCGGTGCTTACCAATCCCGAAAAGCGCCATCAATACGTGCAGATCCTGCGGCAAGGTGGCGAAGCCGTGGTGCGCGCCAAACAAGCCGAAGCCGAAGCCCTCACTGCTCGCGTGCTCGCTGCGGAAGACGCCTTCCACCGCGGCGAAATGG
The DNA here is from genome assembly GCA_029565465.1 of Deltaproteobacteria bacterium. Lineage (GTDB taxonomy): Bacteria > Myxococcota_A > Polyangia > Haliangiales > Haliangiaceae > JABFXX01. Next base: position 7,812 of record JAKQOD010000771.1, read on the forward strand.
CGTTGCGCCGCAACCAATTCGACACAGCCGTCGCCGATTTCACCGAAGCCATCACGGCCAACCCCGACGAAGGCGACTACCATGCTTCGTTGGCGTGGGCGATGTTCTGTGGGGCCAACGATAAAACGTCGGTCGAAGCAAACACGCGTGTCGTGTTTGAAAAGTCGCTCAAGCTTTCGCCGCGGTCCGTCACTGCGTTGTTGTACTGGGGCCGCATGGAACGCATGCTGGGCCACACCAGCGCTGCGCGCGAAAAATTTGAAGCCATTCTCAAAAAAGAACCAGCGCATAGCGAGGCTAGTTCGGAACTGCGCGTGCTGGATGCCCGTGGCGACCGCAGCGACGAGCGTTCCGACAAAGGTGACAAGGATAAGCCTCGGGGCGGCTTGTTCGGCCTTTTCAAAAAGTAACGCTACTCAAGTGCGGTGCGCAACGCAGCGAGCGCAGCGGCCACGCGCGGCGACGGTGCACGCAAAAATGAATCAGTACGCACGCGTACACGATGGTGCGCCGTAGCCGGCACATTCACGCCTTGCCACAACGTGGGTGCATCGTCGTGCGAGCTAGCGTCGGATAGATCCAAAATCACCGTTGGTTGCGAACGCAGCACTTCTTCGAGGGAAATCTTCGGATAGCGCACCGGCGATGCGGCCAATGCGTTGGTTGCACCAACCGCAGTCAGCAACTCATCGAGCCACGAGCCTGGCCCAGCGGCTACCAAGCCGCCGAGGCTGCCGGTTTGCCGATCAATAATCGCCAACACCACTGGCGCGGCGGCGCCTTTAGGATTCGCTGCGCGTTTGGCAGCGTCGATCTGTGCCAACACGTTGCTGGCCTGCTCGCTGCGACCAAGCTTGGCACCAACGTCGCGCAGCGCGGTTTCGACATCAGCCAAGGTTTGAATTTCGCAACGCAGCGTCGTAATGCCTGCATCGTGCAGCGCTTCGGCAGCCGCTCGATGCACGTCATCAACCAGCACCAGCGTCGGGCGCAACGCCAGAATCACTTCAAGATTCGGTGTCAAATACGAACCAACTTTGGGCAGCTTTGTGACTTCCGCTGGGTAGCTTGAATATTCGTCAACGCCAACCAGCCATGCCGTTGCATCTAACGCCGCAACGGTTTCGGTTGCCGACGGTGACAACGATATCAGCCGTGGCGTGGCGCTTGCGGGTGGCGGCGCACTGCGTTTGCACGCGACCACAGCGACCAGGCCAAGCAGCAACGCGAGTTGCGCTGCTCGGCGCACGCCGCTGCCAATCGAACATGCAAGCATGCCGCTACATACTACGATTCACCTGCCCTATTCGAGTTCAAACGTCGCGTGCACAATCGTAATGATGTCTTTTTCCATCGACGATACGTCGTTGTTGCCTTCTTCCGACGTGCTCGATGAGTTAGCTGGATTGATATTGATGATGCCCATATCGGCAACCACCAATTTACCAATCGAAGCGCCACCGGCCGATTTAAGAATATTGTCGGCGCGCGACCGTGCATCTTTGCCTGCGGCCGCCAGCATTTCGAGCTTCAGCTCGCCGAGCTTGCTGTAGAAGTACAGCGGCGCTTGCGATTCAATCGTGATGCCTTGTTCAAGCAACGATGTTACTTCGCGCGACGCACGTTCAACTTTGTCGACATCGTGCGAGCGCACCGTGATCGTTTGATCAACGGCATAACCGTCGAAGACTTCGCGCGACGTCGCTTCTTCTTTGCCACCAGGTAACACCTTACGTGTCACTTCATTGTGAGTTTGCCGATTGAATGTCACCGATTGCGGTGAAATCTCTTCGGCTTTGATGCCTTGCGCTTGCAAGAACGCAACCGTGGCTTCGGCGTTGGTGCGCAACTTTTTGTACGCAGCCGTGCGATCGAGGTCGGTGGCGGAGATACTCGCCGACCATGCGATGGTGTCCGACGTAATGCGCTTTTTCGCTGAGCCAGTTACTTCGATGGTGCGCTGGGTCGCGACGCGGCCACGCACCGATTTCCATGTATTTGCTGCTATCGAGGTCGAAGCGATCGCTGCCGCAGCCAATCCCAAGACGCCTACAAATCCTAACGACATTGGTGGTCGCCGCGCCGGCACCGGCGGCAGCACTTCGGAACGCACTTCTGTGTTTTTCTCCATGGTGGTCCGGCAACGCGCGACAACGCTGCACTATTGCAATTATTTCAACCGCGATTCGGGCGACCCAAGAATGGCAGCACCGTCGACAACCGGGTGGCGACGCTTGTGGGTTGCTTGAATCAATTCGGTTTTGCATCTTTGGTTGGCCCTAAGCTGCATACTTTCGTATGGTTACGCCATGAATCAAATCGGTCGATGGGCCGCAGGGCTGCTGGTGTTTGGGCTGGTTGCCACTACGCGCGTTGCTGCAAGTGCACCGTGCCAAGACTATGATGAGTCGGATGCTGTGTTTACCCGCGACATCGCACGCATTCCCAAAGGTGGCGCGGTGTTGGTTGGCCGCGCTTGGTACACCGGCAGCAACGAGTTCGAATTCGACCCCAAGTTCGCCTACGATCCAACCTCGGCGGTGCGTAGCAAAGGTGCTGACACCCTTGGGCAAGCTCGCGTGATCGCGCCGGGCCTGCGCGCATTCGACGCTGTCGGCCGCAAAAGCGTGAAGGTTGGCAAAGTTCGCTTTAGTTTTACGACGAAAAAGCCAGCGGCAACCTTGGCTGCGCCCAAAGCTGCCGCGGTGCGCGTGCTCGATTATCGGGTTGGCACATCGGGCACAGCCACCGACGTGACGTTGACGCTCGCCACCGCAGCGCCCGCGAACGCGGTTGCGATCGTCCTGTACGGCGTCGACGCCAAAGGCGCAACGACGCCTCGCTCGTGGCAAACCGTCGTTGCGAAGCAAACCGACGTCACCGTCTATCAAGCCACCACCAAACCCTGCGGCTCTCGCCAGGGCAGCCCGCGCGGCTCTCTCGCCACCACCATCGGCGACTCCGTGCGCTTTGCCTACGTTGATCAATTCGGCGCTGTGTCACCCATGAGCGATGCCGTCAGCGTCGTTGCTGCGCCGCCGAGCAAGCAGCCGTAAGCACTCTGCTGCGCTATATTTTCCCATTGCGGTTTTGGCGTACCAGCAGCTTTCCTGTAACCTGCGCCCATGCAGGCGATGCGACGAGCTGGGGTGATTGCGTGGGTTGCGGCAGCGACGGTGTGGAGCGCCAATGCGGGTTGTGAAAAGTCGGGATCGAAGCAAACGCCGGCACCAACGCCGACCGCTAAAGATGCACGCGTGATCGTGCAAGATGCAGGGCCGCAAGATGCGCGCGTGGTCGCGTTAGATGCGCGCGACGATGGACCTGAGCCAACGGTGCCGCCGCCACCACCGACGGTGAAAGCGAATGGCAAAGGCGATTGTAAGGTCGACTATGCGCCGCGGCCGACGCGCGATCCGAATCCCGTGTGCAAGATCACTGGCGGCACATTCATGATGGGCTCCGCCGATCCAAAGGCGGCAGCCAATGAGAAGCCTGTGCGCAAGGTGACGCTGACCCCGTATTTCATCGACCAGTTTGAAGTCACCAATGCGCAGGTGGCGCACTTTTTAAATGCGGTCGGGAATCGGTGTGAGGGCGAGCGGGGTGATATGTGTTTTCTCACGTCTCCACTTGTTGTAGGTCAGTTCATTGTCCATCCAGGCTTTGTTCGCTCTATCAATGACCGCTACGAAGCAACATCGGGTCATGAGCGCGAACCAGTAAATAATGCCACGGTCCCAGGCGCAGAACGTTATTGTGCATGGGTGGGCAAACGTTTACCCACCGAGGCAGAATGGGAATTTGCGGCGCGGCATGACCCTAAAACTCAAAAGGACTATGAATGGCCTTGGGGTGACAAGTTCTATCCCAAACGAGCGGAGTGTGACGAAGGCGTTTGCAAAGATGGCTTCAATGAACACGTTGACGAAGACATGTTTAATTCCCAAGCACCGGTCGGCACCTTCGACGGCACGCATGGTTTTGGTGATGGTAGCTCACCGTGGGGCGTGCATGATATGGCGGGAAATGTTTCGGAGATCATGGCAGATTCCATTGACTTAAATGCAGAGGGATATCCCGATTGCGGGGCGTGCATTGACCCGATAGCTTTGCCCACGACGAACACAGCTCCTCATGTCAGTCGTGACTTGATCAATACCAGAGCATCTGGCTGGAGTACTGACTCGCCGCGGCGATCGCCGATTGGCGCGCAAGACGGGTTCCGCTGCGTCTACCGCTAATCCGCAGGGCGCAGAAACGCTAACTATTTTTCAATCGCTAGGGCCGAGTTTCGCGGGTGGTATAGTAACCTGCGCCCATGCAGGCGATGCGACGAGCTTGGGTGAAGGCGTGGGTAGCAGCGGCGGTGTTGAGCGTGGGTGCGGGCTGTGAAAAGTCGTCGAAGCAAACGCCGGCACCAACGCCGACCGCTAAAGATGCACGCGTGATCGTGCAAGATGCAGGGCCGCAAGATGCGCGCGTGGTTGCGTTAGATGCACGCGACGATGGGCCCGAGCCTACGGTGCCACCGCCACCACCGACGGTGAAAGCGAATAGCAAAGGCGATTGTAAGGTCGACTATGCGCCGCGGCCGACGCGCGATCCGAATCCCGTGTGCAAGATCACTGGCGGCACATTCATGATGGGCTCGGCCGATCCAAAGGCAGCGGCGAATGAAAAGCCTGTTCGCAAGGTGACGCTGACCCCGTATTTCATCGACCAGTTTGAAGTCACCAATGCGCAAGTGGCGCACTTCTTAAATGCGGTCGGGAATCGGTGTGCGAGTGGGCGCGACTGTTTTTTTTCGGCAGTTGGCGACGGTGGCCTTGTGTCCGGGGCGGTCATTCGGAATGTTGCTGGCCACTATGTAGTTGATCAAGGTTATGAACGTCGGCCGGCTGCCGACGCAACAGTCGAAGGTGCCGAACGTTACTGCGCATGGGTGGGCAAACGGCTACCAACCGAGGCGGAGTGGGAGTTTGCCGCGCGGCACGATCCAAAGACCAACAAAGACTATCGCTGGCCATGGGGCGACAAGTTTTCACCCAAACGCGCCGCGTGCGATGAAGCCGTTTGTAAGGATGGTTTTAGGTCCACAATAGAAGACGAGACCTCTAGCGACGAAGCACCGGTGGGCACGTTCGACGGCACGCATGGCTTTGGTGACGGCAGCTCGCCCTGGGGCGTGCATGATATGGCCGGGAATGTTTCGGAGATTATGGCCGACTTTTTTACTGAACCCTATCAAGATTGCAAAGCGTGCAACGATCCAACAGTATTGCCTCCTGAGATCCCAGAAAAAAAGCAGGACCGTTCTGTGCGCAGCTTTCACACCGACAGTGACAGCTTGCGTTCAACCTTGAGGTATGGTGGACCTGCTTTTGAAGGGTTTCGCTGCGTGTATCGTTAACTGGCGGTCTTTGAATGTTTCAAGGTCATGGTCAGCCCTCGGTCTTTCGCCACCGACGATCCTAGCTCGACCCACTGGCCGCCATCGACGTGAAACTTTATTTTACGGTCGAGGATATCGAGAGGCTTTAGCGTCACCGTGACTTTCCAGTGATCCCCTCTGTCGGTTGTCTTTATTTTACCCACTAGCTCAAACGTCCCAGCACCTGCGATCGTAAACGTCTTGCGGGCGACGACAACATTCCCGTTTTTCACCTGCAGCACGCCGCTGTCGAATAGCTCCGCATGCATGTCACCGAACATGCTGAGCGGCGAATCCGATGCGCTACTCGTTGTATCATACAACATGCTCTGCGCATCCTGTGCACAGGGCACCCACTGCGCGCCTTGCTGCTGCTCGGCAAGGTATTTAGCCTCCACGGGAATCTGCGTGCCCATTGGTTTGCCAATCGTCACTTGCATCCGCCGCAACGCCACCTGCGCACCATTCGACGCCGTCCGCGGGTGCTGCTGCATCTGTGTGATGTACGCGTTCAACACGTCAATTTTTTTGGTCAAGGCTGCGCCGTCCCAGTGCAACGCCGCTAAAATTTGCTGGTCGCCACCCCAAAATAAGCGGCGATCTGCGAGCTCGTTCGCTGCGCGTTGCCGTTCTGCTGCCTCGGCCGCCGCTTTGGCTTTGCGCTCAGCTTTTGCCTGGGCCTGGCGCTTGAGTGAGTTCGCCTGTGCAGCCGTTGGTTTCGACGTGGTCGGTTGCGGCGATGGTGCTGCAGTGCCTTCGCTTTGATCGCCGCTTTGATCAGCAACTTGAACTTTGCTTTGGGCGTCACGCTCGCCGCGGTCAGCATCGCTATGACCCGCACCCACCGACGTGCCGGTGACTTCGGTCGCCCCGGTTTGCTTGTTGGCCGTGTCACCGGATGGCGCCGCGCTGCCCGTTGCCGGCACCTTGGTTGGCTGCACCGGCTCGAACGTCGGTGTCGCATTGCCACTGCCACCACTGCCGCCGCTTCCCTGTTTGCCTGGCCCGGCAGCATGCGTTGCATGATCGCCACTGCTTTGCCGTGCTGCCTGCGGCGTCGATGTCGGCTGCGCGGGTTTTGCTTGCGGCGACGCTGCGCCCATTTGGTCCACGCCCGTAGTACCAGCGCCATCCACTCCGCGATCGGCGTCACCACCGTCGACATCTACGCCGCCAGTAGGCGCTGGCGGTGCGTCGACGAATGCATCGGTTGAGGCCGAGTTTGCCGCCACACCTGCATCACCAGCACCTTCGCCATCTTGGCCAAAGAAACGACCGCCTTTCCATTCCAATGACAACAACAGGCTCGCTATGTCGTACACGTCTTTCGCAAGCAAGACCCACCCGATCACTGGCAGTGCCTTCATCAACGCTTGCCCTGCCCGCGTCGCCAACACTTTGCCGACACGCGCGCCGATTTGTTTAGCCAGCACGTGCTTGAGACTACCGGCTTCCTTGGCCATCGCTGCACCGGCGGCTTTGAGTCGTGGCGCCAACAACTTGAGCGCCCGCTGATGTTGCGCCAGCGCCGCTTCTTCTGCTCGTAACAACTTCGTCGCCGCGTTGCTCGCGATCTGTGCTGCTTTGACGTCAGCTTTCGCTGCAGCAATTGCAGCACGCTGTGCTGCGCGCTCACCTTGTGCCACTGCACGGGCTTCGGCTGTAGTCGCCACTTGTTCGGCTTTGGCCGCCGCACGTTCTGCGTTCATCGCGGCTTTTTTCGCTTTAGCGGCTGCGCCTTCCGCTTGCCGCGCTACTGTTTGTTCCGCTCGTGCTGCGTCCCGCACCTTCGTGGCAGCTTCAATTTTGCGCGTAACTTCTTCGGCTTCCTTTGTCAGCGCTGCGACTTCTTGTGCGGCTTTTTCGAACGGCGCCAACTGCGTGATCAGTTTGGTGAGCAGTGCCTTGTCGAGCGCCTTGCTCCAACTGAGCGTTACATCGACACGAAACTCGCCCGCCCATGAGGTGTTTGTAAACCATGGCACGTCGACGGCCGCACCTTCGATCGTTAGCTTTAACAGCGAATAGTCGAGCGGCACTTTCGTCTCGAATGCAGCCAGCTTGATCGAAATCTTCATGCCTTCAAAAAACGTCAGCCCAACTTCGGCGGAGGCTAACGTTTCCTGCAACGCAGCCCCTTTTTGGCTGAGCACGACTTTGAGTTCTTCCTCCTTCAGCTTGTACTCAGCCGCAAGCGGTCCCACGCCCACGCCGACTTTCTGAGTACCCCGCGATGTAACCCCATCGCGACGCATCACCTTAGCGCGCAGTTTAAGGCCGGTTTTCTCGTCGGCGTACTCGTGCTCAAAGGATAATCTGGGCTGTGCAGGCTTGGCTCGGCTGGCCGACCCGGTTTGCGTCGCGCTCCCAAGCCCACCCGCTGGCGCCGTCGATGCGACCTGCTGTGTTAACCCATGATGAGCCGCGCCCACATCCGCCGCCGTGCGCGGCTCATTCTCCGGGCCCAACGCCAGTGAACTTGTCGGCGTAAACCCTTGTAGTGACTCCGGTTGCGCCTGTTCAGGCAGCTGCGCCGGCATCACCGAACCAGCCTTGGCGCGTTGCTGCCCCATCTCCGCTTGCACACGCGACAACTTGCCAACCGCTGGCTGCTGCTGCGTTACCGGCGCGTCTTGCCCCACCGCTGACGCGCCATACATCGGCGCACGACCGACGCTGTCGTACGAGTTTCGACCAATCATAGCGCCTGGCATCGCTGCATTCGCAGCCCATCGCCGGGCACCAGCAGAAGTTGCGCCTTATTTAGCTCTTCGTTGGGCGTGCACGCTGGCAAAACCAGCCATTGCAGTCGCCGTGGCTACTAATGCGGCTAGTTTCGCCTAGTCGCGGTCGCTGTCGTCGAGGTGGTACTTCTGACACAGCCGAATCAAGTTGCGGCGCGACACGCCCAAGGCTTGCGCAGCGCGAGTCTTGTTGCCACGCAGCGTTGTGAGCGCATCGGCGATCATCTTGCGCTCAAGGCGCTCGACGGCTTCAGGCAAGGTCTTGGGTGGTTCTTCAATCGGCGCTTCGGTGGCAGCGTGGTCGCGAATGCGTGGCGATAACAATTCAGCGTCGATTTCGGCGGCATCGCCCGAGAGCACGAGCAAGCGTTCGATTTCGTTTTCAAGCTCGCGCACGTTGCCGGGCCACGGATAGGCAAGTAAGCGCGCACTGCACTCCGTGGACAAATGTTTCGGCCGCGCATCGTCGGCGGGCCGTGCGTGTTTGCGCATGAAACTTTCAACTAGCATCGGAATATCGCTGCGCCGCTCACGCAGCGACGGCAACACCACGTTGATCACGTTGATGCGGTAGTACAAATCTTCGCGAAACGTGCCTTGTTGCACCATCGCTGCAAGATCGCGATTGGTCGCGCAGATGATCCGCACATCAACCTTGCGCGTGTCGGTGTCGCCAACGCGATTGAACGTGCCTTCTTGCAACACGCGCAACACTTTGACTTGCAGCGCTGGCGACATGTCGCCGATTTCGTCGAGGAAAAACGTGCCACCGTCGGCAACTTCGAACAAACCAGGCTTATCAGCGACGGCGCCGGTGAACGCACCGCGCTTGTGGCCAAACAATTCCGAGTCGAGCAAGTTGTCGTTGAACGCTGAGCAGTTGGTGACGACAAAGCGG
>JAKQOD010000772.1 GCA_029565465.1 Deltaproteobacteria bacterium
GCGCTTTGTCGGTCGTCGGCGCTTTGTCGGTCGTCGGCGCTTTGTCGGTCGTCGGCGCTTTGTCGGTCGTCGGCGCGTTAGTCTTCGGTGCTTCCGCCGACGCTGATCCACGGTGCGTTGTCACTAACATCGCAACAAGGCCAATCGTTGTCGCCAAACGCTTCATGCACTTGCGTTAACACATCGGATCGCGTGGCGCAAACCCAGACCGCCGGTGCGGTGCAAGCTACGGCTTGGTTTCGACGACAACTTCGACCCGCGGCGCTGCTTGCTCGGCGGTTTTCGCCGGCACAAATCGCCAACTTGCAGCCATTTGGGCAACGCAATCAGCAACAGTTTTGTCGGCTCCGGCGCTTGTTATGTCGACGACAATGCCTTTGGCGTTCACCGCAAACGACAACGTGGTTTTGCTTGCTAGCAGAGAACCTCGAAGTTTCCCTTTGGCACAGCGTCGCATTCCAGGAAGATACGCAACCTCGATCTTGCGCTGCATCGAGGCAGCGTCAAGCGGCGCATTGTCGATCGTGTGCACGGCGCACGTCGTGGTGCCGGATATCTGCTTGTGCATCGCATCGCGTGTGCAGGGCTTGCCAATAAGTTGCTCGGCACAAACGTCTGGCGTGGCTGCGCTGCGCACGCTGGTGTTCACGGGCGGCGTTTTTGCTTTGCCGCCGCTCGTATTCAAGTCACCCAATTCGCTGGTATTCGCAGCGGCGCGTCGGTGGCCCATCGAGCCATAGCCACCATCGCTACCCAGTGCATCAGCAAACGCGGCGGCCTCTTCGGCCTCTTGCGCTGCACGCATTTTGTCGTCGGCGCTTTGCAGCGTTGTGGCTGGCTTCATCACTGGTTTCGCTGCCGCAATCTTTGCCTTTAGGCTCGGCGCCGGCGCAGGTTTGACGGTCGCCGCCGTGGTCGGCACCGGCTTGGTTGTCGTCGCCGTCGGTGCTTCAGCGCGCGCTGAGCTACTGACTGCGACAACCATCAAAGGCACCAAATTGCACGCGATCGTCCAACGGGTCATGCCATGCGGTAACACACGCTGTGCGGACGCGCAAATGCTAACCTCCGCGTTGCCTAACGCTGGACCGTCAAATCAAAGTTTCACTGCTGACTTAGGTACACACTAGCGCGTCTGCCTAGCCACGCGACTCGCCACCGGGCCCACGTCCAATGGCTCCATCCGACGCAATCGATCCCAGCGTCGACGTGTTTTGTCCGCTTGCGGGCGGCACGCGACGTGCAATCAATTCGTTCATAACTTCGACGACGGAGCACGCTTATGAAGAGATTCGGTTTAGTTTTGCCTTTCACATTGAGCCTCGCAACGGCGTGTTCGCATGCATCAAGCAACGCGGTGGGCAGCCGCACGGCTACCCCTGCAGCGTCGGCGGCTTGGCAAAAGGTGCCGTCGCTACCGTTCGAGCTGCAGATTCCCGCTGCGGTCACCAACGTTGCCGAAGCAACACCAAGCAACGAGACCGAAACTACATTCACGACTGATCGCTACAGTATCGTTGTGCGGCAAGTGCAGCGCGACGCCTTAGAATTGAAGCGCGATTTGGCCGAGGCTAAAGCTGCCGAAGTGGCTACCTATCAAAACCTGAAAGTTGTGACCGAACAGCAAGCGGTTGACCACGAAACATTTCTGCTCGAGTTCGATGCAAACGCAGCCTTTGTTTCTTACGGCCGCTATCTCGTCGGTGCAGAGCGCCTCGATTGTTCCGGAACCGCCACCACCGCCGACGATCGCGCAGCGATCACGGCGGCCTGCAAAACGTTGCGCGCGGTAGCGCCTTGACGCTAGGCGGTTCATGGCCAGATCGCCGGTGAATCGCACGCCGCGCGTATTGTCGTCGGCGCAGCTGCGCCGTGTTAACCACTCGCGTTGCGACTGCGCTTATTGCGATACATTTCTTCGTCGGCGCGCTGCAGCAGCTGCGCAGCCGTACAGTCTGCTGGAAACAGCGAAATGCCAATACTTGCGGAAATCGCGGTGTTTGGCGGCAGCTCTGCAAGCGCCAACGGTGCGCCGAGTGCTTGCAGCAAACGCGCTTTGACTCGATGCGCGCCTTCGATGGCCTTGACGTCGTTGGCAATCACCACAAACTCGTCGCCGCCGTAGCGACACACAATGTCTTGGTCGCGCAATGCACCACGCAAACGCTCGGCCACCGTGCACAACACTGCATCGCCAATCTGATGGCCGTAGCGATCGTTGATCGGCTTAAATTCGTTGAGATCGATAAACAGCACAGCGCCGGTTTGCGCTTGCACGGTCGCGCGTTGAATCGCAGCTTGCAAAAACTCAGCAAGCACGTCGCGATTGGGCAGCCCGGTGAGCCGGTCGTGCTGCGCTTTGCTATGGCTTTGCTGCCGCGCATCTTCGAGTTGCAGTTCGCGAAAAAACAATTGCCGACGCTGGCGTTCACTCATGTAGCTCGCTGCGCCGCCCAATAAGTTTGCGGAGAAAATGAAAAACAGATGCGGCACGATCTGCATCGCGGTCATGTGCTGTTGGGTTGCAACGATCATTAAGTAACCAACAATCGCAACCATATCGACGCCGAGTGCATAGATGAACCTGGTGCCGATCAGGTTGTACGTAAAGAATGTAGCCAGCACTAAGCCGGGATAAAACGGCCCGATACTATCCATCGGCAAGATGCGCATGATCAACAGCAAGCCGGTCACGGCGTAGAGGCCAACGAATGCCAACGCGCCGTAGCCGTAGCGCGCAAACGACGGCCGAAACGTCCAGTACAATGTGACGAACGTCGGCGCCATCGCCAGGCAGCGAATTAGCCAAACCTCGCTGCGCAATGTGGCGGGTACCAAATACAAGTCGAGTGCGCCGTACACAATGTAAACAAACAGGCCAACCAAGATGGCGGCACGTGCTTGCACTCGGAGTCGGTGTTCATCGTCGCGCACGAACTGCGCTTCGAGCGCTGCGTCGCGAAAACGCAACGTTAGCGGCAACAGGTCCGCTTGAGCACGAGAAGGCACCATCCGCTACGAGGGTATCGTAGTTGTGGCTCGGTGGTGCGTTGGAAACGAGCGGATTCGCTGGATTGCTTCAGAAACCGGAAGTGTTCTGACCGCACTAGATGTTACGCCTTGTTGGGGCAATCTATACGTGGCCCAACGCGCACTGCACTGATACGCTTACAAGGTGTTTGCAACAATGCCGTTCCAGCTTCGTCGCACGTCAGGTGGTCTCGTCGCTGCGGCGATCAGCGTTGTGGTTGCATTGCCAGCCTGTGGCAAGTCACCAAACGCCGCGACCAAAGCGCCAACTAGCGCAGCGTCAGCGTTGGAACCAGCCGCGCCCAGGGTCGGTTCCGCGAGTGCAACTCCGGTTGCAGCGCCGGTTACCGTAGGCGTGCCATCGACGGTCCCGCCCGCCGCCACGTCACCGAAATTGACTGTGCACAACCTCACGCCTGGCGCGCTCGAAATCGAAAATCAAAGCGGCGCAGCCATCTCCATCGCGTGGCGCGTTGCGATCGAGCGACAAGCCAACGGCGCATGGCTCGATGATCACGAGATGAGTTTGAGTGACAAGTGCCCGCTAACGTATCCGGAACCTGAGTGCAAAACGCTTGCTGCCGGCGAGCGTTGGCGACCCTTGCCATGGACTGGTTGGTTCGGCTGCACCCAATGCAACAGCTGCGATAAAAACTTTCCCGCTGGCGCCGGCACTTATCGATTCGCCGTCAGCGTGTGCAATTCTTCGACGAAATTCCTCGGCGAGCCAATCGTCGTCGATTCGCCTGCGCACTTCGTTGGCACTCCTTGTGATGCCGATTGCAAATCGTTGCAGAAGTCGTTCAGCGGCAAGTAGGCGCGATGGTCGCGCTCGTCGCTGCGGATGATCGCAGGGCCATGGGCACGGGCCACGGGCACGGGCACGGGCACGGGCACGCGCACGCACGCGCACGGGCAGGGCCACGCGCACGCGCACGCGCACGGACAGGGGCTTGCTACTTGAATACGGCTACTGTTTGCTGTCACACCACGCGCCGGTGAACTTTTTGGATTTCGCGAGCAACCGAGTGTCAGGGATGTGTTGAGCCTAAAGGGAAGGCACGTGTCAGGGATGAGTTGAGCCTAAACAGCATGCGGAAAACAATCTGTAGTAGTAGTGCGAGCACGGAAGCGGAACGAGCCGGCCACCCGCCAGGTAGGCACGTGACTGCGAGGGACCATCGCGAGTGCCCGCTTCGAAGCACCCCAGTTGGGGATCCGGGCATCCGCAACGAGCGCACCGCTGCAAGCTCGGGT
>JAKQOD010000773.1 GCA_029565465.1 Deltaproteobacteria bacterium
CGGCCAACGCGCTGGCGCCTGTTCTGCGGGAGGCTGCCGTTGGCCCATGCCCACAGCCAGGTTTGCATGGTGTGGGAGAAGCTGCCGACCAGCTCTACGTCGCAGATCATGCGCCGAGCGTCGGCGGGGCCTGTGGTTAACGTTGCGGTTTCGTCGTCGTAAAACCAGGTGCCGCCGCTGCTCATGCCGAACTGGTCAACGATGATTCGATTACGTGCCTGGGCCGTTGCCATGCATGCATTGAAAAATGTCTGCAATTGTTCGTCGGTCGCCGGGGCTTCCAGCCCAGCAACCCCGTGCGAGCTATGTTCTCGTTGCATCGACGCGGCACACTTACTGCAGACCGGGACGTAATCACGGTCAGCGGCTGCAAGGGTATGGCATGCAGCACAGCAGGCGCGCGGGGTGTCGTCATGATGTTCGTCGTCGACGAAATAGCCACAGCCAACACCTTGGGCGAGGTGGATACACGCGAATACGGCAGGCGCGCTGCCGTGTTGTTCGCACTGACTGTTTTGCGCAAGCGTAGGCATGTGGTCATAGTACAGTGGGCAGCTGGCGTCGTGTAATGCCTAACGACACGCGCAATCGTGGCGTGCCGGCTTTGGCGTGCAGATGCCGCTGCAGACAATCTCGCCGAAGAATGCATCGGTGCAATCACCGGCGACGCACCAAGGCTTGATGCGTGCACGTACGGTTGAAGGCGCCCACACCAGATGCGTGACTTCATATACGCCTGGTGCCGTCTCTACGCCATCGCCGCAGTCATACGTGCAGCCACATTCGGCGGCAACCACGGGCAGGCAGCGATGCACTGGGCCGCCGGCGGGCGCCACGTCTGGACGAACGTCGACAGGGACAACGTTTGGTGCATGACTCGGCACGGGCGGTTCGCTTGGCGCCGTTTTCGTCGGTGCAGGTGATGCACAGCTCGCCATGACGATCCCGAATGTCACGTTCCATGGTGCGCGAAGCTGCATCGTCGAAGCGTAGCACGTGCCAATGGCCTGCCGCGCGCACAAACATGACAGGTGCGCGCAGCGAGCACAGTGTCCCGATGCACAAAGCGCCGTCGTTCACGTTGCGTCGCGACCTGCTGCTGCAATGGCAGGCGGCATGCGTTGTGCATTGCTCCAACGCGTGGTTGCACGTTTGCAACTGCATCACCGAGGCGCCGCGCTGCACGCAAAGGAATGTATGTCTGAACAAAGAATCGTTTGGCTTGACCACAAAGAAGCGCGCATATTTCAGGTTGCGCCTGATCCGCGCGCACGCGACGTGGTGCAGGCACCTTTGCACAGCACGCATCATCGTCATCCCGGCAGCAACGCTGAGCCGCATCCGCAGGATGAACAGCACTTCTTTGCGAAAATTGTTGCGCTGTTGCACGGCGCCGATGCTGTGTTGCTGGTTGGACCGTCGACGGCGAAGCTGCATTTTGTCAATTACCTGCACGGTAAAGCGCTGGCGCTTGCGCACCACATTGTGGGCGTTGAAACGGTTGACCATCCCACCGATGGCCAGTTGGTAGCGTATGCGCAAGCGTATTTTGCCCACGGCCATCCAGCCGCACGCGCGGTGAGTTAGCCAAGTGGCCATGTGGATCATTATTGTTGGCCTTGGCGTGGTGGCGTTTGGCGCAATCGTCGTCGGTGTGCGTTACCTGCGCCGCCAGTTCGGGCATCGTGTCGTCGCCGAGCGGCTCGCCTTGATGTTGCAACCGAGTGCAGCTTCGACGCCAACGGCGCAGCCGGGCTTGCCGGCGCCGGTTGAGCGGTATCGGCAGATGGCGGTTGGTACGCGGTCACCAGTGCAGAGCTTGCGCATGACCCACGGCGGCTCATTTACGTTGAGTCCCACGAGCCGCGCTCGGCCCATCGAAGGCAAACAGCTGTTCACTGCAGACCCACCCGGATTTGTCTGGACTGGCCGCGTGCATATGGCGCCGGGCTTGTGGATCGACGCGCGCGACATGATCGTCGACGGCCATGGCAGCATGCGCGTGCTGCTTGACGATGCCGTGACCTTGGCCGACGCGCACGGCCCCAAGCTCGATAGCGGGGCCGCGCTGCGCTTGCTCGCAGAGATGGCCTGGTACCCAATAGCTTTTTTCGATGCACGCAGCGTAACGTGGACCGCGATCGACGACGAGCATGCGCGCGCGACGCTACACGTAGGTGGCTGCAACGTTAGTTGCATCTTTACCTTCGGGCCCGACGGGTTGCCACGCGCAATGAGCGGGCTCCGCGAGTACGCTCAAGGCGGGCTGCTGCCGTGGAGCGGCACCTACCGCGATTGGCGTGACATCGACGGCATGCGGGTGCCGTTCGAAGTCGACGTGACCTGGCAACTCGACTCGGGGCCGTACACCTACGCGCATTGGCAGATCAAATCCATAGCGTACGACGGTGATCGGCCAAGCAGGGGCGTAGCGGTTCGCGCTTGAGCGCCGGTGGCCGAAATTGATCTGGGCCTCAGCGCTGCGTGTCGCCACTGTGGCATTGTGTGCCCGTGCAGCAGCGAAACGACAATCAACGCATGGTGGCTGCGTTGGCAACCGTTGAGCCAGCGTCAGCGCTTGATCCAGTGCTGCAAACCTACATCGATGAAATTGCGTGTGATGCATCTGGGGCCTGGACCACCGGCACTATGGCATGGCCCTCTCATCTCGACGTCGATGACATCACTGGCTACGAAATGTGGACAAATAAACTGCACGTGACATCAGCGCTGCAGCGCCACGCGCGCAGCGTTGAAGCGTTACAGCAGGGTTGCTACTGCGCGATGCTATCGCGGCAAAACTAGACGCCGCTCAGCTCGACTATGTTGCGTTGGTGGCGCGCCACCTCTGGCACGACGAGGCGGGCAGTGCGCCCGACGACAACGATTCTTTGATCGTGTGGTTTTGGGTGGTGCGCAGTTCGTGTGACGCGATGATCGACGCTGCGGCATTTGTGCATGAAGCGGTTAGCATTGTGTACCGGCAACGTTAGGTCAGCATGCGGTGCGGTTACGCAAGGTCCGCGAGCTGCAGTAGCGGATATTCCTTGGGCGGCACGGCGCGCATTTCGGCGTCGATCATGATGAGGTCTGCCGTTGCATCGTGAGCAGCAGGCGGTAGCACGCCCATGTGATAGCGCACCTCCTCACCGTTGACGCGCAGCGTGCGAACGCCGCCGACTTTGTGCGCCGCCGCTTCAGGCGTGACCCAATCGCCGAGCACTTGCACACACTTGCGATGGCCGGTGTGGCCGACAACTTGGGTGAGGCCCGCGGGCAGGGTGCGCGGATCGTAGCGGCGCGGCGCTGCTTGAAATTGTTCCCATGCTCGGTCGGCGCCTTCGCGATCCGGGTTGCTGGGGCGATGAAACAACATGCCGCCGCTTTCTTGATTCGTGCTCGTCACCAACAGCGGCGCGAGGTCGAGCGGCACGGGCTCGTTGCGTTGCCACGCATCGCGCACCCGCGCAACCCGCTCGGCTAAGAAGGCATTGAGGGCACCGGCGATCGTGTGCGGCGATGCACTAGCGGCGAGTCCTAGCATCGCAAATTCGCGTGATGTGATGCCAGCGTGAGTGACCAACGCGGTGCGACCGTCGGTGAGCGTAACTGCTGTGGCAAGCTTAACGCGATTTGTGAGCAGCAGGTGCATCAGCAGTTCGCGCTGCGCGACGGCGAACCCTGAGTAGTCGCGCGCTGCGTAGCCGATGGTTGGAATCATTGGAAAGTCGCGTTGAAACGCGGCTTCATCGTCGGGGGAAAACGCTCCGCTGGCGCCTTTTTCTTTGTCGTACAGCGCGCGTGCGGCAAGTTGCGCACGCTCAAACTCAGCGTCGCTGGCAACAGCCATGAGTTCCATAATGCGAACGGTGTCGTGGTTGCCGAGCAGGACGGTGCATCGCTCGCGCGGCTGCGCGGTCAACCAGCGCAGAATTGCCAACCCTTCGGCCGCGACGCCTCGGGTGTTATCCATGCCGTAGTCGAAGTGATCGCCAACTGAAATGAGATGCACGTCGTCGGCCAGGTTGCCGTTGTCGTCGAGCAGCCGATGATGTTGCAGCACTTGTTGCAAGTGCGCAAACGTCACTTGAGGATCGCCCATGGCAAACGTTCGCATGCGGACAGTGTACCGCAGGTCCCGATGAGGCGGGGCGGTCGCGATTCGGGCCGCGGGCTTAACGCAACGATGCGTACGCAATTTGAACGTGGCGTTTGTTTGCGCTGATGATCGTGGTGGTCACCGGTGCATCGCGAGGGCGTCGTGCGCGGGCGATGTTGGCCACAAGCCAACAGTTGCGATGCGTTGGTCCTGACCGTTGCGGTTTCGGAAATACTCGCAGCGATGGACAGGACGATTTGGACTCGATAGTGGTTTCACCTGTGGAAACGCCCCATGTTGACAAGTGGCAGTGTCACTGTCATAACATATCAATGTCTAGATCCTCTGCGATAAGGTCCCCTTTCGTTGGCCTGTTCCTGCTTCTCAGCACGATCGCGCCGTCGGCAGGCTGCGGCGGCGCTAGTTCAAGCCAGGATGCGGCCCTGCCTGTCGATGCGCCGGTCAGCGCCAGCATCCGCGGCAGCCGTTACTGCGAAGTGCTCGTTGCCTTTTTAACAAATGGGTCGGTTCGAGCGGAGGTGTGGGGCACCCAAGGCCTCAACAACTGCCCTGCCGAACAGTGGGCAACGGTGAATTCGTCGACAATTCGGACGGAACTCAACGCGACAGCGGTCGTGCTCAATGGGCCGCGTTATTGGGTCATCGATGGCTACACCGGGACGCGCCCGGCCGGCCTGCCTCGACTCTTTGGAATGCTTGAGATGCAGCAGCTCGCTACGCTCATGCTTGCTCCGGGAGCGGTGTCATCCATGCCATACGTTGAGCGAACCGTGATGCGCGACTCGGATTTTGAGTTCCGCGCCGGTGCACAGGTGTTTGAGCTCGTCGCAGCGGATGGCTCAATCTACGTGATGCAGTCGTACGCACAGATCGTCGACGCTGCGCTGAGCGAGAGTAACCTCCCAGGGCTGGGCTCACGCCTGACTTTGCCAAGCGGTTGGCGCTATCGCACGCGCACACTCGACGCGAACCTCCATGTTCGCACCGCGGGCACAGCCACTGTGGTGCAAGATGAGCTACAGAACACCTATTCTAAGCTCCCTGCGCCGTGAACGTGAAAGACGAACGCATACATGCCGATGGCCGAGCGCAGCGCAGCGCGCGCACGCAAGCGAAAATCACGAAGGCCGTGTACGACCTCGTGCGGGCCAAGAGCCGCTTCCCGACGGCGCTCGAAGTTGCGCGGCACGCGGGCGTCGGTGAACGCACGGTTTTTCGTCAGTTCCGCGACCTGGACACGTTAGGTGCAAGCATCCATGCGCTGGTTGTGCCGGAAGTAATGCTGCTCGCCCGCGCTAGCGCACCGACGGGAGATTTACACGCCGACGTGATCGAGTTGGTCAGCCGCCGCGCCCGCATTTTTGAGTTCATCACGCCTTTTCAACGGGCAGTGCGCGCCCACGGCGCAGGCTTCCCGCTAGCGAACGAGCAAAACGCAGCGATGGCGGCGACCATGCGTGCCGGTGCGGAGGCCATCATTGGGCCGCATCTTGGCGATCGTTCGCGTGACACGCTGGAAGTGATCGACGTGCTCCTAAGCTTCGATGCGTGGGAGCGCCTGCGCGCCGTGCAAAAGCTCGAGGCGGCCCACGCGGAGCGAGTGCTGCGTGAGGCCGTGTTCGTCTTGGTACGTCGCTGAACTGGCCGTGACGATGGGCCTGGTGTCTCAGGTTCACGACGCGCGCTACCCTGCGCGTGTTGCTGCGCGTGTTGCTGCGCGTGATCCTGCGCGTGATCCTGCGCGTGTTGCTGCGCGTGTTGCTGCGCGTGATTCTGCACGTGTTTCTGTGCGTGATCCTGCGCGTGTGCCTGCGCGTGTTCCTGCACGTGTTCCTGCACGTGTGCCTGCGCGTGTTCGTGCGCGTGTTCGTGCACGT
>JAKQOD010000783.1 GCA_029565465.1 Deltaproteobacteria bacterium
CCCGTGAACCTATCCGTGCCCGTGAACCTGTCCGTGCCCGTGAACCTATCCGTGCCCGTGAACCTATCCGTGCCCGTGAACCTATCCGTGCCCGTGAACCTATCCGTGCCTGTGTTTGAGAAAAAATCCGATTCCCACCCATCGATCTCCGTCGAAAAACTGACACGACGAACGCTGCGTCCAATCATCAACAATTTGCCTTCCTCCTTGACGCCCACGCCTCCATTTTGCGACGCTAACCACCGTGTTGTTGGCGTCCTTGGGTTCCCTCGCTTGCGCGTGCTCGCAATCTTTTTGCGATCACGCCCAACTTTGTCCGCAACTTCCCATCGCTCCTCGCGATAGCCGCGCCATGCACGTTGTCCGTCGGGGCCAAATTCATGAGTGACCGCGCTCGTCCTGACGACGATGCCGACGGCTACGGCCTGCAAGCCAAGCCCGCGTCATCGAATCAGCAAACGTCTCAAGCTCACCTCGATCACGCGCAACAACAGCAGCGCCTCAGCGACGCGCAGCATGCCCCGAATGCACCGCATTCCCCATCGACGAACACCACCGACCGCTATGCCCGCCCGCAGTACAAGCCCTCGATCGCGCAAGCCAACTATTCCACCGAGCCCGTCGCCGCACTCCACGGCCCCGCCGCAACCCACGCTGTCGCTGTCGTCGTGCCAGCCGATTTTGAGCGCTTCAATCCTAAACTCGGCGTCAACCAACTCCGCTCCGTCATCGAGCCCGCGCAAGTTGCTGCGATTAATGCCGCTTGTGCCGCCAAAGATCTGCCGCGTGCACGGCAACTACTACGCGAAGCCTTTGGCAGTATTGCCGAGCGCGTCAACACGGTCGGCGATGCCGTAGCCTTGGGCCACATAAAGGAAGCCGGCCGCGCTTCGGACGCCTTGGCTGCCACGCGCCGATATTTTGCCGCAGCCCAACGCCTGCGCGAGCTGGCGAAGGCGCAAGGTACTCAAGCGAGCGCTGGCGTAGCGTCGTCGGTCTCACAGCCGTTGATGCTCGGGTTTGCGGATGATGCACAGCGTGGCATTTCGCGGGCGCCAGCGGGACGAGCGGCCGGTGCTAATGTGCCGAGTGCCGCCGATGTCGGTGGGCCAATTGTTGCGGCCGTTCCCTATGCGTCGCCCGCTCCTTCGGCAGTTCCGCCTGCAGCTCTGCCAGCCAACCCACCAACAAAGCAAAGCCTGGTGGCTGCGGCCAAAGCCGTGGAGGAGCGCGCGCAATATGTTCATGTAGTTTTTGCGAGCTCATCGCAGCCACTTGACGAATCCGTCGCACGCCTCAACGCCGCCATGGACGGCCTCGCCAATGTGGCGCAGGAGCACGGTAGTCGCACCAAGGCCGAGAACGCAGCGCTGCAAGCGGCTTGGCGCGCCGCCTTGAATGTTGCCAATGATCTTGCGACACGTCGACCCGGCGGCCGCCTGGAAAATTCGATTCGCCAACGTATCAGCTCGGTCGAAGCTGTGTTGCAGGAGGTTACCGCGGGGGCGCAAGCGGGCGTTGCACCAAGCACGCTGGCAACCACAGCACAGCAGAGTGTTGAGTTACTGGAGCGCACCGTGATTGTAGTCGCGTCGCTGCAAGCCTCCTTCGCGCTGCAAACCATGTTTGCACAGCAAGCGGGGTTCACGCAGCTGTCCACGGAGGCGCTTTCGGCCGAAATCACAACGACAACCGCATGGATTGAGGAACTCAAGGGCCCTCATGGCAAGGCGGCAGCGCCCCGGTTGACGGTAGCGATCGAGGCCCAGGCTGCGACGCTGGCCGCTGCGACGGCAGAGTTAGGCGAGGTCTTAAACGCGCCAATGACCGCGACGACAGGTGTGATTGTGGCTGCCTATGTTAAGGTAATCGCAGCGGCGGGCCATCGTCGTGGCACGGTGGCGCCACTGTTGGCGCGCGCGCGACAATTGCGGCATCGCCAACCCTTGGACGCAGTGAATGCTGCGCTGAGCGCCGATGCTGCACAGGTTGACGACATCTCCAAACAGAGCGTAGCCGGCGGGCGCGCTGCGAACGCGAAACTACGCGGCTTAGCAGCGCGTGAAGCGGCGCTGGAGGCGCAGATCGCCGAAGGCAAACAGGTGGCTCCACAAGTTGTCGACCAGCTGGCGGCCGACGTGCGTGAAAGTGAATTCCTGCATCGTGTGGCATCGTTGCGGATGCAAGCAGGGCAACTCTCCCACGCCATGCATGAAATGGACAAAGGCGTAAAAAGCGTTGTCTTATCGGGCAAGCACGGCCGGCTCGCGGATGAATTGGCGCTGCTGGCGGGCGATATGCGCAGCATCGCGCATCAATACAATACGCAGCGCGACGCCGTCGGTCCCGCTGCGGATCCAGCCACCAAGCTGCGTGGGCAGCAGGCCGCGCTACGTGCGATGGAAGCCACGCTGCAGGCGAGGCTGCGCGCAGGCAAGTTCGAGCAGACGTTAACCGCTGCGGCCAAGCAAATGAAGGACAGCGGGACTCGCCTCTTTGCATTTCAGCTGGTGACGATGATTGTCGTAACCTTGGCAGGCCAATGGGGCGCCGCTGCGATCGAGGGCGCAACAAGCGCTGCGATGCTAGCGAGCGCAGAGGTGGTCGCGTACACCGAAGAAGGCGCAGCTATTTACAGTTTAGGCACGCTAGCGTCGGTGGGGCGTGCGAGCTGGACGGCGGGCCGCATTGCCGACATGGCGATTAACGTCGGCGCCCAGAAAGTGCTTGGCGATCACGGCCGGATCTCGACATTGATCGTGGTGAACGTCTTAACGCCAGTCATGATCAGCGCGTTGATGAAGCCGTTTTCGAACCTTGGCGCACTGCGCGGATTATCGGAAGCGGAAGCGCTGATCGCGAACGCCGGCGCAGCGGCGCCGACAATTATGTCCCGTGCCGCTGGTGCTTTGCGCGGCGCCGGCAGTCTCACAGTGACCATGGTGTCGGGGGCGGCGATTGACTACGCCACGCGCATGGCCATGGAACATCGCGCGGCCTCGCCGACCGATCAGACGGTGACCGAGTGGTTTTTGCAGGGCGCTGCCATGGCGATCGGCGCGCATCTCACAACGCATGTGCCCGCTCTGTCATCTAGGCTGGCGGCGCTGCGGCGCGGTCGCAATGGTACCGCCGACCTTGATGCGTTGGCAGCACGCGCTACAGCACTGCAGCACGCGACCGCGGAGCTTTCGCACGCAACGCCCGAACAGGCGAATGCGACGCTCGGCGAATATGCCAAATTGCTGGAAGCGACCAATGCGTTGACGCCGAAGGCGGATTCGCAAGCCTCAAAAACTCACCATGACGCAGCCGATTCGCCGCATGGCAAAGCCAAGGCCGATGGGCACGCGACGAAGGCTAAGCCTGTTGACGAGCACGTCGCCAAGGTTGAGTCGGGCAATCATCACGCGGCGAACCCTAAACCGGAGGGGCACGAGCGGGTCGGTGCCGCTAGTCACCCGCGGACCGAGCCAGCAGGGGCAATGAAA
>JAKQOD010000804.1 GCA_029565465.1 Deltaproteobacteria bacterium
CGTTGTCGATGTCGTTAGCGCAGCACTTTCATGTCGAACTTGCTGCTACACCACAGCTAACCATTGCGCGCGTGATCGACGCGGCGGTAGGATTGTGAAGCGCGCCATGAATATCAAAATCAAAGACTACGATTTGGCGGCCGGCCAAGCGCGGATGCGCGCGACGCTTTCGCGCGAGTTGGGGCTGGGGAGTCGATCATACGAGACCGACAAGATACGGAAGTTAACCGGGCCGGCCGATGTTGTTCGATGGATGCGATTCCACGTGCTAGATGCCTTGCAACACCTGTCGGTGGGGGAAGGTGGGCTTGCAACAACGGCGGGGGCCTCGGCCTACGAATTGACGTTTGATCTGCCGCTGGTGCGGGCCGCGCTCATGTTGGCCGCGCACCCCGGTGCGACGCCGATCGAGCATCATGCTTTTCGCGGAAATCAATCGCCTGATGTTTGGGAAAATACCAAACACGACGCTGGCCCCGTGCTTGGTGCACTCTTTGAAAAGCACGGCGGCACCTGGAACCTACGTAAATTCGAAGCCACGGTATGGAACGCGTTCGTGGCCGCGTACGGTAACGAAACTTGTAGCAGCGAACAGCCGTTGAATAACTTCTTCGCAGGGTCGAGTATTTCGCAGTACGCCAGCATCCTCGCCGCTGCCACACTCTTCGACTTCTTCGGAGCCTTTGACCCGGCGTTCAGCCGCCAAGATGCACTACAAGGTGAGTGGTGGTTGATTCAGCCCGTAAGCCCGCGGCTGAAACACCGGATCTTGGCCGAACGCGTCGACCTCAAGTTGGCCGGCTACTTACCGCCGAATGCGGTCGATGCGCCAGGGCGAGTGGTCATGTGTTGCTATCGCGACGATTCTCATCGCGACAACGCCTGGCGCGAAGCCACCCTGCGCGACGATAAATACGTGGCTGGCATGCAACGTGTGATTTGGCACCGCGACCAATGGCCATTGTCGCTACCTAATTTCGATTTATTAAAAGTTACAAACTTTATGGCTCTCGTGCCCGAGGCCGACAGCTACGGCCCCTACAAACACTCCAGCGACTTGCCACCTTGGGGCGCCGATCGCGATGCCTAGTTTTGGGTCGCCAAATACACAACACAGGAAACGGTTTGCAGTGACCCGCGACCACAAGAAAGTCTTCGACGACATAGCGCGAACGGAACAGCTGATTGTTGAAGTTGATGAGAAGTTGCGCGTGACCGTCAATACCGACGACGAAACTGTGCTGCAAACGACGCTGAAGCAAGAATTGCTCAAAGTGGCGCAAGCGCCCGGCGTACAGCGTGCGGATGTAGCGGCGATGGTGCTCGAAGGCTATCGCAGCCGAATGGGCAACCGTGAGCTTGCCCAGCGCGGTCGCATCAAACCTGAACTGCAACGCACGCTTATGACGGGGCTTAGTGCCGGCGAACTCAGTGCGTTGTCGATGTCGTTAGCGCAGCACTTTCACGTCGAACTTGCTGCTACACCACAGCTAACCATTGCACGCGTGATCGACGCGAAAGTGCTGCGCTAACGACA
>JAKQOD010000812.1 GCA_029565465.1 Deltaproteobacteria bacterium
CGTACGGCCCGAAGCCCCACGTGCTTGCCCAATTCGCCGTCATCGCAATGATGGTCGCCACCGAGACTTCGCCAATGGCTTCGGGCGCCAAAAAGCGTGTCATGATCAGCGTGCCTAGCACACCAATAACGCGCCCGCCGATGCTTGTCGCAATCGTCCAAAGCGCACCTCTGGCAGCTTTCTGAGCAAGTGACATTATCCAACAATCTCGCGCAACCAGATCGCCGCCACAAGCCGCGCTGCCGAAGAATGTAGGGCGTGATGCCGATTACGGCAGGCGTTCACAAACCGAAGGGGTTGCAACGCGAGCATTGTCATCGGGAACATCCTTACTCAACGCAAAATCCCAACCGCAGCGCGCTGCCATAGCGCCGGTCGTTGCATCGAACGTCATCATGCCGCCATCGTTAACGGCGACCAACCGCTGGCTGCTCGTCGACCAAAATACCGAGCCGTGTGGCGCCGCCGCAGTCCACAAGCGCTGACCTGCATCGTCGAACACCGACAACCGCGCATTCTCGGCCACCAACAAACGTTTACCATCCGGGCTCAGTTGCGGCGGTGCGGGCAACAGCAAGTCGCGCACTTTGGTTTCTTTGTCGTACACTTCAAACGTCTGTTGCCGATCGCTGCGCGTCACCGGCTTCGATACATAGATCAGCCCACGCGTATCGACGGCAATAATCGATGCTGGCAAGCGAAACGTGCTGTCAACCTTGAGCGAGCTGCCGTCTTTGCGCAACGCTGTAAACAACGCATCCGTCGAGCCCGTGTTTTTCACGCTGTAAGCAACCACGCCATTGGTGCGGCTTGGGTCGAGCATGAATAACGAATATCCACCTTTCACCGTGAACGGGGCCCCCAACGTGTTGCGCTTGCGGTCGTAGATCGCAAGCAGCGTGTCACCGTTGTTGACGGTTACCGCTACGACCGAACTCTCACGACCGTATTGAACGTTGTAGGCATCTTTGCCAAACATGGGTAGATAGACTGCGGGCTCGGCGTGGGTGACTGAAACAAGTTGCAACCGGTTGCCATCGCCCTTTGGCGAGGACTCCAATGCCAGCCGATGGGTTGCATCAAGATAGACCGACGTGGTCGCTGCTGGCATTTTGCTTTCGCTCACTTGTTGCGTCAGCGTATCGATGAGTAACAGCGAGCGACGCGACCCGGTCCACGACAACAAAGCGTCCCCATGCATGTCGACTGCCGACGCGTGCGGCAGCTGATAGCCTAAAAACATTGCACCAGTTGGAGTCACCAGCCGCAGGTGTTTGCCATGCCCAACCAGCAACAGCCCCTCGCGCGCGGTGGCGGCCGCCGACGGTGCCCCATTGATTTCGACTTCAGGCGGAGCCGCGACAACCCACGGGTCAACCGCAGGCGCTGCCGCTCCATCTGCCAACGGCAGGGCCAGCGTTGCCGAGCTATTGCCACGGTAGTAAACGGTGCTCTCATTCACAAATGCAACATGATCGCTAAATATGCTCACGCCCGAAAACGGGTTGGTCGCCAGTGGCATAGTGGCTATCGTTTTGCGTGCAACCAAATCGACGACGACGAGGCTGTCGGGCCCACTTGGCGGCGCAGGCGCAGGCGCAGGCACTCGGGGCGGTGTGGCATTGGGTTCTTGCTTGGGGACAAATGGCGGCGCAGGGGGCGTT
>JAKQOD010000828.1 GCA_029565465.1 Deltaproteobacteria bacterium
ACTGAGTCGACCTGGCGCTGCCACGCCATCGCGCCGACATCGATGTCGGCATTCGCAGCGTCACCTTGGCGCAGCGTTTTGGTCAGCGCCACGATGCGTTCCACCAGCCGGTCGTGAATGTCGCGGTGCGCGTAAACGCGCTCGACCGATGCGCAAACTTGACCACTATTGGCAAAGCCACCCCAGACGATGGCTTGCGCAGCACGATCCAAGTTGGCATCGGCACAGACAATAGCGGGCGCTTTGCCGCCGAGCTCCAGCGTGCATGGAATCAAGCGTTCGCCACACGCTGCCGCGACCTTTTTGCCCGTCGCCACCGAGCCGGTAAACACACAGTAGTCGATGCCGCTGTCGATCAATGCTGCACCGACCGCACCTCTGCCAGTTGCGACATCGAATAGATCGCCAGGAATGCCTGCTGCAATCATCAACTCTTGCGCTTTCAAAGCGATCAGCGGCGTCACTTCCGATGGCTTCAACACCACGGCATTGCCCGCGATGAGCGCCATCACGGTTTCGCCCATCGGAATCGAAAACGGAAAATTCCACGGCGCGATGATGCCAACCACGCCACGCGGCACGTAATGCAAATAGCTTGCACGGTGTTTAAGCAGATGCAGCGGAATCGACTTCGGCGCCAAGATCTCCGGTGCCCGCTTGGCAAAATACCGCGCCAAGTCAGCAACGATGACAACTTCGGTGCCCAACGCTTCGAGCCGTGTCTTGCCCACTTCGGCAACAATCAAATCGATCACTTCGTCGCTGCGCGCCATTAAGATTTCGGCGAACCGCACCACCCGCGCACAGCGTTCTGCCAATGGCACCTTGGCCCACGCCGCTTGCGCAACCCGTGCTCGCGCGACCATCGCGCGAACATCGTCGCTGGCGAGGTCCGGTGCTCGGCCCAATTCAGCGCCGGTTGCCGGATTGATACTAACGATTGTGCCCGTACTCGCCGCTGCGTTCGACATGCCCATGAGGGCAGTGTAGCACTGCCACGCGTACAAGCAGGACGGGCCGCAGCCTACGCTTCAAATCGTGGCTTTTGACCACTAGCGCTGAACGTGCCGTCTCGGTGGCCAAACAAATTCGCAACTTCGAAACCTTGGTCACCGCCACCGATCACTTCATCGATGGCCAGCACGCGCATTTTGCCGTCGCTGCCACGGCCCACATGCACGACAACTTCGAACGCATGCGCCACCAGTTCGCGCGCCACGCCATCTGCCAGATCGCCATGGGTACGCGCTAACAACGCAACTCGGCCAAGCGCAGCGATGGAGCCTTCACCAGCCACAGCCGCAACCGCGCCATCGATCGACGACGCCAACGCCGTTGCTAAGCCAAAAGCTTCCGAACCAGTGACTTCGCCAACCACCAATCGGTCAGGATGCATACGCACGGCTTTATTCACCAACTCAGCGAGGCCAATGCCGCTGCCGCGGCCATCGGAGGGGCGCGCTTCAAGTGCGACCCATTCGTCACGCGCAAGTGCGAGCTCACTCACAGCTTCAACCGAAACGATGCGTTCACCCATCGCGCTGGCGTGCGCCAGGGCTGCCACCACCGAGGTTTTGCCCGACGATGGGCCACCGCAGACCAACACGTTGCGCCGCGCTTTGACGCACATCGCAAGGAAGTCAGCCATCGGCGACGACAACGCGCCGGCCGAAGTCAACTCTTGCAACGTAACTGGGCGCGCCATTGGCTTTTTAAGCACCAAACACGGCCCGCGCGTCGACACTGGCGGCACTGCGGCGGTCAAGCGCGAACCGTCACGCAGGCGCACGTCAACCAAAGGATGTTGCGCTAGCACCACGCCCGATGGCGCGACCAAGCGTTCGATCACGCGGTACAAAACGTCATCTGACGAAAACGCCTTGGCGGCACCTCGCAATTGACCGTCTTTACCAACCACTACACGATCCTTGCGATCGACGATGATCTCATCGATCGAATCGTCGGCAAGCAGGTCCTCAAGTGGCCCAAGGCCAAGCGCTTCATTGATCGTTTCTTTGATCAATAAATCGTGTTCGATGTACTTCGGTACTTCCCCCGAGGCTTCGAGCGACTGGACCATGTCGACGATCGCGCGCTCGGCGCGTTGCCACATTTCTTCTTCCGCCAACCGCTCAACCGGCAGCTTGTCGAGATCAAGTTTGATCCGCACGCGTTCCAGAATGGCGGTTTGCAGATCCAACATTTTGACGGCTTTAGCGTCGAGCGGTGGCACCAC
>JAKQOD010000836.1 GCA_029565465.1 Deltaproteobacteria bacterium
AAGGTTTCGACGGGGCTACAACCAGGCGTCAGCGCTAGCGGCGACGCAGCGAAAACGATCGCGCAACTTGGCTTGCCGGCCTGGCAAACCGCCGCCGACATCGCGCATGCAATGCAGGTTTCGGTCGGCACCTTGCGGCACTTGGCCTACGCCCGCGAAGTTTCCACCATCAATCACTACCACCGGTTCAGCATCGCCAAAAAATCCGGTGGCGTGCGCATCATCTCGGCGCCGCAAGCCAAGCTCAAAGCCGCGCAACGGTTCATCCTCGACCAGCTGCTTGCCAAATTCCCGTTATCCAATGCAGCGCATGGTTTTGCCGCTGGCCGTTCGATTGTCAGCAACGCAGCACCACATGTGGGCGCAGCCATCTTGCTCAACGTCGACCTGCGCGACTTTTTCCCGACGGTAACGTACCGCCGCGTCAAAGGCCTGTTTCGTACCATCGGGTACAACGAAGAAGTTGCGATCGTGTTGGCGTTGCTGTGTACCGAACCCGAAATCATTGAGACCCAGCTCGACGGCGTTACCTACTATGTCGCTCGCGGCGAGCGCAAGCTGCCGCAAGGCGCGCCGACGTCACCAGCCATCAGCAATGCGTTATGCCGCCGGTTAGATGCCCGGCTCGGCGGTTGGTGCGCCAAGCACGGGTTTACGTTTACCCGCTACGCTGACGACCTGACGCTGTCCACCCACGATCGTAACGCTAACGTCGGCGAAGCCCTCGCCGTAGTGCGGCGCCTCGTCGCAGCGGAAGGATTTGCAGTCCATCCCGACAAAGTGCGCGTTGTGCGGCAAGGCGGCCGGCAAGAAGTCACCGGTGTCGTAGTGAACCAAAAGCTAAGCGTGCCACGCGACGAACTGCGTCGGTTTCGCGCCCTGCTCTTTCAACTTGAGCACGATGGGCCCGCCGGCAAGTCGTGGCATGGCATCGGCGCCGATGGCACCGGTGACGTGGTGCAAAGCGCACGCGGCTACGCCAGCTACGTGCACATGGTTGATCCAGCGAAGGGCGCACCATTGTTGGCGCGCCTCGATGCACTAGCGAAGCGCTAACGCACCACGCGGAGAGCTATGCAAACTTGCGCAGCTTGCGCTTAGCTTTGGCTGCACCACGCGCAGCTTTGCGCAGCGTTTGTTCTTCGACGCCTTCTTTGGCGCGCAGCAACAAGCGCAACGGCGTGCCACGGAAACCGTAGCGCTCGCGCAAACGATTGACGACGAAGCGCCGATACGACGGCGAAATGCCTTGCGGGTTGTTGGCCCACATCAAGAACGTCGGCGGCCGAGCCGTCGCTTGCGTCATGTAGTACACGCGGACGTTGCGGCCGCGGTACACCGGCGGCGGCATCACTTCGCACACTTCGGCGAAGAACTTGTTGAGCTGCGACGTCGCAATGCGGCGCATGTGCTGCGCAGCAACCGAGTTCACCACGTCCATCAAGCGGTCGACCCCATCGCCACGAATCGCCGACAGATTCACCACCGGCACCCACGACACAAAGTGGAAGTTGTCGGTGACCGCTTCTTGCAGTTTGTCTTTCGCTAGCGGCGTCGTCACCAAATCCGACTTGTTCATCGCAATGATCGCAGCGCGGCCGGCTTTGTCGATCATGCCAAGCAAGCGAGCATCTTGTTCCGATGGGCCCGTGGCAGCATCGATAACCAACACCACAACGTCGGCGCGATCGATCTGCGCAATCGCCATCGAAACCGCGATCTTTTCAATATCTTCGTCGACTTTGGCGCGTTTACGCACGCCAGCGGTATCAACCAAAACGTACTTTTTGTTGCCGATCGAAAATTCGGTATCAACTGGATCCGTGGTGGTACCGGCCACGTCATGCACCAACGAACGCTCTTCGCCGAGCAAACGATTGGTCAACGACGACTTGCCTGCATTTGGCCGGCCAACGAACGCCACTCGCAATGGGCGATTCGGATCGTGCCGTTGCGCCCGCCAGTTCGGTTTACGATCGCTGCCGGTTGCGCCGCCGCCTGCATCGTCACCGTCGGTTTCTTCGAAGTCTTCCGCGTCGCGATCATCGCCGTAGCTGTAGTCATCGGCGCTTTCGTCGTCGGCAGCGTCATGCACTGGCGCAGGCGCCGCGGCACGCCCAGGAGCTGAGGCGTCAGCAAACGGCGGTGGCGTTGGCGCAACATCATCGTGATTGGTTTCGATCGCGAGCTTTTCGCACACCGCGTCGAGCAATTCGTCGATGCCACGACCATGCGATGCCGAAACCGCGAACGGTTGGCCCAAGCCCATGGCAAAAAACTCAGGCACCATGGTTTCGCGAACTTGGTGATCAACCTTGTTCACCACCAAGAAAATCGGCCGGCCGGTAGCGCGGATTTTTTTCGCGATCGCGCGGTCCAGCGGCGCAATGCCAGCTTTGGCATCGACCACCAGCAATACAGCGTCGGCTTCGTCGATCGCGCGCAGCGCTTGGCGATGAATGCCAGCACCGATCACTTCGGTTTCAGCTTCGGGATCCAAACCGCCGGTATCGACCAAGCGGAATTTCTTGCCGAAGTAATCAACATCGCCGTAACGACGATCGCGGGTCAGGCCCGGGGTGTCATGCACCAACGCCGGCCGGCCACCTACCAAACGATTAAACAACGTCGACTTGCCCACGTTGGGCCGGCCGACGACAGCGACTAGTGCAGTCATACGTCTCCAGAATTGCCGTAGCCGAGCTTACGCAACGACACATCGCCGCGGCTCCACTCTTCAACGACCTTAACAAACAGCTTCAAGTGCACTGGTTTACCGATCGATTCGGTCAACGCTTGGCGAGCTGCAATGCCAAGTTCGCGAATGCGGCTGCCAGCGCGGCCAACCACGATCGCTTTTTGCGATTCGCGCTCGACCACGATGACGGCACTAATCGCCAAATCTTTTTGATGCGCGCGTTCGCTCCACGATTCGATCTGCACGGCACAGGCGTACGGCAGTTCTTTGCCGAGCTGGTGATACAGCTGCTCACGGATGATTTCGGCAGCAACGAAGCGCTCTGGCCGATCGGTGACCATATCGGCAGGAAACAGCGCTGGCCCAACCGGCAAGCGCAGCGCGATTTCGCGGACCAAGGCGTCGACGCCTTCGCCGGTTTGGGCACAGATGGGCACCACGATGCCCGTGTTGACGACCTTGGCCCAGCTTTCGATCAGCGGCAGCAATTCGGGCTTGCCGACTTTATCAACTTTGTTGATCGCAACAATGCAAGGATGCGCCCGCATCGCATTGGCGATCAGCAGTGCATCAGGCTGGTCCAAGCGCTCAGGCACGCGGCCCGAATAGTCATTGGCGTCGATCACCAGCAGCACAACGTCACATTCGCTGGCCGCAGCGACCGCTTCGTCACGCATGTAGCGACGCAACGGGCCGTGGCCATCTTGCATCCCTGGTGTGTCGACAAATGCGATTTGCGCTGGCAGCGCCGGCTCGCCGACGCCATCGTCGATATGGTGCACGCCTAAGATACGATCGCGTGTGGTCTGCGGTTTGCCCGACACTGCGGCAATATGGGTGCCCAACAAGCGGTTGAGCAGGGTCGATTTGCCGACGTTGGGAAACCCAATGATGGCGCAAAACCCGGCCCGGACCGGGTCGGTAGCATTAGGTTCGGCCAACATCTGGACACCTTTAGCCAATGCCGGGCGCAATAACAAGAGCGATA
>JAKQOD010000838.1 GCA_029565465.1 Deltaproteobacteria bacterium
CTGGTGCAGCAGGTGGGACTCTGTGTTGCAACAACGGGGTCCTCAGCCCCAGGTACAGCCTGGTGCAGAAGGCCTAAAACGATGGTAACTACCTAATATTACTAATACATCCCGCATCTAAAATTGGCCTATCTATTGCAAAACGTGGTTACCATGAAGTTTGCCACCGTCGCCATATTCAGCCTGTTCGCCACCGTCGCCGCCTGCGATAGCGGCAAATCGTCGAGTCCTGACGCGATGGTGACGCCAACTGCCGATGCGCCTGCGGCTGCCGTTGACGCGCCGACCAGCAGCGGCGCACCGAAATATATGACTGCGTGCACGATCGGCGGACCAGCGTGCGAAGCGCCCTATATGTGTTTCAATTTCAACAACAAGGGGCCGCACTGTAGCAAAGCGTGCACCGTGCCAGCTGATTGCCCAGCACCAAGCACCGGCTGCAGCAACATGGGTGTGTGCAAAGTTCCGTAGCCGTGACCTCGCCGAGCCACGCCATGCAGCTTATGCTGCAGCCGTGACCAACCTTCCTTCGCGTTTGCCCTTTGAGATTATCCGCGACCCGGCCGCGATGCGCGCCAAAGTCGAAGACTTGCGCCGCGATGGCTTGAAGATCGCCGTGGTGCCAACCATGGGCTACCTACATGAAGGGCACCTCTCGCTGTTGCGTGCCGCACGGCGCAGCGCCGACATCGTGATCTTAACGATCTTTGTAAATCCGACGCAGTTTGGCCCCAACGAAGACTTGTCGCGCTATCCACGCGACGAAGCCGGCGATCTCGCAAAAGCCAAAACCTGTGGCCTCGATATCGCGTTTTGCCCCGAAGCCTCGGCGATGTACCCGGCCGGCGCCCAAACCTTCGTCGAAGTTCGTGAACTATCCGTGCCGATGTGCGGCGAAAAACGCCCTGGCCATTTCACTGGCGTCGCCACCATCGTCGCCAAGCTGTTTAACCTGACCCGACCACACGTGGCGTTCTTCGGCGAAAAGGATTTTCAACAGCTTGCCGTCATCCGGCAGATGGCCCGTGACCTCGATTTTGGGATCGAGATCGTCGGCATGCCGATTGTCCGAGAACCGGACGGCCTCGCCATGAGCTCGCGCAACGTATATCTCAGCCCCGACGATCGGGTTGCGGGCTTGGCGTTGTCGCAAGGGCTCGCCGCGGCCGCCGACGCCCTGGCCGGAGGCGAACGCAATGTAGCGCGGCTGTTGGCCGTTGCTACTGCGCCAATTGCAGCCCAACCGCGCTGTCGCATTGACTACATTGAACTGCGCGATGCCACAACCCTGCAGCTGATCGACCAAGTCAACCAGCCTGCCGTGCTGGCGATGGCGGTGTTCGTTGGGGCTGCGCCGAAAGTCACACGCCTCATTGACAATCGATGCATGGGCTAAGGCCCGCGCGTATCGCCAAGCCACGCCTATAGGGGACCGCGAGCACTGGGATAGCCTGCAAAGCAGTTGAACCTACGCCGGCTTTTGCGTAGTGTCGGCCTTCATGACTGGCGGCACCGAGTGGTTGATTGATGCGTTTGATTGTGCAGCGGCGCAGCTCGCCAACCGTGCAGCGATCGCAGGCTTGTTGGCCGACGCCGTAGCGCAGCTACACCTTACGGTGGTCAACCAAACCGACCACCAATTTCCCGAACCGCCTGGCATCACCGCCATGGTGTTGCTGGCTGAGTCGCACCTAACGATTCACACATTTCCCGAAGCGCAGGTAGCCACGATCAATTTGTATTGTTGTGCACCGTCGGCATTACATCACAATTTTGACTGGTCAGCGTTTTGCGCCAAGCACCTTGGCGCGCGCAGCACGCAGATTACGGTAGCCGAACGTGGCAGCCGGGTTGCGCTGGAGAAAGCGAGTGTGGCGTCGTGAACGTACAATGTCCTAACTGCGGTGCGCCGGTCGAATTTCGCTTCGACGACTCGTTCGTGCGCATCTGCGGCAACTGCAAAAACGCCGTCGTGCGCAGCGACCGCGGCATCGAAAGCCTCGGCAAGATGGCCGATCTGGCACCGATGGCGTCGCCGTTGGCGCTGTTTGCCGAAGGCAAATATGCCGGCCGCGGCTTTCTGCTTATCGGCAAAGCTCAAATCCAACATTCGGCCGGCGGTATCTGGCAGGAGTGGTACGCTAAATTCGACGACGGTCGGTGGGGTTGGATCGCCGAGCATCAAGGCAAATTCTCGGTTAGCTTTGAAGTGCCCAACGGTGCGGCGGCGCTGCCCTCGGCCGACCAACTCGCCGCCGGAAGTCGCGTCGATATCGGCGGATCAACGCCGTACACCGTTACTGAATTCGGGACTGGCAAGTATCTCGGCGCTGAAGGTGAGCTGCCGTTTCGGCTCGAAGCCAACGTATGGTTCTTGTTTGCCGACATGTCCGACGGCACTGGCAGCTTTGCAACGTTGGACTATGGCGATCCCAATGCACCGCAGCAAACGCCAACGCTGTTCGCAGGCGCCTGGGTCGAACTCAGCGCTCTCGGCATCTCTGGCGGTGAGCGGCAACCGGCCAGCGCCAATCTGCAGCAAGCCAAGCGCTTAGCGTGTCCCGAGTGTAATGGCGCCGTCGATCTGCGCTTGCCTGACTCTTCGATGCGGGTGGTCTGCCCGTATTGCAATCAACTGATTTCGACGGAAAACGGCACCCTCGCCTTGCTTGGCAAACTTGCAAGCAAAGCCAAGCCCGCGATTCCGCTCGGCACCAAATGTAATTTTCCGCAGTTTGCGCCGGGTGGAACGGATCCGCAGGGCAAACCGGGCACGGCAGCGCCAGCGCCTAGCCCATTCACCGTGGTTGGCTATCAGCGCCGATCGGCCTGGGTCGACTATAGTTGGTACCCGTTTCATGAATACTTGTTGCACCATGCCGACCTCGGGTTTCGGTGGTTGGTGTGTTCAGACGGCCATTGGAGTTTTGTTGAGCCGGTTGACACGGCTGCAACCCAAGCCGCAGGCACGCGCGATCGCGAGTATCAAGGCGTCAAATTCAAAGCCTATGCATCATGCACGCTGCGCGTCGACGAAGTGTACGGCGAGTTTTATTGGCGCGTCAAAACCGGCGATCTGTCGACCACGCTCGATGCCATCGCACCGCCGGCAATGTTGTCGCGTGAGCTCGAAGGCCAAGAACTCAACACCTCGCTGTCGACGTATCTTTCGTTAGCAGAGGTACGCAAAGCCACCGGCGTGCAAGTACCGGATACGCAACAAGGCGTTGCCCCCAACGCGCCTTTGAAGCTACCCCACTTGGGCAAAGTCGCGTTGGCGTTGTTTGGCGTGCTGCTGACGCTGGGCATCGTATTTAAAGCCAAAGCGAATCCACGCCAGCTAGTGAACCAAACCTTCACCGTGCCGGCCGGCAAACCAAACCTGCCGCCACCGCCAGCTGAAGTCGGCCCAGTGGCGCCCGAAGATCAGCCAGGCAACGCTTTTTTTACCGAGCCCTTCGAAGTTAAGGCTGGCCAAAATATTGAATTCGTCGTTGGCACATATGGCTTAACAAATTCGTGGGCCTATGTCGTCGTTGACTTGGTTGACGAAAGCACGGGCACGTTTGTCAGCGTCGATCACGAAATGGAATCTTACTCTGGCTACGAAGACGGGGAGTATTGGAGCGAAGGCACCAACCAACGCAAGCGTACGATTTCCCCCATCAAAGCTGGTACCTATGTCGCGCGCGTCGAAGCCGTCCACGGCATGACCGACAATGCCCGCGTCGATCTCGTGATCCGGCAAAACGTGTTTCAAGGCGCGTATCTCATTATGGCGCTGGGCTTCTTGCTCATCATCTTTGTCATTCTAGCTCTCGTGCGTTGGCGCCACGATAAGAAGCGCTGGGAGAACAGCGGATTCTACGGGCCGCCGGCAGCATCGCAGGCTGGCGACGACGAGGACGATGACGACGATGACGACGGCTTCTTTGCAGGAGACGACGATGAGTAAGCCACTAAATCCACCGGTCCCCAAAGGCCGCATCACGCGCGGCACCATTATTTTTGGCATCGTTGGCACCATGATCGTGGGGGCCTACGCAGCCGTGGCAATCACGCAGTGGGAACCCGCGACAGCGGCACACGATGAACTACCAGCCAGCGTGCGCAGCTCGCCAGGCGGCTATCGATCATATCATTTTTGGCATGTCGGCTATCACGGAGGAAAGTAATGAAACTCGATGGACTTGGTGAAGCAGCAGTATCGTCAGTGGTTTTCGCTGGCATTGGCGTCGTGGTTTTTGCCGCTGCGTTTTGGTTAATCACCAAAATTGCACCGTTTTCGATTCGCAAAGAAATCGAAGAAGATCAAAATACGTCGCTGGGAATTATCATTGCAGGCGTTTTGGTCGGCATCGCGCTGATCATTTCGGCTGCCGTGCACGGCTAACGATGTCCAATTCCGTCGGCGAGCCTGCCGCATCGTCTAGATCCGATGGCGCCGGCGAGCCCGCGCTCGAAACTGACAGCAACAAAACGCCTTTGCCGGTTTCGGCAACCGCGTTGTATTTGAACGTCTTCATCGTTGCGATCTGTGGCCTCATCTATGAGCTGCTGGCTGGCACGCTTGGCAGCTATCTGCTGGGCGATTCGGTTACGCAGTTTTCGCTCGTCATTGGTTTATACCTATCCGCGATGGGCATTGGCGCGTGGTTATCGCGCCGCTTAGAAACCCAACTCGCCAAACGCTTTTTGGAAGTAGAACTTGCGGTGGCGCTGGTCGGTGGCGTTTCCGCGCCCGTGCTGTTTTTGGCATTTGCCAAAATTGCCAGCTTCCAAGCGCTACTGCTTGGCACGGTCGTGGCCATTGGCATCCTCGTCGGGCTCGAAATTCCGCTGTTGATGCGGTTGCTCGAAGGCCGGGTCGCATTCAAAGACTTGGTGTCGCGCGTGCTGACGTTCGATTATATCGGCGCGCTGGTAGCGGCCTTAATCTTTCCGTTGTTGTTGGTGCCCAAGCTGGGGCTTATTCGTAGTTCGCTAGCGGTTGGCATGGCGAACGCAGCGGTGGCGCTTTGGGGCACCTGGATTTTGCGGGATGAACTCGGCAAACGCGCCGTGCTTAGTGTGCGAATTCGTGCGGTGCTCTTGCTTGCGCTCTTGGGCACAGGCTTGGTGTTCGCGAACGAACTGACCACTCGCGCCGAAGACGAAATGTATGCCGACCCCGTGGTTTACACCAAAACCACCACCTATCAACGCATCGCGGTTACCGCGGGGCGCTCCGGCTTTCAACTGTTTCTCAACGGCAATTTGCAATTCGCCTCGGCCGACGAGTACCGTTATCATGAAGCGCTGGTACATCCGGCCTTTGCAGCGTATGGCGATGGCCCGGTTGGCGCAGCGCCCGCGGCTAGCACAGGCCCCAAACGTGTCTTGGTGCTCGGTGGCGGCGATGGCCTCGCGATGCGCGAAGTGCTCGAGCATCCAAGCGTGCAAGGCGTTACCTTGGTCG
>JAKQOD010000981.1 GCA_029565465.1 Deltaproteobacteria bacterium
GTCAGCCTTCCCGCGAAGCGTCATAAAGTTCGCGCAGCGAACTGGCTGTCCCGCAGGGCAGCCTTCCCGCGGAGCGTCTTACCGTTCCCGCAGGCCCGAAGGGCCGCGTCCCGGGAAAAGGGATTCGAACGCGAAGCGTGAAGAGAATCCCTAGTTCGCGAAGCGAACTGCTTCCCCGCAGGGGGAGCCTTTCACGCGAAGCGAAGTGGAGCGGGAAAAGGGATTCGAACCCTCGACGTCAACCTTGGCAAGGTTGCACTCTACCACTGAGTTATTCCCGCAGAATCGAGCGAGAAGTCTTCTACTCGCCTTGGAGGCATTTTGTCAAGCGCGTTTGTGCTTTCGAAGTGCAGAAGTTGAATTCTCGGTAGCAGGCAGGACGCAAATTGGCGGTGAGTGCTACCGTGCGGCCTATGAAAATTCGCATGCAATGGGCTGCAATTGTCGTCGGCGCAGCCATGGTCGTTGGTACAGGCGCCTGCAAAACCAACCCTGCTGGCAAGGTCCCGGCCGATACGTCGATTCTAAAATACAAATCGCCCGATATTTCGGAGATCACTGGTATCGAACCGCCAGAAGACGCCGAACCCGTGGAAGCCACGGAAGAAGAAACCACGCCTCCGGCGCCAGCATCTGCTCCGGCCGCTCCAAAGGGCAAATAACCATGTGCGGTATTGTTGGCTACGTCGGTACGCGTCAAGCAACCCCGATTCTGATCAATGGTTTGCGCAAACTGGAATATCGTGGCTATGACTCAGCTGGTGTTTCGGTCTGGAACGATGGCCTGTCCCGCGTGGTGCGTTGTCGCGGTAAGTTGGCGGCACTCGAAGAAAAACTAGTGAAAGAACCTGCGCCGGGCAACATTGGCATCGGTCACACCCGCTGGGCTACCCACGGTCGCCCTTCGGATGAAAACTCGCATCCACACAAAGTTGGATCGGTTTCGGTCATTCATAACGGCATCATCGAAAATCATTTGGCGTTGCGCAATGAATTGCTTGCGGCCGGCGCCAAGTTCTCGTCGGAAACCGACACCGAAATCTTTGCGCACTTGGTTGACCGCGCACTGATTGGCGGCGCTGCCAATCTCACGGCGGCAGTGCAAGTCGCGCTGGCCAAAGTGCACGGCGCATTTGCCTTCGTTGTGATGAACGATAAAGACCCGACGACGTTGGTGGCTGCCAAAAACGCGTCACCGATGGTGATCGGTATTGGTGAAGGCGAAAACTTTGTGGCATCCGACGTCACCGCGATTCTTAGCGAAACCCGCAAGGTCATTTTCATCGACGAAGGCGACTTGGTCACGCTGACCAAAGACAAAGTTACAATCACCGATTTCGAAGGCAAACCGCGGCATCGCGAAGCCAAGAACATCACGTGGTCAGCCACCCAGGCGGAAAAGGGCGGCTTTAAACACTACATGCTCAAAGAGATTCATGAGCAACCACGCTCGGTGGCGGACACCCTGGTTGGGCGAATCGCTAACGAGCAAGACGACGTGGTGTTTGACACCGTCAATATCGACGTCAAAAACGTCAAGCGTATCGTCTTTGTAGCGTGTGGCACTTCGTATCATGCGTCGATGGTCGGCGAGTACATGATCGAAGCGCTGGCGCGGATCCCCGTCGAGTGCGAACTCGCCTCTGAATTCCGCTACCGCGATCCGATCGTGGGGCCTGGCGATCTTGTCGTGGCCGTGAGCCAGTCCGGCGAAACCGCTGACACGATGGCAGCGGTGCGCGAAGCCAAAAGCAAAGGCGCTCAAGTCCTGGCGATTTCCAACGTGTTGGAAAGCTCGATTCCTCGCTTAGCTGACCACGCTTTTTACACGCATGCTGGACCTGAAATTGGCGTGGCGTCGACCAAGGCGTTCACCACCCAGTTGGTGGCGATGGCGTTGTTTGCCATCTACTTGGGCCGCCGCAATGGCAAGCTGACGCCAGCGCGCGCCAAAGAACTGCTCACCGATCTGCTGGCGTTGCCAGGCAAGATGCGTGACGTCGTCGAGCATGGCGCACAGATTCAAGCGTTGGCACGCCGGTATGGCAACGCGACTGGCTTTTTGTTCCTTGGTCGTGGCGCGCAACATCCAATCGCACTCGAAGGCGCGCTGAAGCTCAAAGAAATTTCGTACATCCATGCCGAAGGCTATTCGGCTGGCGAAATGAAACATGGACCGATTG
>JAKQOD010000860.1 GCA_029565465.1 Deltaproteobacteria bacterium
TCATCACCGAACGCATTCCCGAATTGCAAGCCAACTGGCCGGTGCTCGAAGATCCAGGGTCGTATGGCTACTTCCGCGAAGAAGTGGGCGGCTTGATGATCGGCATGTTTGAACCAGTGTGTGCGCCGTGGAAAATCGGCGGCATCCCACGCGATTTTTCATTCGGCGAAATTCCGCCTGACTGGGATCGCATGACGCCGTACTTGGAAAAAGCCATGGCGCGGGTGCCACGCTCGATCACCGCAGGTGTGAAGAAGTTTTTCTGTGGCCCTGAAAGTTTCACGCCTGATCTGCGCCCCATCGTCGGTGAAGCACCAGAAATTCGTAATTACTTCGTTGCTGCCGGCCTCAACTCCATCGGCATTCTCACCGGCGGTGGCCTCGGCCGCGTGTTAGCAAACTGGGTGCTCACCGGTCAGCCCGACGTCGACATCACGGGGTTCAACATCGATCGTTTGCACACCTATCAAAGCAATCCCGAGTACCGCCGCACCCGCACCGTCGAATCGCTGGGCATGGTCTATCAGTGCCACTACCCGAACCGCTCGATGCAAACTGCACGCGGCGCCAAAGTTTCGCCCGTGCATGAGCGCCTGATCGCCGCCGGCGCTTATTGCAAAGACGTCAGCGGCTGGGAAGGCGCTGATTGGTACGCGGGCGCTAACCAAACGCCTGATCCTGGCCCGCTCACCTTCGGTCGCGCGAGTTGGTGGCACCATTGGGAAGCCGAACACCGCGCTTGCCGCGAAGGCGTTATCTTGATGGACATGTCGTTCATGTCGAAGTTCGCCGTGCAAGGCCGCGACGCTGGCCGCTTGCTCAACTTCATCTCCGGCAACAATGTCGATGGTGCCGCTGGCATGATCACCTACACCCAGTGGCTCAATGCGCATGGCACGCTCGAAGCGGATCTCACGGTGACCAAGCTCGACGACGAACGCTATTTTGTCGTCGGCAGCGACACGGTGCATCGCCATATCGAAACCCACATGAAGCGCAACTTTGGGCAGGCGCATGCCTTTGTCGCCGACCAAACGTCAGCGTACGCCCAGCTCAACGTGCAAGGGCCGCGCTCGCGCGAACTGCTACAATCGCTTACGTCGGCAGATCTCAGCAACGAAGCATTTCCGTTCCGTACCGCACGCGAAATCGATATCGGGTTTGCACGCGTGTTGTGCATTCGCATCACCTATCTCGGCGAGCTTGGCTACGAACTCTACATCCCTGCGGAACAGGCCAATCATGTTTACGACCGGCTCGTCGAAGCTGGCAAACCAGTTGGCTTGCGCCATGCCGGCCTCAAAGCACTGGCCAGCTTGCGCATGGAAAAAGCTTATCGCGATTACGGCCACGACATCGACAACACCGACAATGTACTCGAAGTTGGCTTGGGCTTCGCCGTTGATCTCAAAAAGCCCGAAGGCTTCCTCGGCAAAGATGCCGTGCTTGCGCAAAAAGCCGCCGGCCCACTCAAAAAACGGCTGGTCCAAATCTTGGTCAAAGATCCCAATCCGTTGCTGTTCCACGCCGAAGTGATTCGCCGCGATGGCAAAGCGCTCGGCTACATTCGCGCTGCATCGTATGGACACACCCTCGGTGGCGCGGTCGGCCTCGCGATGCTGCAAACCGACGAACCGATCACGCCAGCGTTCCTCGAAAGCGGCACGTGGGACATTGAAATCGCCGACAAACGCTACCCATGCGTTGCGTCGCTCAAGCCGCTGTACGATGCCGAGAACAAACGTATCAAGATGTGAATAGCATCTCCTCCAAATTGATTGCGAAATTGCAGTACTTTATCGTTGGCAGATGCAAAAATCGCCGCGTCAAAAGCTAGGCCGGACGAAAGCCACGGCGAAGAAAGTCGCCACAAAAGCGAAGCCACGCGCGACGCCAAAAAAGGCAAAGCCAAGCGCGTCCCCCAAAAAGGCTAGCAAGCCGCGGCTTGCGGCGGCCGTACCCGAAAGATTCCGTTTAGCGCCTTCCGAGGCGGCGAACGGTAGTTCATCGCTTGGTAGTTGGCGACCTCCATGGGGAAACTTGTTTGCGAACGCAAACTATAATGCTGAGTTTCTCGGTCGACTTTGGGCGCTTTTCGGTGCACCCAACCAAGAACCGATGGAAGGTTTTGGTTACACACTTGTTGATGCAACCAGCAAACAAATCGTAACCGCATACTCAGGGTCAAGCGGTCCCAGCTTCGGTGGCTTCGACAACAAGGAAACCCGCGTTGCGATTAGCGCTTTGCAGCGCCAATTGAATCTCACAAAGCCAACTGACTGTAAGCTTGACTACGACGAGCCTGAAGGTGCACGTGTCGCCATTGGCATTCGCAAAGGCCGGCCGTTCTTTGCGCTATTACGGACCTACGAGGATTAAAGCGCTCGGAGTCACGGGAAGTAACCTGCCACAATTGACGCAATCGAGCGTCCGTTTTTTCAATATGTTAGCCATTTTTTGTCACAGTCCCGGCACACAACTGCAACTGCAGGCGTGATACCCCACCGGCATGTTCGGACGCTTCTTGCCCAAAGAAACCAGCTTCTTCGACTTCTTTGAACAACATGCTGCGCTCACCGTTGAAGGAACCAAAGAGTTCCTGTCGCTCGTGACCACCGGCGCCAACATCGAAGCCAAATGCCGCCGCGTCTCGGATATTGAACACGAAACCGATGTCATCACGCATCGCTGCGTTGAAGCGTTGCACAAGACGTTCATTACGCCGATCGATCGCGATTCGATTCATCGTTTGATCACCAAGATGGATG
The DNA here is from genome assembly GCA_029565465.1 of Deltaproteobacteria bacterium. Lineage (GTDB taxonomy): Bacteria > Myxococcota_A > Polyangia > Haliangiales > Haliangiaceae > JABFXX01. Next base: position 2,769 of record JAKQOD010000860.1, read on the forward strand.
ACATCATGGACTACGTCGAAGCGGCGTCGGAACGCATCGTGATGTACGAACTCACGGCGATGACCAACGACGTGCGCGACTTGGCCGACGTGCTGCATCGCTCGACGCTCGACGTCGAAAAAGCTGTGCGTTGCCTGCGCAACTTCAAAGATCCGCAGCAGATTCTGAAACTCTGCATCGATGTGAATCGCCTCGAAAACGAAGCTGACGCGATCTTGCGGCGCTCGGTAGCGCGGCTGTTCAAAGAAGAAAAGGACCCCATCATGGTCATCAAGTGGAAAGAGATTTACGAAAATCTCGAAAATGCCACCGATCGCTGTGAAGACGTGGCCAACATTATTGAAGGCGTCATCCTCGAACACGCGTAGCCCGAGGCCGCCATGCAAACCATCGTCATTGTCACGATCGTCGCAGCGCTAGCGTTCGACATCATCAACGGTTTTCACGACGCTGCGAACTCGATCGCAACTGTTGTGTCGACGCGCGTACTCACGCCACGGCAAGCCGTGCTGTGGGCCGCGGCTTTTAACTTCGTCGCGTTATTCATTTTTGGAGAAGGCGTCGCAAACGCGATTTCCAAGATCATCAACGTCAACGCCGCAGACCCCGCGTTCGTCTACGTCGTCGCAGCCGGCTTGTTGGGTGCGATCGTGTGGAACTTGTTAACCTGGTGGCTCGGCTTGCCTTCAAGCTCGTCGCATGCGCTGGTTGGTGGCATCGGCGGCGCCGGGGTTGCTTATGGCGGGCTTGCGGTGCTCAACCATGACAATGTGTTGCGCATCGTCAAGTTCATCGTGTTGGCGCCCCTGATCGGCTTCGTCGGTGGTTCGTTCTTGGTGTTTGTCATCTATTGGCTGTTTCGCAAAATGCGGCCGCAAAAAATCGACAAGACGTTTCGAGTCGGTCAATTGATATCGGCTGCTGCGTACTCGATCGGCCACGGCGGCAACGATGCACAAAAGACGATGGGCGTGATTGTTGTCATCCTTGTCGCAAGCGGCAATCTAGGCCCCGAATTCGCTGGCAAACATCCACCTGCGTTCCCCTACTGGATCGTGTTGGCATCGTACGGCTGTATGGCTTTTGGCACCGCCATTGGTGGCTGGCGCATTGTCAAAACGATGGGCATGGGCCTCACCCATCTCAAACCAATTGGCGGATTCTGCGCCGAAGTTGCCGGCGCAATCACGTTATTTATTGCATCGGCAATGAAGGTGCCAGTGTCAACAACCCACACCATCACCGGTGCGATCATTGGTGTTGGTAGCACGGTAAACTCGCGTGGGATTCGGTGGGGCCTAGCAAGCCGTATTGTGTGGGCATGGATTCTCACCATTCCGCTGTCCGCAGCGGTCGGCGCCGGCAGTTGTTACCTCATGAAGTGGTGGCATCCGTGGAGTGATGCACCAGTAGCGGCAACAACGGCACCTGCGCCTGCCCCCGCTGCACCGACGCCTCCTGCACCTGTTGCACACTAACAGCGGCGTGCCGCGTGCCCTGGGCACCGACGCCACTGCCAAGCCCACTTGTCGACGGCGGATGACCGCGCTATGACGCCGCCATGCCAATGCCTGTTGAAATTGTTGGTCTCGGCAAAGCCGAAGTGCGCCTGGTCTGGGACGACGAAGGCGACGAAGACACCTGGTCTGCGCGCGACTTACGCTTGCGCTGCGCATGTGCGCATTGCCAATCAGAATTCACTGGTGAACGCTTATTGGACCCAGCGACGGTACCACTGGATATCACCGTTAAAAACATGCACCTCGTCGGCAACTACGGCTTGGGTGTGCAATTTTCCGACGGGCACAGCACGGGGATCTATCGCTTTCGCGACCTGCTTGCCAACCGGCCTGCCAAACCAACGCTGTAACTATGACTGATCCACTGAAAGCTCCCGTCGATCCAGCCGCGCTAAGCGCGCTGTTGGCCGAGCGCCGCAGCGTGCGCGGCTTCAAACCGGACGCGATCGCCGACGATGAATTGCATGCATTGTTCACCGATGCGCAACGCGCACCATCATGGTGCAACATTCAGCCGTGGCGCATCGCGTTGACCAAGCCGCCGTTTACGCAACGCTTAACCGACGCGCTGTTGCATGCTGCCAACACGTCGCTGCCAGCGTCGGAACTACCATTTCTCGTCGATTATCCACCGCCGTACCGTGAACATCGGCGCGCGTGTGGCGGCGCGTTGTATCAAGCGATGGAGATCGCCCGCGACGACAAGGCCGGGCGCCATGCAGCTTGGTTGCGCAACTTTGCGTGCTTTGACGCCCCACATGTTGCGGTAGTTTCGGTTGAGCGAGCGTTGGGGCCGTACGCCTATCTTGATGTCGGCGTATGGCTTGGCTACCTGTTTGCAGCGGCAGCCGCCCGCGGCATCTCGACATGTGCCATGGCATCGATCGCGACATATCCAGAAGTATTGCGACGCGAACTCGGGATTCCAGAAAGCCAAACCATCTTATTTGGCATCGCGATTGGTTACGAAGACCCAACCGTGAGCGCGAATCAGTGCCGAACTACCCGCGAGCCGATCGCTGCAAATATTCAGTGGTTCGCTGAACCATCAAAATAAATGATTCATTCCAACAACTTGCAGCTCATGTGACAAGCGTGATGCAAGTGACACTTAACCGGCTGAGTCCTAGCGAACACCAGCCATTCCACGCTACAATTGTGGACGGGTGTGCGTAGATGAACTTAACAGCTAAATCTCGAATTCTAATCATGGTTTGCGCTGTCGCGGCCAGTGGCGTCCCAGGGTTGTTGGGCAACCATGCAGTACGTGGTGCGCAAGCACAGCCGGCTGCGGCAGATAAGCTCAAAGCTGCACAAGATGCCTTCGACGCAGCGCAAGTCGCTTATCTCGCGAACGATTTCGACAAAGCCGCGCAAGGTTTTCAAGACGCGTACGCAGCCAAACAATTCCCTCAGTTTCTGTACAACGTTGGCGCCGCCTTTCACATGAAAGGCAAAAAGTCGTCGGACGTGACAGCCTATGAAAAGGCGATTGAATTTTACAAACGCTACATCAGCGAAGATCCAACCGCGACGGACAAGCCGCGGGTGGAGCGTGCGATCACGGTATTGCAAGCTGAAATCAAACGCATCAACGACGCTGGTGCGCCGGTAGCGAATGGGTCCGGCTCGGGTTCCGGTTCGGGCTCGGGTTCAGGCTCTGCAGCGCAACCGCAAACGCCGTCGCAAGAAGTGCAAGCGCTTGGCGATGTCAAAGTGCGCGGGTTGGTGGTGATCGAAAGCGAACCGGCCAACGCAACGATTTATCTCGACGATAAAAAGAAAGGCGCGCTGAACAGCACGCCATGGTCGGGCACACTCGAAGGTGAACACAAGCTCATCATCGAAAAGCGCGGCTACAAAATTGTCGAAACCCGGTTGTCGGCAGATCCTTCCAAATTGTTGGTGATCAAAGCCGTGATGGCCGAAGACGATTACCTTGGCTGGGTCGAAATTAAATCGAACGTGCCCGGTGCTGACATTTTCCTCGACGACAAGTCGGTTGGGGCCATCGGCAAAACGCCGTTCTCGGGCAATTTCAAGCCAGGCAAACATACGCTTTGGATCTCCACCGACGGCTACGACGAATACAAAAAAGAAATCGAAGTCATCGCGGGCGAAACTGCCGAAATCAAAGCGCAGCTAACGGGTGACCC
>JAKQOD010000891.1 GCA_029565465.1 Deltaproteobacteria bacterium
AAAGAAGGACGGCGTGCCGTCAACGGTCGTGCACATCGACGTGCTCAATTTCGATGGTTATGCCGACGCCGTTGGCATCGTGCATTCCGAGTTGGTGGTCCGTGGCATCGGTACGCTATTGCTCGATGTCGCTCGCCGCGCCGCAGGCGATGGCGGTTTTGTTGGCCACATCGGTGGTTCTGACTTCGTGGTTGTGATTCCAGGCACAGCAGCCGCTGCATTTTGCGACGCTGCGCTGGCCGACTTTGAAAGCAAACGCGAAGCCTTGTTGCCCGATAGCTCCAATCACGCGCTGCATTTGGTGCTGGCGAGTGCGGTAACTTCCGCGTTGTCGGCTGGGTCGCCTACCGACGCTGCCGACGAACTCGGCCGCCGTTTAGGCAAAGCGATGAAGGCAGCCAAAGCCGCCGCCAAGTCCAATCACGTTGCGTGGCTTCCGCCGGCAACGCCTGCGCGTTAGCGTGAGCCATTGTGGCGGGTGATCGCGACGACAAAGCCCGCGCCTTAGATACGCCGAGCGAATTGGGCAGTGCCGATACCGCTGCTGGTGATGGCAAGGCTTCGGCTACGCCAGCATCCTCCGTTGCCGCGATGCGTGCAGTGGCCGCCGGCGATACGGTGGGCCGTTACGAATTGCTCGAAGAAATCGGCGAAGGTGGCATGGCGACCGTGTATCGCGCGCGCGACCAACAGTTGCGGCGCGAAGTAGCGGTGAAGGTATTGTTTCCGCACTTGGCTAAGCGCAGCGACGTGGTGCGCCGGTTTGCACGTGAAGCTCGTGCGGCTGCAGCACTTGAGCATCCCAACATTTTGCGCGTGCTCGATGTTGGTGTGCCCGATGGCACCTCGACGGCGCCGCCATTTTTGGTCATGGAACTCATCCGCGGCCATTCGTTGGCCGAGTTTACCCAAGCCAACGCGCCGCTGCCGCCCGAGCATGCCGCCGCAATGGTTGCCGAACTAGCTGGTGCGCTGCAGCTCGCCCACGCTGCCGGCATCGTGCACCGCGATATCAAACCGGCCAACGTAATGGCCACCACCGACGGGCGGTTGTTGCTGACCGACTTTGGCGTGGCGCAAGTGGCCGCCGATGAATCGCTGGTGACGCGGACCGGCGCATTGTTGGGCACGCCAGCGTACATGAGTCCTGAGCAGGCAGTTGGCGACGACATAACCGCTGCGTCCGATGTGTATTCGTTGGCGGTAACACTGTACCAAATGGTGACCGGCGAGTTGCCGTATGGTGGCTCGACGGCCAAAGTGCTGTCGCAAATTGCGAATGGCTCAGCAGCGCCCGCGGATCGCAAGGTACCGGCGGTGGGTGCGGAGTTGGCGCGCATCATTGCCCACGCGATGGCACCAACGGTGGCGGCTCGCACCCCATCGGCCGCGCAGTTTGCCGACGAGCTGAGTGCGTTTGTGCAACATGCAGGGTGGGGCGACAATCGCACGTTGGTCAAAGAATTGTTGGCGGATCCTGCTAAGGCCCAAGCGCGCGCGCCGAGTTTGGTCGACGGCTTGTTGCGTCGGGCGAGCGCTGCGTTGGCAAGCCGCAAGCAAGCTTTGGCCAGTGGCCTGGTCGAACGCGCAGCCGCGTTGGCGCCACACGATCCTCGGGTCGCCGCCATGTTGTCGACGGTGGCGCGAGGCAATCGTGGACCGCGTTGGCGCTGGGCTGCGGGTGGGCTAGGCGCAGCAACTGTGGTAACGGCAGGCGTCGTTGCTTGGAACCAAGTGGGGCATAGCGGCAGCGACGTCCGGAACCCGGACGCTGCAAACCCAGATGCGCTGGTGGTTGATGCTACGGCCGCACTGCTGCTACCCATCGATGCACCCACCGCCACGGACGCACCTCGCGTGACGGTTGATGCACGCAGCCGTAGCATCGACGCAGCTCGCCGCATCGATGCCGCTGCCAAATTCGCTGTCGACGCAGCGCCGATCGTCGTTGCGCAACCCATCGATGCGCCAGTGGTGCCGGCGGTCGTCGCCAATGCAACGGTAACGCTGGCCATGGACAGCTGGTGCAATGTCACTCTCGACGGTGAAGCCAAAGGCCGATGGCAACGCAGCCGAACTTACAGCGTCGCGCCAGGGCCGCATACGATCGCTTGTGGCCAAGGCGAAGGCATGGCCGAGTGGCACACCTCATTCACCGCGATGCCGGGCCAACCGGTGACACTCACCGGCACCTTGCTCATGCGGGTGCGCATCACTGCCGGCCTTGGTGTCCCTATTTCCATTTCACAAACCAAAGTTGCCAACGGCGACTCGTTGGTGCTGCCTACCGGCCGCTATCCAGTTGTGTTGTGGGACGGCGACACCGCCAAGCCGGCCCAGTGGGTGGCGGTGCCTGCGGTGCCGGCCTGCACGTTGCGGATGATCGCAGGCGCAATCGAGTGTACGAAACCATGACTGGTGCCACGACATGGATGTCACAATTGCGCCCGGCGCCATGCTTGAGTAGACTCAATTTTAGGGAATTTCGGCCACTTGCGGCTGGCAAGCAGGTTGCAAATACAACCGATATGGGTACACGGCATTCTACAGCAGGCAGCGCGACGGTAACGCAGGTCATGGCCCCGTGGCTGCTGACGTTGTTGGCCTTGCCTGCCATGCCAGCGTGCTTCTACGTCGATGACCTCAATACGCGGCCCGTGGTGTCTATCGAAAAGACGTCAATTCCGGCGTTGTCGCGCGGCCATGGCGCTGAATTTCGTGCCGATCGCTACGACGAAGATGACGGCGGCTACAACGTTTCAGTTGCTTGGGAAATGCACGTCTGCGGTCGGCTGGCCGACGATTGTGACGCTGCATCGTTTTTTACCGGCACCGAAGCTAAAGCATCCGTGATGGTGCCGGCGGTGCGCAGCGATGGTTCACCAGTGGAAAAACTGGAAGTGATTTTGCGTGGCGTTGACCCACAAGGTGCTGAATCGCGGCCGACCGCGCGCCAGGTATATGATGTTGGCAATGCGGCTCCGCTAATTACGCTGCAAGCGGCTGGCTTCGACAACTATCCAGTTGGTGTGCCGTTTTCGATTCGCGCGCGCATCACCGACCCAGACGACACCGCAGCTGCGATTGCGGCCCAGTGGAAAGTGTATTCACCCGCTGGCTCGGCGAATCCTGCGTTGGAGATGCTGGTACCTGATCCGGCGCGCCCCAACGAAAGCAGCTACCGCTTGTTGCCGGACAAGCCCGGCAAATGGACCATCGAAGTCACGGCGACCGATGCGATCGGCGCGATCGCGGTTGAACATATTGACGTGCAAGTAGTCGAAGACCGCCCACCCTGCATCGACACCGTAACACCGTTGCCGGCGCCTGCCGCCAGCACTGCAATTCTCGACGTTGCACAGCGCTTCGCGGTCCAGGTTGTCGACGACGATCTCGATATTTTTCCAGCGCCGGTGGGTGATCCGTATGTGCACGAAACCAAGTTTACCTGGTCGATCAAAAGTCCGCTGACCGGTGGCGTGCGGAGCGCCATCGACGGGCCAAGCCGGGCATCGATCGATTTGGATCCAGCATTGTACAATCCCGGCGACATCATCGAATTGCGGGTTGAGATTTCCGATCGCGTCGCACGAACGCTGAGCTGCGCTGATGGTGCACCTACCTGTTCCATCAACTCGAACGCCTGCGTGCAACGACAAACATGGCGACTGGAGGTGCGCTGATGTCACGATATGCCTTGCGCTGTGGTGCCGTCCTGCTCGCGGGATTGGCGGTGGCCTGCGGCGCTGAGAATGCGAATCCAGGTACCGATGCTCAGCCGAACGACGGTCCACCGAATGATGGCCACAACCCTTGTCGTGTTGAAGTATCGTTCACGCCCAACCAAGCGCAAGCTGGCACCGGCACCGCGCGCGCGCGCGCGCAGGCCTACAATGCCAACGGTGTCATCGACTATCGCTGGCAAGTGACAGCCAATAACATAGTGGTACCAACGACCAAAGCGCAGCCCGACGGCTCGGAAGTGTCGTTTGTGATTGACCAACCCGGCGTCTATCAAGCGCTGGTGCAGCTCGACTCCGGGTCGTTTTGCCCGTCGGGCAATGGCTTTCTTAACGTCACCGCGACCAATGCAAACACCGCGACCTATCGTTTGCGCTACACCGCTCCGAACGATGCCGCTATTCCCGTCCAAGATCGTGTGATGATGGTAGGCGGCGGTGCTGACTATTTTGCTGGCCCACTTGTGCTTGAGCAGGGCGTTACCGCGGCCGCCGAAATCGTTAGTGGCGGCTCGCCGGTGCCAGCGTTTGTGCGCATCCAAAGCACGGGC
>JAKQOD010000893.1 GCA_029565465.1 Deltaproteobacteria bacterium
GCCGTCGGCGAGCAGGTCGGCGCGAAGGTCGCGTTGCAATTGATCGAGCGCGGGGTCGGCGGTAGGTGTCCCTGCCGTTGCCGCAGTTGCAAGAATTGCCGACGACGCGCCAATGGACGAAGCAGAGTCCGATGCAGCCACCGACGACGCCGTGCGCCACCCCGCCGGCCGATAGCGATAACAAACGATGTTGAGATCGGGTTGCAGGGCTAATTCGAATTCGTCGTCGGCCGCGACGAGTTCGGCAAAGCGTTGGCCTTGGGCAACTTGGCGCTCGACGATTTCGGCGAAGACTGCAGCGCCATGCACGCGCAGTGCGGTGTACAGCTCGATGGCCATCATGCGCTTGGTGCATTCGACGGTGCGTTGGCCCATGTCCCACCAGGTGGCTTGAGCCTGGCCATCGGCAAACAGATACGCAGCTTGTTGTGCAAACGCTGCATAGGCGTGGCGCTCGTCGCGGAATAACACTGCAGTAACCAACGCTGGCATCATCAACATTTTGTGGGCGTCCCACACAACAGAGTCAGCGCGTTCGATGCCACGCAAGCGCTGCCGCAATACTGGGCTTTGCGCTAACGCCAGCGACGCACCATGCGCACCGTCGACGTGCAGCCACAAACCGTGCGCTGCCGCAACGTCGGCGATTTCGTCGAGATGATCGCATGCACCGGTGGCCGTTGAGCCAGCAGATGCAACGATGGCAACGACATGTTTGCCGTCGCGCTTGGCCTGCTGCACCGCGGCCTCGACGGCTGCGCCAGTGAGGCGAAAGTGTGCATCGACCGGCGCTGCAATCGCTCCCGCTTCGCCCCACCCCATGATCTTCAGTGCCCGCGCCACCGAGTAGTGTGATTGCGCCGAGGTCACGACAGCCAACGGCGGGCCTGCATGCGCGCCGTCGCGCCAGATGTCAACGCCGCGCTCCGAGCGTTCGCTCGTTCGCTCCATAACTTGGCCACCGCGCACTTGCCGCAACGCCAACATCGCGGTGAGATTGCCAACCGAGCCGCCAGACGTCAGGCACCCTCCCGCAGTCGACGGCCAGCCCAATGCGCTGCACAGCCACTGCAATACCGTGAGTTCAATCGGGACTGCTGACGGGCCCATTTCAAACACGGCCATACCGTTGTTGAGATGCGCAGCTAGCAACTCGGTCAGCGACGCAATTGGCATCGGCGGCGCCACTTGATGCGCAGCACATCGTGGATCATGCAGCTTGGTCGACGCTGCGATGATGCGTTGCCAATCGGCAAGTGGATCGGCGCCACCGGTAAAATCGCTAGGCTGCAAGGCCCATTGGGCACGCGCTGCGTTTGGGTCTAACGCTGGCAGCACGTGGCCGCTGCGTTGTTGCGCTCGCGCCAAGTCATCCGCAAGCGCGTCGACCAACCGATGGCCGTGCGTGCGAAAGGCTTCAGGATCGTACGCTGCAGCAAGCGCAGCAGACACAGGCGGCACAGCATTCACAGCATTTGGCACAGCAGTCGGCGCACTACTCATACGCCGCTGATACCGCGCGCCGCGTCGATCGTCTACTCAACCGGCGCACCTCCAGGCGCGGCTGCCATGTTGAAACGTACAGCCGTTGCCCCAGATCGTTGCCAAGGCTAGCGTGCACCTCGCACGTTCGCCGTGGAATTCCGCGCGACGCGACGCGCGGTGGTGGGTGAATGCGCGGCTGTGCCGCGCAGAGGGCGGCGGGCAAAGCCGCCCAGTGGATCGCCGTGAATGCGCGGCTTCGCCACATAGCGGGCGGCGGGCAAAGCGGGCAAAGCAGCCCTTGACGGTTGCCAAGGCCCGCGTTCACCTCGGATGTTCGCCTTGGAATTCCGCGCGGCGCGG
>JAKQOD010000911.1 GCA_029565465.1 Deltaproteobacteria bacterium
AACGCCAAGTACATTCATGCGGCGTTTGGCTTGCGCTACCTGCGCGCCAATTTAGGCGAGCTGCGCGATCGCAGCATGATCATGGAATTCACGATCAACGAACGGCCCATCGACATCGTCGAACGCGTGCTAGCGCAACAACCCAAGCTAGTAGGCATCGGCGTCTACATTTGGAACGTGGTCGAAAGCCTGGCCGTCGTGCGCATGCTCAAGCAAGTTGCGCCCGAGGTCATCGTGGTGCTGGGCGGCCCCGAGGTTTCGCACGAAACCGTTGGCCAACCGATCGTAGAGCTGGCGGATTACACGATTACCGGTGAAGGCGAGCTGGCGTTTGCCGAGTTGGCCGCACGCGTGTTAGCGCCAAAGCGCGCCTTGCTGCCAGTGATCGCAAGCAAGATCATCGCCGGCGGCCAACCCGACACTGCGAGTTTGGTTTTGCCCTACGATGAATACACCGACGACGATTTGGCCAATCGCGTGTTGTACATCGAAGCGTCGCGCGGCTGTCCGTTTGAATGCGAGTTCTGTTTGTCATCGCTCGACGAAAAAGTCCGCAACTTTCCGTTGCCGGCGATGCTCACCGCGCTCGATCAACTTGCCGCACGCGGCGCTAAGCAGTTTAAGTTCGTCGATCGCACGTTCAACTTATCGCCCAAAGTCAGCGGTGCGTTGCTCGACTTTTTCCTTGAGCGTGCGCACCTGGGTTTATTTGCTCACTTTGAAATGGTGCCGGACCGTTTCCCTGAAGCATTGCGCGAACGGCTAGCGCGCTTCGCCCCAGGCGCCGTGCAGCTCGAAGTTGGCATTCAAACGTTTGACCCAGCGACCGCTGGCCGCATTTCGCGACGCCAAAACATCGACGCCACGCTCACCAACCTCGCGTGGTTGCACAGCCAAACCGGCGCACACGTGCACGCTGACTTGATCGTTGGCTTGCCAGGCGAAGATATCGCAACGTTTGCGCTTGGTTTTGATCGCTTAGCACTAGCAGGCCCCCACGAGATTCAAGTTGGCATTCTCAAGCGCTTACGCGGCACTCCGATCATTCGCCACGACAACGAATTCAACGTGGTGTGGAGTGCCGACCCACCGTATGAAATTTTGCAAAACAAGATGATTAGCTTCGCCGAGCTGCAACGCATGAAACGCTTTGCCCGCGCGTGGGACTTGGTTGCCAACCGTGGCAACTTCACCGGCACCACCCCGTTGTTGTGGACCGATCGCGATGGCAACGTGGGCTCGCCGTTCGCAGGGTTTGCAGCGTTTGCCGAATGGCTCGCCAGCAAAACGTCACTCGCTGCGATTTCGCTGCCGCGCTTGACCGAGTTGATTCGGCAATACCTTGTCGACCAGCGCGGCTACAGTGCTGACGAAGCCGGCGCTGCCATGGCGCCCGATTTTGCCCACCCTGGCGCCTCGGTGCCTAAAGCCCTGCAGCCGTATGTCATCGAGTTACAACGCCAGCGCAAGCCAGCGGGCGTCAGCGAAGTATCGCCGATTTCAAGTGACAGCGCTGCCGCTCGGCCAGCGCGGCAAGCCAAGCACCATCGCACCGAGGCGTAGCAACACAGGCGAGCGCGCATCACGATCTGTGACATCGTGTGACATCGTCGCTGGTGCAGTCGGTGTCGTAGTCGCAGCACAGCACTCTGTAACCATTGGTCCACATGCCTTCCGGCCCGCCGCCGCATATGGCTTGTTTCACTCGTGGCACAGTGAGTGCATCTGGCGGCCGCATGAACTCGCACTTACGAAGCGGCATTTTGGTTTTACCAGCAATGGTGGTGCTGGCATGTGGAAGCCCAGGCCAAGGCGCGGACCCAACACCCGATGGCGCCGCCCATCATTCGGATGGCCCGAATGCTCCTGACGCTGCGATCGGTGACGCTGCGGTCAAAACCTGCAATGGCCAAGTCGCTGATCGTTCCAGTCCTGCCACTGGCTGCGCTGCTGCAACGTGCGATGCATGTGTATTGCCTGCTACCGCAACAGCTACATCGTGCACGGTTGATGGGGCGTGCGATTTCACCTGCCCTGCTGGCACCAACAAAACAGCGACCAGCTGCGATCCGCCACCACCTCAACAAGCCTCTCTAATTTCCGCAGGAACTGCTTTTTCCTGTGCGGTCACCGCAAACAAACGTGTGAAATGTTGGGGCGCCAACGATCTAGGTCGGCTTGGCAACGGCACAACGATCGAGTCGCATGTTGCCATGGATGTGGTTGGCCTTAGCGACGTTCGCGCCATCTCTTCCGGTGGTGCGCACACCTGCGTGCTGACCGAGACCGGTGCTGCCAAATGCTGGGGCTACAACGGCGAAGGCAATCTCGGCAACGGCCAAAACAGCAACCCACTAATGCCCGTCGACGTAACCGGCCTCGGCGCTGGCACGGCAGCGATTGCGGCCGGCGGCCTGCACACGTGCGCGATCACGGCCACCGGCGGCGTGAAGTGTTGGGGTTCCAATTTCAAAGGTGAGCTCGGCACCGCGCCATCGCTGCGGTATTCGAATGTACCGATCGATGTTGTCGGGATTTCCAGCGGTGCCATCGCGATTGCGTCGGGTTTCTACCATTCGTGCGCGGTGCTCAACACCGGCCGCGTAAAGTGCTGGGGCGAAAATAAGCATGGGCAACTAGGCAACAACACAAGGGTGGATTCGCCAACGCCGGTCGACGTCATCGGTGTGACCGACGCGACTGCAATCGTTGCCGGCGGCGAAACAACCTTCGGCCGCAGTCACACCTGCGTGCTGACTAGCAGCGGCGGGGTGAAATGCTGGGGCAATCACGGTTTTGGCCAACTGGGCACCGGTGGCCTCGAATCGGATTCCCCGGTGGCGGTTGGCGTGTTGGGGTTAGCCAGCGGTGTCACCCAAATCAGCGCCGGTCAACTCAACGTGCTTGCGGTCACGACGACGCATTCTGTAAAAGGCTGGGGCGACGGCTCGCAGCGCCAGCTTGGCAGCGCCACGACCGTTGAATCATTGCGACCGCTGAATATTCCCGGCTTGGAAACCGGCATTACCGCTGCTGCGGCAGGTGCTGCGCACTCATGCTTCATCACGACGACGGGTGGGGTGAAATGTTTTGGCACCAACTACCACGGTGAAATCGGCAACAACACCACCACCCACTCCGTGACGCCCGTCGACGTCGTTGGGTTCTAGCTTGACCAAGGATGCTTGACCGCAGCGGCAAGGTGGCGCCTTGGCCGAACGCGGCGCCAAACGGGCATACGCTCGGAAAGTCGCGCGATCGTCGATTTTTCATTTTTCTGCCAACGGTTTGCCGCTGGGCGGCATACTGCTCTTTGAAATGGCGCAAACGACTGCAAACATCTCAGAACTGCTCGAACATGCCGCGTGGGCGCGGCGCGTTGCGATGTATGTGGCCGCCACCAGCGCCGAAGCCGATGACGCCGTGCAGGACGCTTGGCTAGCAGCGTTGGAGAATCCGCCGCAGGCGCAAGCACAGAACTCGACGCGGCCGTGGCTAGGCACCGTTGTCCGCAATGCAGTGCGAGCCCGCTTTCGCAGTGCCAGCCGACGCGAACAACGCGAAGCCGCGGCAACGGATAGAACCGCCACGGCGCCATCCACCGAACAACTGCTCGCAGCGGCGCAAATGCAACGGCAACTCGCCAATGCGGTGCTCCAGCTCGACGAGCCATATCGGACCACGGTGCTGCTGCGCTTTTACCAAGAACTCAGCAGCGCCGAGATTGCCCGGCAACAAAATATTCCCGAAGGCACAGTGCGGTGGCGCCTCAAAGCCGCCCTGAGCCAACTGCGTACCCAGCTCGCTTCGCCTGATCAGCACGAGCTTAAATCATGGATTGCTTCGTTGGTGCCTACCCTGCCGGCCGGCAGCGCACCAACGGCAGTCACTGCTCCTCCTGCATTGCTGAAAGGTATAATCACTATGAAATCGATCATCGCATCCGTCGCAGTTATCGGCGGCATAGGCGTCGCCATCATAATTGCAACCCAACGTTCTTCGGCGGGAACTAGCGCAGCCCCAGCGCCCCCAGCGACCAAGGTGCCAGCATTGGTCGCGCCAGTACCCGTACAACCAAGCGCACCGGCAACGCAGCGGCCAAAACTCACGGCTGCGACCCGGGCGGCCTTGCAACAGCAGCTCGCTGCGGCCCAAACCAAACGAACAACGCCTGCCGCCACCACGCCGGCTGCCGCTGCCGCCGCTGCGCCACCGCCGCTGCTTGCAGCCCACGAAATTGATCCGGCGTATGTGCGCGAGCGGATCAATGAACTTAAACCGTTGTTCATCGAGTGTTACGAAAACACGCTTGCAACTGACCCATCCGCGGCTGGCAAGATCACCGTACGCTTCACCATCGTCGGTGAGCCCGACATTGGCGGCATGGTGAGCGAAAGCGAGATTATCGACGCCGACTCCACCATCAAAAATCCAGAGTTCCGGCAGTGCATGCAAGAATCCATGTTTGCTGCCAATTTCGAAGCGCCCGAAGACGGCGGCACGATTGAAGTCCGCTATCCGTTCGATTTCCGAAATACGCCGTAAAGGGATCGACCAATGGCGGTAGCTCGGGTCAAACCGCCCTGGTTCGCACGCCCGAGGGCGGTGCGCCTCCCCGCGAAGACAGCAGGCAAAGCCGCCCTTTGAATCTCGCGCGGCGTCGCGCGCGGTGGTGGGTGAATGCGCGGCTTCGCCGCGCAGAGGGCGGCGGGCAAAGCTGACGATTCATCACAAGTTCTGGGGCACCTCCCAGCAGCTAACGAGGGCGCAAGGTGACGCTTCGTACGCGCGCTATGCCAAGAAGCAAAGTACCGCAGCGCAGCCGCGGACGCCCTGCCGGGCAAGAGGTCTGCTGCGCCGTCCGCCGATTCTTCTGATTCCAATGTCGGCGCGCTCCTTTGCTATGGGTGGGGTTGATCTATCGAAGCGGGCTAGGTTCTGTGTCGAGGCAGGTCGCCGTGTCGAGGGTTGGTTGCCGTGGCGAGCGCCGGTCATCAAGTTGAGGCTTTGAATCGCGAACCCGCGGCGGTCTTCCAAAGGTTCATCCATTCTTTATAAAAGAGGTTGACCATGGCCTCGCGAGATTATATATTCGCCCAATCAAAATGAGGGCAGCGAAGAAAAAGCGGGGGATGGTTCAGCTAGGGTTGGCGCTGCCGCCGCCAAAGCTGACTCATGGGGGCGCGCGTGTTGGCGCAGGGCGCAAGCGCAGCACGAATGAGCAGCCACATCGGCCGCGCGAGAAGTTTGCGAAG
>JAKQOD010000921.1 GCA_029565465.1 Deltaproteobacteria bacterium
CCGTGGTTGTGCCTGGGCTGGCCCTGGGTCTGCCATCATGGTTTTCATCATTCCGACGTCCGACCGCGGAGCCGTAAGTTCCGCGCCACAGCCGAGGCAGAACTTGAAGTTGTCCTGATTATCTTTGCCGCAACGATTGCACGTGATCATAGTGACTCCGGGAATGGAACTCGGTCTGGAAATCCGTTGTTAGACAATTTCAACTCGTAACAACTGCTGGCCCAAAAACACAAAATCGCCGTGACGCAGCACTTGTTCGCCTTCGACTCGCACAAAGGTGCCATTGCGTGACCCGACATCGATCAACGTGAAAAAGCCGCCTTGTTTGCGAATCTCAGCATGACGCCCGGAAATGAATGGGTCTTCGGGAAAATTAATGACGTTGTTTTCGCGTCCAATGGTGGCCGAATCACTGTCGAGCCGAAGTACGCGCCCGCGTTCGCCGCCTCGTAAGTGTTGAACGATTTCGAACACCGCAGGGCGCGGCATACTTGCTGAAAAGTACGTGCCATCGGGCTCTGGAACATCGTTATGCATGCGCGCCGGTTGAGCCGACAACACTTGCTCGCCAATTAAAAACTTTGAGCCTGCTGCAACTTCGACACTCGTTGTGATTCGGACGTAGACGCCGTTCACCGA
Organism: Deltaproteobacteria bacterium; assembly: GCA_029565465.1. Taxonomy (GTDB): domain Bacteria; phylum Myxococcota_A; class Polyangia; order Haliangiales; family Haliangiaceae; genus JABFXX01. The sequence continues at coordinate 640 of JAKQOD010000921.1, forward strand.
GCCTTCGTCGCGTACCAGCAACTGGCGATCGCGATAGAGGAAGTTGGCATGCACCGGCGATAGGAACGTGTCGTCGGGAAAGCTAATGGCACAATTGCCTCGACCCGCAAGGTGTTCGTCGCCAGCCAAGGTAAATGACACGCCATCTTCGCCATCGCCTCGAATGAGCGTTAGCCGCGCATGCGCGGCTTGAGCGGCGCCAAAAAACATGGTGCTGCGACCTTGTGGGCCACCCAACTTGCGAATTTGAGTTTCTTCAAACGCAAACGGTTCGGGCATGCGCGCCCCGCAGCTATGGCAAAACTTATGGCCACCACCCACGATTGCGTGACACTTAGGGCAGGGCTGATCGTCTCGGCCAACTACTCCATCATGGGCTCCATCATGGGCCGCGGCTGCCGGCATCACAGCCGGGCGTTTGACCGAAAGACGCCTTGGGTCAAGCGCCACAGGTTCGCCGCATCGGGTGCATTGCGGCACTCCAATTGGCGTGAGTGCGCTGCATGAGTCGCACACCAGTCCTACATCCATACGTGCGAAAATTGTATCCCGACGGGGGGCATTGTCAAAATCGCCGGACACCGAAACTGCCGGAAACTTACTGCTTTTCTCCAGCGGCTAGCCGTACCTGGGGGGCGCGGTCGGTGGCCAACGTGGCCCGGAGGGCTTTGCCATGGCCATCCACAGCGTCGCGAAGGCGGCCTGCGACAGCAGCGCGCACCTGCCAGATTGGGTCTTTGGCTAAGCCGTCAAGGACTGGCCAAGCTGTGGTGCTTAAGCCAATGCTCGTCGCCACCGCTTGTCGGACGAAAGCGGAGGCATCTTTCGCCAAAACCGCCAATTCGCTGTCAGTTAGGGCCCCACAGCTTGCCGCTGCGCTGACGGCTGCGGGCCGCACTTGCCAAGACGGCGCAGCCGTAAGTGCATGCAAGTGGGCGCGCAGTTCAGGGTTCGGTTCGCGTTGCAGCCAATGACCGCTAGCATTGATAGCAGCGATCACAACCGATTCGGCAGGGTCAGTCAGGCCACGTAACAAGATCGCGGCTGACTCTGAGCCCGTGCCGATTTTGCCCAACACTGACAAAGCGCTCGCCCGTACTTTGCTGTCCGCATTGGCTGCAACTGTCCGCAGCGTTGGCTCGATGGTGCGTGCGATATTCCCCAGCGCGGCGACGGCGGACGGGCGCTGTAGTTCGTCGTTCGAAAGCAGCGTTCCAAGCGAGAGCCCGCGGCTGTGGTGGTCGAGATCGGTCAACGTGCCAAGCACCACATCACGATGTAGCTGCAACGCGCGGTTGATCGCATCGGCCACCGCCGTCGCATTGTTGGCAAGCCAGTCCGCTCGCAGCGTGGTCGCTGCACGTTCGTTCGGCAACGTTTCCAAAATGCCATTTACATCGATCCGGTTTTGTTGCGGCGGCGCTGCAAATGTGTGGTTGGTGCTGCGTGCCATAGGTATGGCGAGCTGGCCGAGCGCTGCGGTGATATCGGCGGCGACTTGACCGGCGTCGCTGCCCCGCGTGAAGTACGCATTGAGCAGCGTTGGAATGCTGCGCGGTGAGCCGAGACTGGCGAGGCCCCATGCGGCCAAGCGTTGGGTTTGTTCGGTGCCCGAAACCACCAAGTCTGTTAGCACGGCTTCGTTGCCTGGCGCGCGCGTGGTGGCTAAGGCATAGGCGCACGCGCCACGTACAACGTCGGCGCGGCTGCGATCCGCGGCCACCGCTGCAATCTGTGCGATGACTTTGCCGTCGGTGGTATCGACAAGGCCCAAACACGCCAGGGCTTGGCTATCGGCATCTTGATCATCTAGATGCTTGATCAGCGTCGGTACCGCTGCAGCGCTGTGCGCTCGTGCCATCGCAAACAGCGCTGCTTGGCGCATTTCAGGCCGTTCGTGGTCAGCCAACGTCACCAGATCCGCCACCGCATTAGGGTCGGCTAACCGACCTGCCGCAATCACCGCCGCCACCCGCAGTTCGCGTTCCATCACTTGCGCTGCTGGCGAAGCCCGCAGCGTTGTATCGATGGCAACCGGCGCAGTCGCGATCCGCAACAACGGCAGCGCTGCGTCGCGATTTTGTAAATAACCCAATACTCCAATCGCCAGTCGCTGTTCGGTTTGATCCTTGTCGTCGCGCAAGGCCTCCAACAGCGGCCGCAAGCCTGTCGTGCCTAGCCGTTGCAATTCAGCCGTTGCCGCGGCGGCAACATCAGGCGCACCGCTGCGTGCGCGTTCCGCTAACGTCGGCACGTAACGCACCAACAGGTCGACCAGCAATTGCCGATACACTGGTTTGTGCGACATCACAAACGTCAGCGGCGACAACACGCGCTCAAGCTCACCGAGCGTAGGCATCATTTCTTCAAGATCGATCGCGGCGCGGCCGGCGCGGCGCACCACTTCATCATCCGTCGAGTTGCGAATGATCTTGCGGTACAGCTCGGTCGCTTTGGGGGCGGCGTTGGTCAAAATATAAAGATCCGCGAGCGCAAAGTGCGCTTTGACGTTTTTGGCGTCGAGCTCGGTGGCTTTGGCATACGCTGCAATGGCTTCGGGCAGCTTGTGCATTTCGACGTAGCGTTCGCCCATGTGTTCATACGCCACCGGGTCGTTTGGGCTTTTGGCCAGCGCTTTTTGCGACCACTCGATGGCTTCTTGGTCTTGCCGGGCTTCGCTTTTGATCTCCGCGATCTGGGTAAATGCTTCGCGTTCGCGGCTTGGCGCAAGTTCGGTCAAGCGCAACAACAACGCCACGGCATCATCGAACCGGCGGGCCTGTCGATACGACTTGACTAGATCGAGCAATAACTCTTGGTCGTCGGGCACCAATCCGAAGAGTTTTTGCAACGTGTCGAGTGGCTGGCCGGCGACCACGCTTTTGGTAAAGAGTTCGGCAAGACAATAGCCAGCGTCGAGGTCAGCCGGCTTTTGATTGAAGGCGGCGAGCCAGCGCTCGCGATAGCTGCTGGTCTTCTGGGCCCAGCGCACGACGACTTGCACTAACCGCTTGCGGGCTTCGCGCCGCGCACTACGATCGGTTACTTTTTTGCCGACCAGCGACAACACCTTTTCCCAGTCCGCAGCAGCGTCGGCGAATCGCTTTTCGCTTTCTTGCACGGTCGCGCGGGCTTTGTAGATTTCGGGGTTCTGCGGTTCAAGCTTTAGCGCTTTGGCGAAATTCTCCAGTGCTTCATCGGCACGTGCGTGTTCAGCCATCACTTCGCCCAACCGGGCATACGCTTTGGCGGTTTTGGCATCCCCAATTTTGCGCCACGTTGCCAGGGCTCGGGTTTTGTCGCCTTTGGCATTGTATTGCTCACCAAGCGCAATCAAATGGTTGGGGTCGTCAGGCTCGAGTTTGGCCAAGCGTTCGTAGATGGCAATTGCGGCCGACTCTTGTCCCCAGCGTTGATACATATCGGCGACCGCCGACAACACGCCGGCGTCACCGCCGAAGCGAGCTTCAATTTTTTTCAGCGACCCCAAGGCCAACGCTTGTTTGCCACGACGCCAATACCGCTCTGCGAGATCGAGGGAAAAGCGCGCTTCACCTGGCGCCGCCCGCACCACCGCTTCGAACTGCGCTAGTGCTTCATCGTCACGACCCGAGTTTTCCAGCAAGGCAATCAAGCGCCGCTGGGTGTCGATTTCCCAAGGGGCTTTTGCGGCTGCTTTCTTGAAGGCCTCGATCGCTTTGTCTTGCGCGCCAGTTTCCTCATACAGTTTGCCCAACGTGCTCCATTCAAAGTGGCCCCGGCTGGCAACCGTCCACGCAGCTTCGTACTTCGTCAAGAGCGCTGGCAAATCCTGTTTGCGTCGATAGATGTCGATGATGCGGTTGGTGAGCTCAACTTCGAGGTAGTAGCCCTTGGGCGCCATCTTGATCGCGCGCTGATATTCTTCAACGGCTTTGTCGGGTTGGCCCATCGCGTCGAAGGCTTGGCCGCGTCGCGATACAACTTCCATGCGTCGCGCAGGATCGGTGCCGAGCAATTTTTCGGCTGCATCGTACGACTCGATCGCTGCGGTGTGCTTCTTCGCAGCTAGCATGGCGTCGCCGCGCTCCAACCAAAGCTGCGCATTGCGGGGTTCTAGTTCCAAGTACGCTTTAAAATAGTTATTGGCTGCGTCGACGTCGTTGGCGGCGAGCGCCAAATCAGCCAAGGCCCGCAACGCTCGTTTTTTGAGTGCAGGCGCTTTGCTCAATGTCAGCGCTTGGTCGTACGCGGTGCGCGCCCCCGACGCGTCCGACGGTTTGGCCAGATCACCGATGAGCGCCCACAGCTCCGCGTCGTCCTTCAGATTCGCACTCGCTTTGCGCAACAGCTCTAACGCGCGTGCGGTGTCACCCGTCGATTTATCAATTCGCGCAAGCACCACCAATGCGCTTGCACTGCCGTTGCCGTCCGCGACTTTCTGGTACTCGCTGCGCAACAGATCAACGGTGCGATAGCGGCGATACATTTCGAGCAACTTCGCGAGCGCACCTGCATCGTGCGGGTTTTTGCTCAAGATGGCTTTGTAGCGCGCAATCACCGACTTATCGAAAGGGTCACGCGTCACGGCCCAATCGTCAGCAGATTGGGCTTGCACCGCTGGGCTGGCGAGCAGCGCGGCCGTGGTGCTGAGCAATAGCGCGTGGGCAAGCGTAAACGAGCGGCGGCGAGGCATGGTGCAACTATAACGCGCGACGGA
>JAKQOD010000923.1 GCA_029565465.1 Deltaproteobacteria bacterium
CACAAGGCGCGCGTTCGCGCCAACATCAGGGTAATCTTTGCGTAGTTCTTTTTTTGCTGCGGTTTCGTAGTTATCAGAAAGGTAGCGCAGAAACAGAAACGACAGCATGTAGTCGCGAAAGTCGTCCGCATCCATCGCGCCGCGCAGTTGGTCGGCGATGGCCCACAGGATGCTGCCTAGTTTTTTTTGGTTAGTTTCGGTCATTTTTTGGGGCGGCGTTTGAGTTGGAGTTCGAGGGCGTTTAGGTCGGCTTGGTCTTGTTGATCAGCGGCCAACGCTTTTTGCGCCTTCCGTTGCTGGTCGTAGTCAAGGTAGCGGGCGTTGGTATCAGTTTCCATTTGCTCATGGCTAACTGAGCCGGCATGAGCCAGCAGCGGAAAGCCGTTGGACGTGATGATTTGTTCTACGTTGGCTTTCCAGAAGTTCATGCGCGTCTCTTGCTTGCTCTTGGCTCGCAATTCCGCGGTTTCCAGAAAGATGACCACCAGGCGGTTCAGCGTGTCGATTTCGTCTTCAGTGAGATAGTTCTTGGCGATCAGAATATCTTCTTTGCGCACGGCTGCACCTTGCCAGTGCAGTAGGCCAAAGTTTGGATCATGTTGGTTGGCTCGTGCCGTGATGAGTTCGGCGGCCGTACTTTCAGTGACTGCGTACAGCAACAGGTTTTGTACAGTAGCGAAAAACACCCCAGTGCTGCGGTCAGTTTTATCGTAGTCGCTGCTCAACGCGAACAGGTCGCGTACTTTTTGGTAGAAGCGTTTCTCCGAGGCGCGGATGTCGCGGATGCGCGCCAGCATCTCGTCGAAATAGTCGGGGCGGCCATCTGGGTTCTTTAAGCGCTCGTCATCCATGACGAAGCCCTTGCGCAGGTATTCTTGCAGAATCGTCGACGCCCAACGCCGGAATTGCACGCCACGCGGCGAGCGCACCCGGTAGCCAACGGCGAGGATGGCATCCAAGTTGTAGAGCTTGGTCACGTAGGCTTTGCCGTCCGCTGCAGTTGTCAAGGAATCCTTGACAACTGCATGCTCTTCCAACTCCGCGTCTTCAAAGAGGTTCTTTAGATGAAGCGAGATATTCTGCTTAGTCGCATCAAAAAGTTCCGCCATTTCCAACTGCGTTAACCAAACGGTCTGGTCCAGCGCGCGAAGTTTGATCTGACTGCGGCCGTCGTCAGTGGTGTAGAGGATGAGGTCGCTCATGTCGCGTGCTCTGGCGAGGTTCCAATGGTTGGCGCTCTAGCCGGTGCCAAGATGTCCGGAAGGGTGAATTTGAAGGTGCTTATAAAGTCGGTCAGGATGCGCCGAAACAGCTCTCGGTTGTCCTCGCCCATGACCGTTGGTTCCCAAATTGCGTAAGCACCGTGACTGAGAAGTTGAACAGCTCGATTGTAGAGTGCTTTGTCTTCCTCGTTGGCGATAGCTTTGAGGCAAAAAGATATGTCTTCATGCCCGAAGAACGAGGCAGTTTTCTCCATGATGCTGCGCAGGGCGTTGAAATGGAACGTGTAGAGGCGCCCGGTGTTAGGTTCTGCCGCGCGCTGTAGTTCAGCGAGTGAGGCAACGTGATGAAAGTACGGCGTATCCTCGGTGGCTCGCAAGGTATAAGCACCATCGGCGTTGGGGCGGTGCAGAAAGTAACGCTTGTGGGGAACTTTGGATCTGCCGAGCTCGTTGCACATCACATTAAAGAAGAGCGCGTGATGCGAGGAAAATACGATCTTGATGGGCGCAGGCTTTCGGTCTTTGTCCAGACGACTTGCAGCGCGACGAAGCAGTTTAGCGAGGTCACAAGCCACAGAAATGGCGTTATTGTCGTCGAGCGATGAAATCGGGTCATCGATATACAGGTACTTCACCCATTGATAGGATTCGTGACCGTCGATCATCCGCTCGCAGATGGCCATAAATAGGCACCAGACGAAAATGTTCTGTTCGCCCCGTGAGATTTTAATGTTGTCGGTTCCGCCCTTGCGAAAAACGATCTTCCAAGCTGCATAATCTATATCGAAATCAAAGTCCGCATAGCGCCCAAGGTAGCTAGCGATCCTTTCATCTAGCGCCAACTCAGTAAGCGCTTCGAAAAACTTTGAATTCTTGTTGAGCTGGAGAAAACGAACACTGTCGGCTTCGAGATCGTTCTCCCACGTGAACAGGTCTTCGGTGTAGGCGTTGAAGTACAACGTGTCGGCAACTCCATTGTTCTGCCGCTTGCCTTCGTCTTTAAACTCCATCGATAGGCGGGTCTTGCCGGTACGATTGAAGGCGTAGAGGAGGATCAGCTGCTTAGGCTTCGGCGGTTTATTCAGGTCCGCTCGAAGCTGCGTTACCAGTTCATGCAGGTTTTGGAAGGTGGCGATGTCGCTCATGCTTCAACATTCGACGGGGCTGGAAAAAGCTGCTGCATCAGGCCTTCTTTGTGAGTCTTGAGTGCGCCTAGTTTTCGTACATGCGCCGCGATCAGCTCGTCCAACGAACGCAGGCAATCAGCGATTTTTTTTTGTTCCGCCAGGCTGGGGAAGAGGAACTCCTGCTTGAGCCAAGCTGGTAATTTGAACAGCATCTTCTCAATCACAATCCCCACGCTGCAATTCATGAACGACAAACTGACTACAGGCTGCATTGCAAACCATGAGAAGAAGTCTATCGCGCAATCATCTGTTGGAGTTAAGACAGAATACTCATTGGACACCACGGACCCATTCAGTTCACGAGGTACGAGACCACAAGCGTTATGCACGATCTGCCTTTTGGAGATGAGAAAATCACCCGGCAATACTGTGAACTGAGATTTCACCTGAATCTCCCGACCTTTCATGATTCCTCGTGAAACAACTCCGCCGTACCGGCGCTTTACTGTAACAAGGCGGTAGTCGGCTTCATCTGCCAGTTCAATTGGCCGCTGCGTTTCTACAAGCATGCTTCCAATTTTTTTTAGCTGCCAGTACGCAGCTTTTCGAAATTCAGGGAAGCGGAGGCGGGGTTGGGATTCGCCTTCGCGCGGGAAGAGCTGCTGCATCAGCGCTTTTTTATGGTTCTTGAGCGCGGCCAGCTTCCGCGCTTGCGCCGCGATCAGCTTGTCCACAGAACTCAGACACTCGGCGATTTTTTGCTGTTCAGGTAGCGTCGATGGAATGGGTAGATGTATTCCTGCCAATTCCGATGAATTAATTGCGGGGTAACTGGAACCTGTACATTTCGCCATGACCTTCTCGACGAACGAATCGGTATGGATGCTCTGATACAAAAAATGATTGCTGCCTGTTGCCCTGAGCTGGGCGTAGCCGGTTGATGCCACGTACACGTCATTGTTGTCGAATTCACAAAGCAAGTTATTGCGTTGATATGGGCGAACAACTTGAAAAATGATGTCACCCGGTTCCACTAGTCTTTGGGCTCTGCTTGGTGCCTCTTGTCGAGAAATCCTCGTTTTTACTTTCAGTTCACCTGCAACTACTGATTCAAGATCGATATAAACAAACGAATCCGGCAGGCCTAAGTTTCCAGGATTGATTGACGCCACTTCTTTTAGTGGTTTGACCTTCCACTCTGGTGCATTCCAAAATTCCGGAAACCGCAGCGTCGGCACCGACGTCGCTTTTCCGTCTGCCTTTGCGAGCTTAGTTTTCGTCTTACTACTCATACCAGTTCAAGCCCGTTGGTAACTTCAGCTTCGTTTGCGGCTTCATTGATTTCTGATTCGTCCGAATTCCACATCTCTGCCAATACAACGAATCGGCGGAGGCTTCAGTTGTTAAGCAGTACTTAACAACTGCCGCTGATGGCCGGTGCTGATTGATCGCGAACGATGAGCGAACCTTGTCAGTCGCTAGCGGGGGAGGTATTTTATTCATACTCACTTAGCCCCGAGATTTCGCGGCCTTGGGCGCGTTTATGAAACATCGGTAGTAGGTCGGTCATGAGGGCGAGTTCGGCTTGGTTGCGAGCTTTCCAGTCTAGGTCAAGCGGGGCTATGAGGTCGCTTAACTGCTCTTCGTCGAAGATCATGCGCGCGAGAATGCCATCGACGAAGGCTTGAAGTTCAACAGCGCCAAGGCTGTGCTTGGCCGCGATGCTCGCGAGTTCTCCGGCGTCTTTGTCGGCTTTGAAACGGGTGTAGCCGTCGCGGATGGCGGTTTCGCTGAGGCCGGCGCCAGCCTTGAGCGTGCTGATATACGCAGCGATATCGTCGCGCTCGTTCATGAATTTGGCATCGGATTGGATGAGCCCGATGAGCTGCTCGCGGCTCATTTTTTGTTTGCCAGGCGCTTGCTGCGAGAAGCGGGAAATGAGGCCCATGATGTAGTCGTAATCAATTACCGCAGATGCGAAGAGCACGAACTCAAAGTCTATCTGGTTGATAGCTGCGCTTGGCCCAGCGCCGTCTTTACCTGTTTTGTTCTGTAGTGCCTTGAGCCGTTGTGCAGTTTCCAAATATTGGCCGCGAAAGCCCCGCAGGTTTTCTTCCGGCAAAATCTGCTCGATGGTGGCGGCATCCTCGTTAGTGAGGTCGGTGTATTGGCCAAGTTGGGTTTTAAGGCGTTGCACTTCTTTGAAGTGATCGATGAATGCTGCGCGGGCGGCGTCGCCTTTGAGATTGGGCACGGCTTCGGGTGCGGTGTCGAGGCCTTGCGATTGCATAAAAGCGCCGAGCTTTTTAACCGCGTCTTCGAGTTTCTTGATGACCACAGGCGCTTTGTCCACCAGCCAGATTTCGCGGGCCTGCGGGCTGGATTTCTCGCCAGAGAAGAGCGCAATGCCGGCATCCACGGCGTCTTGCTGTTGGCGGAAGTCGAGGATGTTGCCGTAAGGCTTGGTGCCGTTGAGCACGCGATTGGTGCGCGAGAACGCCTGGATCAAGCCGTGATGCTTAAGGTTCTTGTCGACATAGAGCGTGTTGAGGTACTTGGAGTCGAAGCCAGTGAGTAGCATGTCGACCACGATGGTGATGTCGACTTTTTGTGCAGCTGGATAGTCGCTGTTCGGCCACTGCTGGTCTTTGATGCGCTTTTGCACATCTTGGTAATACAAATCAAACTCGGTGATCCGGTGGTTGGTGCCGTAGCGGGCGTTGTAATCGACGAGGATGGCTTTGAGCGCATCCTTCTTTTGGTCGGGTTCGATTTGGTTGTCGGCTTGCTCTTGCGGCAGATCTTCTTGAATCTGCTTTACATCGGGGTCTCCGTCGGCGGGCGGCGAAAATACGCAGACGATGTTTAGCGGTTTGAAGTCGGCGTCCGCGGCCTGCTTGTCGGCCTGCATGGTCTTGAACAATGCGTAGTATTCGATGGCGTCATTGATCGACGCGGTGGCGAGCACTGCGTTGAAGCGCCGCGCGTTGGTGGCGGTATCATGCTTGGCAAGGATGGCCTCGATGACAGCTTTTTTGGCGGGCGCTTCGCCTGGCTTTGGGGCCTGACTTGGAGCCTGGCCCGGCGCCTGATGGCTCTCGGGTTTAAAGTAGTCGATGTGAAACTTGAGGACGTTTTGGTCTTCAATAGCGTGGGTGATGGTGTAGGCATGGAGCAGCTTTTGGAACAGGTCCTCGGTTGTCTTCATGGAAGCCTGCTCGGCTTCGATTTTCTGCGCAGCAGCGTTTTCTTCGAAGATGGGCGTGCCCGTGAAGCCAAAGAGTTGGGCCTTCGGGAAAAAATCTTTGATCGCTTTGTGGTTGTCGCCGAATTGGGAACGGTGACACTCGTCGAAAATGAACACGATCCGTTGTTCTTTCAGCGGCTCCAGCAGCTCCTTGTAGGTTGGCTGGTCGTTGCGTTTGCGCTGCGTATTGCGCCTGCTGGTTTCATCCAGCGCGAGGCCAAGTTTTTGGATGGTGGTGACAATGACCTTGTCGGCGTAGTCTTCCGAAAGCAGCCGGCGAACGAGCGTTGCGGTGTTGGTGTTTTCTTCAACGCAGCCTTCTTGGAACTTGTTGAACTCTTCGCGGGTTTGTCGGTCGAGATCTTTGCGGTCGACGACAAAGAGACACTTCGCGATGGCATCATTGTCTTTGAGTAGCGTTGAGGCTTTGAAGGACGTTAGCGTTTTACCGCTGCCGGTGGTGTGCCAGATGTAGCCGTTGCCGCAGTTGTCGGCGATGCACTGCACGATTTGCTTGACCGCGTAGACTTGATACGGCCGCATGACGAGCAACTTTTGCTCACTAGCGATGAGCACCATGTAGCGACTGATGGTTTGGGCCAACGTGCATTTCGCGAGAAACGTTGCTGCGAAGTCGTCGAGGTGGGCGATTTTTTTATTGGCTTCGTCGGCGAACTGGTAGATGGGTAAAAAACGCTCGTCTTGATTGAAGGCGAAGTGGCGGGGGTTGTTGTTGGCGAAGTAGTAGGTGCTATCGCGATTGCTGACGATGAACAGCTGCAGGAAGCACAGCAGGGTTTTGGTGTAGCCATTGCCCGGGTCGTTTTTGTAGGCGACGATCTGCTCCATGGCCCGGCGTGGATGAATGCCAAGTGTCTTTAACTCAATTTGGACACAGGGCACGCCGTTGATGAGGATGAGCACATCATAACGGTGGTGGCTGTTGTCCGTATTTATCCGGAGCTGGTTGACGACCTCAAAGGTGTTCTTGCACCAGTCTTTGAGGTTGACGAGTGTGTAGTTCAGCGGTGTGCCGTCGTCGCGTGTGAACGACGTGATCTGGCGCAGGGTCTTGGCCGCGGTGAACACATCCGGCGTTACGATTTCTTCCAAAAGGCGTTTGAACTCGCTATCGGTAAGGCGCACGCGGTTCAATGCTTGGAACTTTTCGCGGAAATTCTGCTCCAGCTCGGTGCGGCTGGTGATGTCACGCCGATATTCGTATTTAAGCTCCTGCAGCTTGCCGATGAAGCCATATTCGATCTGGTCTTCTCGGACGACAGAACGTTGGGTATCGGACGGCAGGTCGTAGGTGGTTTTGGAGGTCGGCATGGTTTGCGGCGGAAGGCAGGGGCACGACGAGTTCGGAGGGGGCGTAAGCGACGTAACTGTTTGAACGATAAGCTAATTCAACCGCGGAAAACTGTCGCGAGCGAAGAAAAACATGCGGGCTAGCGTGCAAAGGACTCGACGGGACCCGCTAGCTCACTTCGTCGGCCAACTCGGGCAGCAAGGCGAAGACGTGCTCGTCGGCGGGCTGACCGGATGTGTCGCGGATGTTGCGGCGCAAGGTGCCTTCGAGTTGGAAGCCGAGGCGTTCAAGGGTGCGGCGGGAGCGTTGGTTGCGGACGTCGCAGCGGGCTTCGATGCGAGTGAATAGCGGCGAGGCCCAAGCGAGAACGGCGCGGGCGGCTTCGACGATGTAGCCGTGGCCTTGGCCGTCGACGGTGGTCCAAAAGCCGAATTCGGCGCGACGCAGGCTCCAATTGAACGAGTGCAGATCGACAGCACCGACGATGCGGGTGTCATAGAAGGCCTCGTCGGGAACGGGGCGGGCAGTGCGGCTAGTTAGCTGACTGGCTTCCGAGTGGGCCCACAATAACCACTCAAAGCTGTCGCGTTGCGCGAAAAAGCTGCGGGTCTTACGAATGCGACGCTCTACTTCGTCGAGCTCATAGTCGAGCGCGGCCCAGTCGATGAACGGGCGCAAATGCTCGGCGGAGTGAGTAATAACAGCGAGCAGGTCTTCGGCATCTTCGACTTCGGGCAAACGCAGGGTCAGCCGCGGCGTGGCCAAGGTTTCAGGCGGGTCAAACGCAAACGGATCGATCACGAGCGCAGCATAACCCCACAGTTCTCCGGAACTGTTCATGGAACGCGCACGAATTTGCGCGGTGGTGAGGCGCCAGCGAACAGTGGGCCGCTGTATGGCAAGCCGTGGAACCGACTCGTCAGCGATGGTTGCCGAGGTGCGATTGGCTGAAACGAAAGCTCCGCGCCACGTCGCTGCGAGACAGGGCCGCAGCGAACCAGCGCACGCTGCGACCGAGACCGTCGAAGTGCTCTCGATACGCGATTTTAATGGCCATTTCGCCCGAGGAAGTTGACATCTGAGCGCGAACCCCAGAGCCTAGCAGGGTGTCGATAGGAGCTTTTTTGTTGCGCCGCCTTGGGCTCGGCATCATTGCGATCATCGGCGTGTCGACGTTGGTGTTTTTGTTTTTGCACATGGTGCCAGGCGACCCGGTTGACCACTTGGCGGGCGGCGAAGCAACGCCGGAACAACGCGCGCAAATTGAAAAGTGCATGGGCTTGGACCAGTCGTTGGCTGGCCAGTATGTGCACTTCTTAGGCACGATTGCCGACGGCTCGTTGGGCCACCAATGCCCAGACCCAAAAGGCAAACCAACCGTGCTAGCACGCATCCTCGAGGTCATGCCGTCGACGATTGCCTTGGCGCTGGCCGGCATGTTGGTTGCGATCGTGTTGGCGTTGCCGCTTGGTGTGCTTGCTGCTGTGCGGCGTTCAACCTGGGTTGATACCGTTGCATCGGTGGTCGCGCTATCGGGGCTAGCAATGCCAATGATGTTGCTTGCGCCGTTGTTGCTGCTTTGGTTCTTCGTCGATTTAGGCTGGCTGCCTGGGCCCACCGAAGGCGGCGCTGCTGCGCTGATTTTGCCTGCGATTGCGATCGGCGTGCATTTGATGGCGATGCTGGCGCGCATGACGCGGGCTTCGATGATCGACGTGCTCGACGAAGATTACGTGCGCACCGCACGCGCCAAAGGGCTGACCGAGCGTTCCGTGCTGTTCAAACATGCGCTGCGCAACGCGTTGCTGCCGGTCATCACGGTGGCAGGTTTGCAATTTGGCTCGCTGCTTTCAGGTGCGATTATCGTCGAGAAAATCTTTGCACGGCCAGGCTTGGGCTTGACGTTGTTAACCGCGATCAGCGAGCGCAACTACCCAGTGGTGCAAGGCACCGTGCTGGTGATTGCGATTATCTATGTGTTCGTCAACACGATGGTTGACCTTGCCTACGGCATGGTTGATCCGCGGATTCGGAGAGCGTAATGCGCAAGCTTTCGCTCAGCGGCTGGATTGGCTTGGTCATGTTGGCCACGTTTGTGTTGCTTGGCGTGATTGGCCCGTGGATCGCGCCGCATTCGCCGACGACGATTGACTTGGGCAATCGGTTTGCGCCAAGCAGCGGGTCGCATTGGCTAGGCACCGATCGCAACGGCGCCGATGCGTTGAGCCAACTGTTGTGGGGCGCTCGCGCAGCGCTGCGCATCTCGTTTGTCGTCGTCGCGATCAGCGCTGTCATCGGCATTTCGCTTGGCACCATCGCTGGCTATTTCCGCGGCATCATCGACGATATCTTGATGCGCGTCGTCGACATCTTGATGGCGTTTCCTGGCATTTTGCTCAACATCGCAGTGGTTGCCACCGTGCGCAAACCAGGGCTCGGCGTGGTGATCTTTGCGTTGTGCCTCAACGGCTGGGTTGGTTACGCCCGCGTGATTCGAGCGCAAGTGATGAGCTTGCGTGAGCGCGATTTTGTGGTTGCTGCGCGTGCGATGGGCGCGCGCAACCGCCGCATCATGTGGCTGCACTTGTTGCCAAATTCGCTAGCGCCAGCGCTGGTGCAGATGACGTTTGGCTTTGGTGGCGTGATTGCCGTCGAGGCCTCGTTGTCGTTTCTCGGCATTGGCCCGCAGCTCGACTACACCTGGGGCGCGATGTTGGAACAAGGCACGGCGCATTTGTGGAAGCAGGGCTTCGGCATTCGCTACGCGATGTACGGCGGCTTAGCGATCATGTGGGTGGTGCTTGCAGCGAACTTGCTTGGCGATGGCTTGCGCGATCTGTTTGACCCGAAACGGCGAGGGCGTTAATGGCGTTGCGCCGTTATGTTTGTGACGTTGCCGATGTTGTCGCTGGCGAATTGCGCTCGTTTACCGTCGAAGGCGTGACCTGGCCGGTCTTGGCCACCGTGCTCGACGGTGCGATTGTAGTGAGCGCAGGCGTGTGTCCACACGAAGATGTCAGCTTAGCTGGCGGCATGCTGATGGGCGCGTCGGTCATTTGCCCTGGCCATGGTTATCGGTTTGATTTGCGCACCGGTCGTTGCGGCCATCGCAAGCAGCTGGAGCTTCGGCGCTATCCGGTTACCATCGTGGACGGTCAAGTCTGGGTAGATTTGCTGTAACTCGAAATCGCGCTGCTGCAACCACCGGCGCTGGCCTGGTTTGCGGTACGCTCTTGTCAAATGAAACGCGCTTGCTTCAACTATGCGTGGATGCTTGGGCTGGTTGGGTGCAGCTTCGATGCAAAAACCGCAACAACGGATGGGCGGTTGCTCGATGGCACGCCTAATGTCGACGGTGCGCCGACGGATGGCAATACCTGCGGCGGTGCACCGCTGTTGTTTGTGCCAAAGCATTTTGGCAAATGTGCGGTGCCAACGCAGAAGTTGGTAACGCTCGGCAGCGGTACAACGTTTGAAATCGATACGAGTGCCAAAACGATCAACGACGGCTCTGGTGCGCGTGCCTTGAACGAA
>JAKQOD010000926.1 GCA_029565465.1 Deltaproteobacteria bacterium
CGGCATGCCCATCGTCTGATGCAGGGCTGGTCCGCCGCGGCGTTCGAGCGAGCCGTCTTGCACATCATCAACGACCAACGAACCGGCGTGAATGGCTTCGACGATAGCGCCGAGTTGCGCTGGTAGATGCGCGGGATTGCCATCACTGCCCAAAAAGGCCAGCTGCGTAAGGCGGTCACGAAACGCTTTGCTTGGCCGCGCCGCAAATTCGAGCAATGGGCCTAACAACGCGCTTTGCCAAATGGCATCGGGCACCAATTGGTCCAACGGCAAGGCGTTGCTTGCAACACTGTGCGCCAGCGTGGTTGCAAGGCTATTGTTTGGCGCTACCGGTCGTGGCAGCGCAACCAGATTTGCTGTTGCAATTGTAGGTGGACTCATAATGCTCCTGACCAAAATGCCCGCCAGGACATGCCGCGAGGCGGCCGTCCTACAAATAGACGCAAACGATCAACTGCTGTGGTGTCGAGCGCATAAAAGCGCTCAATGGTGGTTGCTGGTAGTCGATAAAATCGCGCGAGCACATGGTGGCGTTGCAATGGCTTGAACCACTGAAACAACATCCAATTCATGCGCAACGCAAGCTGTTGTTGTCCGGCAACGCGCCGAGCTTGTGCTGCCGCCGTGGCGCGCCAGTTAGGCAACGGCGCGCTAGCAAGGGCAACCGCCAACCGCCACGCCAACGGAAACGAGTAGCCGGTGACGGGATGAAACCAGCCACCGCGATAGCCACCACGCAGGACGGCACCGGGCTCGTCGGCAATCGCGACATCGGGGCCGTCGGCTGCCCACGGCAACGGCAAGATGCCGGTTTCTTCGCGTTCAATCTTGGCGATTGTCCAATTGTGCTGATGCGCGTAGGCGGCAATTTCGTTGCGCACCGTCGCAACGTCGAGCACGCTGTGATCGCTGTAGTAGGTGTCCTCCAATAACAACCGGGTAGGGCTCAGTGGCAAGACGTAGAAAAACCGGTAGCCAAGCCGTTGATCAACGGTGGCGTCCATCAAGATCGGCCGCTCCACGCCATGGGGTGTCGTACATTCGAGCTCTTGGCCGACAAACTTCTGATAGCCGCATTGGCCTGCGAAATCATCGCGGGCGCCGCGATTGTCCATCACAAGGCTCGCCGTGATCCGGCGTTCGCCGATGGTTACGTAGTCGGCGGCTACCTTAGTTACGTGGCAGCCTACCAATACCTGCAGGGTTGCATCGCACGCTGCCATCACGACGTCACGTAAACGCGCGCTCGAGATCAAATTGTAGCCAGTTGCGAGCGTGCGACGATGGCTGTCGAAGCGCACGTCGTGGGCCGCCCAACGCTGTGCAATCAGCGGTGCCAGCACGGCACGCAACCCACCTGCAGCGACCATGTCATGATCGTGAAAACACCAGGTATGATTGCCACACAGCTCATCGCCGCGCTCAACGATGACAACCCGCAAGCTTGGCTGGGCGTGCCGCAGCGCAAGCGCAAGCAAGCAGCTTTGTAAGCCGCCGCCGACCAGGCAAACGTCGCATGTTATGTCGTTGCTTGCAGCCATCTCCAAGTTGTTTGGACGGTGGACTATTGTTGCTGGTTACACATTCCGTTGCTTTTGAACGAATATTTATCTTGCTACTAAGTAGCCGACTTTGCTGGCGTTAACGTTTACATCGTGCCGCGCACGCCCAATGCAGGAAAGATCGGCAAGTCGTTGGTTGGGATGCGTTCGGAGTAATCGAAATTGTAGTTGTAGCCCAGCACGCGAGCATGCATGTATACGTTGGTTACATCGAGGAAGGCCGACAGTTCCCAACTTGCAAACTTCCATTTGCGATCGATTCGCAGGTCGAGCTGGTGGGCCGCTTCGCCACGCACGGAATTGACGTCGCCGTAGCGTGGCACGTAAATGTTGGCATCGGCCAAGTACGTTGACCCAATGATGGGCGTTTGCGGTGCTGCGGTGGCGTACTGAAACTTAGCGCCGAATTCCCATTTGCCATATTTGTAGCTAGCGACGGCAACCAGGTTGTGGGTTTGGTCGGCGTCGAACAAGCGACGTTTGGCAAGTGGTTGATCAACACGATCCGAACGCTGCAGCGTGTAGGCGAGCCAGCCAAAGAGATTCTTATGGCGCAAACGCACGAGTGCTTCACCCCCAAAGGATCGGCCGGTGCCGCGGTTGACGAACGAGTTGGCAATATCGACTTTGGCGAGCACGGGGTCACGCACTACCAGCTGCTGCCGATCGGTGTAGAAGCCAGTTGCGGTTGCCGTAACGCCGTCGGCTACTTTGTATTCAACGGCAGCGATGTACTGGGTTGCCCGCTCTGGCGACAAGTTGGTGGGCACGCTTTGCGATTGTTCAAGCCCGCGATTGTAGGCGCCCAACGATGCGCGCAACGTAAGGGCGGGGGTGACTTGATGCGAAAGTTGGGTGCGTGGTGCCAATGCTAACGCACCGATGTGATTGTAGTAGTCGAGCCGAAGCCCCGAGGTGAACGTGGTTTTGGCCGTCGGCCGTATATCAACCGCCGTGTACGCACCCATCACGGAGTTGCCGACGCGCTGATTCAATTCGATCAGGTCGCCCGTGGAAAAACTCGTCGGTGGAGGTTCGCCTTCTTGGGGTTGTGGCGGGAACCGGGTTTTGATTGTACGCAGGTCTAACCGTGCCATCGCACCACTGCGAATGCGGAGTCGATCGTTGACGCGGTAGTTGAAGTCGTCGCGGGCTTCGAGCACTTGTTGGCCAAAATCGAGGTAGCGGTCGCCGACGTAGAACTTGAATTCCGAGAAACCCGTGCTCGCCACCAAGCGGTTAAGCACTGGGCCGCGGCCGAATTCCCACGTGGTAATGAGCCGTACAAAGCCGGTTTCGTTGCGGAACGTAGCGTTCGACGTAACCGGGTCGTTCGAATCGAGATTGTTATTGAGCAGTTCGAGATTGTCGAGGCTGCCCAACGCAAACGCGGTAAGGCGATGTCCGGATTTCGGACGCCAGTCGATGCGCAGTTGGGCATCGTAATACGTTGGTGCAGCCGTGAACTTGACGGTATCGGGCAGCACGGCGGGCAAGATGAAATCGATCAGCGAGCGCCGAATGGCGGCCGACATTTGCAGGTTGTGTTTTTTCGACAGCGGCGTTTGCATGAGCGCTGCGGCATTGATGAATGATAACTCGGCAAACGCGGTTGGCTTGGCAATCGGCTCGTCGCGCGTCACCACGTTGATGACGCCGCCGGTCGCACGGCCTTCTTCGACGCCGAAGCCGCCCGGCGAAAACTCGATGTTTTGGATGAACTCCGAGGGCAAAACGCTCTGCAGCCCAAAGAAGTGATAGAGGATCGGCACTTGAATGCCGTCGACGGCGATGTATGAATCGTCGGGGTTCGAGCCGCGGATCACTAACAAGCCTGGGCCACCGGCACCGTTGGTGCTGACACCTGGCAGGCTGCGCAGCGATTGCAACGCATCACCGCGAGTGCCGGGAATGCGCGTGATTTCTTCACGGCTGAGGCTCTGCTTGCCAATCGGCGGCGGCGCTGGCGCTTCGCCTTTGACTTCAACCAACTCACCTGCTTGGCCAGGCTCGAACATCAAGAATACCGCGCCATCAATGCCCGTGGTTGGCACATCAAGCGCGTCGCTGTTGTCATCGAGCCCGAGCCGGGTAAGCGTAAATGTGCGCGGGCCGGGTGGCAGATCGGCAAACGTAAATGCGCCCGTGCGATCCGTAACCGCAGTTTGGCCGGTGTCAGCGGTGATGGTGGCGTTGGCCACCGGCTGCATTGATGCGCCGTTGAAGACGTTACCCGTAACCGGTGCGGCCATCGAGGTTGCGGTGGCGGCTAATACCGTGATGCCAGCCCCGATTCCGGTTCGCAGCGCTGCGCTCCGGACGTGCGCTCGTGTGCTCCGTGTAGTGAGGGGCCGCGCCCGAAACAACGCCATGGCCGCCACTTTGCGGTCATCGCCCGAAAATTCAAGCATTGCTCAGCAACATTTTTGGGGCAGCTGGGAATGTGGCGCAACGCACGGCGGTTTGGCGAACAACGGACTTTGTCTTGCCATCATTACTACAGTCGTAGTAATCCTACTACAGCCGAATATGACCGCCATCCCAGCATTAACACCGGCCGAGTTTGCCATCATGAAAGCGCTATGGCGTGCTGGTGATGCAACCGTCGCCGATGTGCGCGCGGTCTTAGCCGAAAGCGGTTCTGAAGCTGCATACACCACGGTGATGACGTTGCTTGGCCGGATGGTGCAAAAGGGTGCGGTAACGGTCGATCGCAGCCGTGAACCGTTTGTGTATGCGGCCGCCGTCCGTAAGCAACATGTGGCACGGCAGCGTTTGCGCGAGTTTTTGCGCGACGTTTTTGATAACGATGCGGAAACCTTGGTGCTTGGCCTGGTTGAAGACGCTGCGCTTAGCGTCGATGAACTGCGTCATTTGGAAGGCCGGCTCGATGCGCTGCGCGAAGCCGAACGCAAAGGCAAGCCAAAGCCATGAATGTGCTGGCAGCCATCAGCCACGCATCGCTTCCGGTGCTAGCACGCGTCGCGGAAATGTTCATTGCCGCATCGCTTTTGGCGGTGCTCGCGTGGGCCGCAAGCCGGACGCGCTGGTTGCAGCAACGGCCTGCGGTCGCAGCTGCGATGTGGTCCTTGGTGCTCGCCAAAGCCGTGATGCCTTGGGGGCCACATCTGACCTGGCATTACCGCGATGCAGCCGCCAGTGCGGCACCGATCAACATTGAAGCGCAGATTCACGCTGCGCAAGCAGTGCCTAGTTTGCATTGGTGGCAGGCGGCGATCATCGTTGGAATCGGGCTATGGCTCGCCGGTGCTTTATGGCGCATGAGCCGTCGAGTGAGCGCAAGCTCACGCTTGGCATCACGTACCCAAACATTGCCAGCCATCGACGCTACAGCACAGCACGTTGTGCGCGACGTCGCGGCGTTGGTACTCGGCGAATCCCCGATACCGGATGTGCGGGTTTCGGCAACTGCTACCACACCGTTTTGCGTTGGCCTGCTGCAGCCACGGGTGGTTGTGCCGACAACGTTGCTGGCGCATCCCGCTCGTTTGCGTGCCGCACTGGCCCACGAATTCGCACATCTGCGTCGCCGTGACCTAGCTTGGCGCGCGCTGCAGCTGCTCGTGCTCGACATGGTGTGGTGCTTTCCGGTCGCGCAGCTGGCATCGCGTCGTATCGACGCTGCACGCGAAGCAGCCTGTGACGCGATTGCGGTGTCTGCGTTGGCCATGGTGCCATCGGCATACGGCGCATTATTGCTTGATGTAGCCTTAGCACGTGGCCCACGCGCTGCGCTCGGCATGGCTGGCAACGGACAGCTACGCAGTCGCATTACCGGCTTGGCCTACGATCGCAAACAGGGCGTTGACCGTTTAGGCTGGGCCTTGTTAGTGGGGTTTGCCGCGGTTGCAACCTTGTCGGTCCATGCGCAAGCCAAATCGGCCGAGCGGCCTTGTTACTATTCGGCCGAATTGGCGGAATCGTTGCTCGTTGCGCACCCGGAAGCCGATCGCAATGCCGACGGGGAACTTTCCCGTGATGAAGTCTGTGGGTTCGAGCCGTGGCGCGAACCTGATGTTAGCGACGCCAGTGAGGTGACGAATCTGCTCGCGTCGATGTGTTGCAATTGCCAGTCCGGTGGCGGTACACCGTCGTCATCGTTGGAATTAGGTCCACAAGCCTGCGTAGAAGGAGCTCCGTAAATGTCACTGAAGAATAACCAACTTATCGCGATTCTCGCCGCCACTGCCGCTTTGTCGGTGGGTGCTTGCAAGCAAGACGGCAAAAACCTTGAAGACAAAATCGACAAGCTGAACGAAAAAGTCGACAAGCTTTTGAAGAGTGGTGTTGGCGGTGGTGGCGGCGGCGCTGCTGCAGGGCAACAACGTGCGCCACGGCCAGAGCCAGATCGCGCTAAGACCTACGCGGTACCCGTTGATGGTGAAGCAATTGACGGCCCGGCCACCGCCTTGGTGACGGTTGTCAAAGGCTACGAATACGCGTGCCCATTCTGTGAAAAAGTTCGCCCAACGATGGACGAACTGAAGAAAAAATACGGCGACAAGATTCGTTACGTGTACAAACAATTCGTGGTGCACCCAGCGGTTGCTACCGCGCCATCGTTGGCGGTTTGCGCTGCCAACAAGCAAGGCAAGTTCTTGCAAATGGACAATGCGGTTTGGGAGAAGGTCTACAAGACCCGTAACTTCGACAAAGACGCGACGGCGGAAGCCGGTGGCGCGCCGCAAAAATGCTGGGACACCGCAGCGGGCTGTCCAGCCCTGGTGGCCTTGGCAACCGAACTGCAACTCAATGTCGACAAGTTCAAGGCCGACATGAAGGGCGAATGCCAAGCGTCACTGCAAAAAGGCATGGGCGATTTGCAACGCCTCGGCGTTGGCGCAACCCCTGCGTTCTTCATCAACGGTCGGTTCTTGTCGGGCGCGCAGCCAATCGAAAACTTCACTGCGCTGATCGACGAAGAATTGAAAAAAGCGGAAGACGCCGTGAGCAAAGGCACGCCAGCGGCCGAATACTACAAGCAAGCAGTGCTGGACAAAGGCCTCAAAGCGCTTGAGCCAACAAAATAAGTACGACGAACGCGGCTTAACAGCCGCCTAATGGAGGGCGCTTACCAGCGATGGTGTAGCGCCCTTTGTTTATGGTGAACATGTACGTGATGGGGTCGGGCGGCAAACAGCGGCTGCGGTCATCGAGCAGTTTTTGTTCGCTTGCGTGCACGTCAAGCAAGGCATGTTTGTTGGTGCGCACAAAGGTGAAAGTCGTTGCGACGCCAGCGCCCGAGGCGCCACGGCGCAGCGTTTCGTGCTGCAACAACGGTCCCTGAGGTGCCTTTTGCATGCTGAGGATGGTCAAGCTGCCACGTGCAGCGGTACCTTTTACGACGTCACCGTTGCGATCGGTGTCGGCGCTGGGTTCGGTGTGCATGGTCTTGATGACCAGCGCGCCGACGGGGGCCGTCGCAGGCGTGTTGCTCCAGGATAGCTCCGTGAAGTCTGTGCTGAACGCGGGCCGGGTGGTTTCGAACGTGGTTGGTGCGTTGCCAGCGAGATCAGTCACGGTTACCGATTCGATCGTCGCGCCCACGTCGCCGATGATGTGGGTGGCGCCTTGGCATTGCTTCACGTCGCAATGCATCAGCAACGCCCGCGCGCTGCCATCGGTGCTTTGACCGACGACAAGGTGCGTGAAGTACTGCCCGCTTGGCAAGATGTAACCGTGCACCTTGCCGTTCTTGCTAGCAGCATCGTCGAGCAGGCGTTGATATGGTTGAACAGGGGTGCCAGCCGCTGCGACAGAACTGGCCAGCAACGTCAGCGCGAGAAGCATGACTTGACGCATATGCCATTGTACGCACAACGATGGGCAACGCGCTAACGTGCTAGCGTGCGCGTTGTAATGTCGCGAATTCCCGAGCGAACTGCAGTCAACGTTCACTGGTTGGTACGCCTCCGCTGGGCCCAAATTGCCGGTCAAGCTGGCACAGTGGCGGTTGCCCACTTTGTGCTTGGCATGAGCCTACCGTTGGCGCCGTTGAGCGCGTTAATCACCGTAGCGTTGGTCTCCAATATCTTGATCGAGTTGCGCTACGTTACCGGCGCCGCAGCGCAGCAGCGCGTTGTCGACGACTGGCAAATTGCGGTGATCATGGCGCTCGACATTAGTCTGCTAACCGGGCTGCTGTATCTCACCGGCGGGCCGCACAATCCGTTTGGCTTGTTATACGTGGTGCAAATTGCGTTGGCGGCGGTGGCGTTGCGAGCGATGTGGACGTGGACCCTCGTCGGTTTTTCGTTTTTAGGTTTCGGCATTTTGTTGCTTGGCTACCGTCCACTCAAAATGTCGCCCAACCTCGATACCATAGGCACGTGGGTCGCGATTGGGGTCGCCTCGGCGTTCGTTGTCCAGTTCTTGTTGCGCATTACATCGGCCTTGTCGCAACGCGATCGTGAACTTGCGGATGCACGATATTTGGCAGCGCGCCAAGAGCGGCTGGCCTCGTTGGCAACCATGGCTGCAGGCGCTGCGCATGAGCTGTCGACGCCGCTGGGCACGGTGGCCTTGGCTGCTAAAGAATTAGAGCGCGCACTACAAAACAAAGAACGCACCGTGCCCGCTGAAGAACTGGCGGCTGACGCTCGCTTGATTCGTGAACAAGTCGGCCGCTGCCGAGTCATCCTCGATCAGATGGCGCAAGGCGCAGGGACGGTTGGCGAAGGCTTGGCAACTTGTACCGTGCGCGAACTGGTCGACGACATTTTGCAAGGCGTGCGCATGCGGCCAGCGGTGGAAGCCCAGATCGCAAGCGAAGCTGAGGATACGCTGGTCCGCTTACCGCGGGTCGCTGTCGCGCAATCTTTGCGCTCGTTGGTAACGAATGGACAAGATGCAGCGGTTGCGGCGGCACCAGGTGAGCCACCTGCGGTTGTCGTGAACGTCGAGCGTCGGCAAGGCCGTTTGGTTATTCGCATCGTCGATCGTGGTGTCGGCATGCCCAAAGATGTGCTGGCACGCATCGGCGAACCGTTCTTCACGACGAAGAGTCCAGGCCAAGGCATGGGGCTGGGCATGTTCTTGGCGCGTGCCGTCATCGAAGGCGTAGGCGGTTCGTTGAGCCACGAATCGAGCGCTGAAAAAGGCACCACTGCACGCGTAGAGCTGCCCGTGGATGCCACGGTGCCGGCATGACGCTGCTTATGAGCATTGCTGAACCCTGGGAAAAAAAGGCAATCCACGGCCGCCAGGCCTTGCTCGGCTCAGTGATCGCTGGCATCAACGCGGTATGTCCGATGCGCACAAACCGTCTATCTTGATTGTCGACGACGATGAAGTATATCGCACCCGCTTAGCGCGCGCTTTTGTGGATCGCGGCTACGAAGTCAAAAGCGCGCATGACTACGATAGCGCGTTGGCTGCAGCAACCGTTGATTCGCCTGAATTCGCCGTGGTCGATCTGAAGATGCCTGGCAAAAGCGGCTTGGAATTGATCCAAGCCCTGCGCGAAATTGATCCGGCCACCAAATCGGTGGTGTTGACTGGTTACGGTAGCATCGCCACCGCGATCGACGCCGTGCGCTTAGGCGCAACGTACTATTTATCGAAACCTGCGGATGCCGACGACATCGTGGCGGCGTTTGCACGTGGTGAATCGCCACCGCTAACACCCGCCGAAGCCGACTACAAAGCACCGTCGTTGGCGCGCGCGGAATGGGAGCACATCAACCGAGTACTGTCGGATTGCGCTGGCAACATCTCGGAAGCCGCGCGTCGATTAGGCATTCATCGTCGGTCGTTGCAACGCAAATTGCAGAAGTATCCGCCTGCGAAATAGTGGTTACGGCTTGCTTGCGCTGCCGGAGCCAGAGCCCAATACGGGCGGCGGCGGCAGACTGCCGAGTGGCACTTGCCACGGCGCGGTTGCGAGTGTTTCCACTGGCAACAAGCGCAGCAACAACGGTATCGCCCGCCCGCCGGTGACCAAGCTCATGTGGCCATATTGTGCGCGTATGTACAAATGGCGTGCGGCAAGTGCGCCAGCAGGCCAACGGTCGTAGCTGGTTGGCAACATATCGACCGAGTAGGTATCGCCCACGTCGAGCGCGATTTCTTCGGTCCACGGCAGCGTGTCGTCGGCCACGGTGATCAACCGACGGTTTGGCGCGCCTTCGTACCAAGCTTGAAAATCGTCGTTGCTGCCATACATCGCGTCGAATGCAATGATGGTGTCGAGCAGTGGTGCATCCATCATGCCACGAGGGTGCGATAAGCGCCACTATGCCCCATGGCGATCACCGGGCCGGCGCCACGCGGCAAGCCCGTGGTGCGTTCGACCAGTTGCAGGATCTCGATCAAGTCTGGATATTGAATCGGCTGCCGACTGCCGTTGGGGACTTCAGGCACGATGAACAACGCGTTGGCTCCTGACATCGCAAATTGTTCGGGCAGTTGGTATTTGAGCCACGCGGTATCAGCGTCGACGTAATAGCCATGACAATATAAAAACGTTGCCGCGCCATCGGCGTGATAGCCAGCAGGGCGCCAAACGTGAATGGGCCCACGCGGGCCATCGACACGCCAGTAGGTACCAGCCGCCACCGCGTCGGTGATGGCTTGTTGTTCAGGCGACAATAGCACCGCTGATCCGCCGTCGCTGCCACCAGCAGCGACGGTAGCCGTCACGCTGCGTTGCGCTGAGGCAAAATGAATCGCCAACGCCAGACTGCCGGCCACTAATCCCACGGCGCAGGCCCGCGTCACGTAGTGTGGCCAACGTTTCATCGTTTGCGTTCGGTGACCATCAAGTGGTTGTTCTTGCGCAGATCAGGATAGCCAAATCGGAATGGCAATTCGCGCTTCGGTTGGTCTTTCCACAACTTCACAAACTCGCGTTTCACGTTTTGGCTGTCTTTGTCGAAGTAGGGCGCTTCAAACACTCCATATGTAGTTTGGGTTAAGCCGGCTTTGCTCGCGTAGCTTGGCGGCAAGCCGGACGCGTCGGTGATCATCCAAACGATGTTTTCCAACAAGTAATTACGGATGTTGGCAAAATCGTCATACCAAAGCAAAAAGCTGGCAGCTTTGGTCATCGATGACACTTTGCCCTTGGCGCGCAAGTGTTTAAGGATGCGTGGGTCGGCGTTGGTATGGTTGTCGTCGAGGTTGATCACCATGTGGCGGAACACCCGTGGGGCCACCGTCGGTTGGCCTTTGGGCCGGAACGTGATTTCGACTTTGTCGAACGGCGAATCTTGCTCGTACCAGAAGTGGCGGTCACGCTTTTTCTTTTGCGCTTTGGTCAACGACGCTTCGAAAGCGGCGACGCGTTGGTTGAGGTCGGTGTCGCTGAGGTAGCGAATGCCACCGTCAGCATCGAGATCAAAATAGCGCAACGACACCGGTTCCATGTCGTGCACTGCTAAGCCCGCGAGTGCAAACATCAAGGTGCCAGGGATCATCGAATGCGACGCAGCCTGCAAGCTCTTGGTCGTGCTGTGCGCCGAATTATATAGGCGGCCGATGTCGTGACCGATGGTGTCGAGGTCGCGCGCAAATTGGGCCGGCTTGATGTTATCGATCGTGCGCACATCGCCTGGGGCTTCGAGCGAGATCGTTGTAATTTCGGTGGCGTCGGGAAATACCACCAGCGCCGAGGTTAGATCGCCACCACCGAAGGGATACACCACGGTCTTCGGCAGATCCGCTGGGCGCAAGGCTGCAATGAATGGCTTGGCTTGATCGCTCCAGGCTTTTTTGTACGAAGCGTATTTGCGCTTCATGCCAGCACAGTGGTCGTTCACCACGCGGGCTTTGAATTTTGGATCAAACGCTTCATCGCTGCCGCAGGCGCCGACGCGAAATAGCGTGCGCACTTGCGCGCCGTAGTCAGTACCCGGCGAACCCGCAGGTGGCAACGCCATCGGCGCGGCGGCCGGGGCTACCGGTTTGGTCGGCGTAGGTTGCGCTGACGCAAGCAGTGGCGCAGCAAGAACAAGTAGGCTAGCAGTAAGCAGTCGTTTCACTCGCTGAACATACGATCTTGGCCGCCGAAAATCTAAGATTTCGCGCTGCAAGAGGAGGGGAACACGCGAGCCGGCGAACGGTCCGCCGGTCGCTAACGCTACCGTGGCCGCGGCCGCACCACGTCGCGATCGAGCACGGTTTTGCGGCCGTCTTGGCCAGCCATGCGAATGGCGTCGTCGCACAGTGCGCGCACGTGTTCGGACAACATGTCAGCAACGCCGTCGCTGCAATTCATGCCGCTGCGGTCTTTAATGTACTTTTTCATTTTCGAAACGACGATGAGGACGTCGCGATCGAAGGTGGTCGAGAGTGCAGGGCCCGACGGCGCCGCAGCGCTGGCCGTGGTGATGACTTGGCGGCGCACATCTGGTGGCGTGGTGGCGGTTGGCGTGGTGCCCAAGGCGGCCGCGCGTGCCGGGCCGCCCGACGGTGAATCCGGGGTGCCGCTCCGCGGTGCGGGCGCGCTCGCCGGCGCATCCGGGGCAGCTAACCGCGCAGCCGGTGCACTTGCGGTGGCAGGTATCGCAGATTCGGCACTCGCCAATTCCGCTTGCCACGCTGCCACCGTCGGCGAGGTTGCTTCGACTGCCCAGGCTTCGCGATGGCGCAACATGGCAACGTGACTGTCCCAGCACGACACCGAACAAAACACCAACCGTGTGCGATTGCGGTTGCAGGTCGAAACCGAACACACCCAATGGGTTGCCGCGAAGCCAATGCCGCGTTTGCACGCACTACACTTCAGCCATTCATTCATGGCCACGATGGTACATCATCGCCAAGGCTGCGGCACGGCAGCACGGCCAATCCGCTAGGCTCGGCGCCGCCGCCCCAACAAGCCGAGCACGCCAACGCTTGCCAACAAGCCGAGCCCCGTGTTGCCGTCGCTTTGGCAACCGCAGCCACTGCTCGCATCAAACTCCAATGAACAATCGGTGGCTGCAGTGCCTGCGGCAACGTTGATCTTGATCGTCACCGGCAACGAACGTTCGATGTGGTCGGCGTCGACAACATTGATCTTGAGCGCGTCGGTGCCAGCGCCCGCACCGTCGGCGCAAACCCGAATTCTGCCGTCGGGCGAAATGGCATACCGGGAGCGGGTTGGCTCTTGGGTCACTTCGAACGTGTGATTGGTCGATTTGGGATCGTTGATCACCACGCGGGTTTCGCCACCTTCGCCGCCAGCAATATTGATCGCTTCGGCTGTGGGCGCAGGGCCCCGGCTCACGTTGACTTGGGTGACTTCTTCAATCCAGTCGATGATTTTGTCCGGACGCACGTAGAGGCCACCTTCGGAACAATCGAACATCGCGTTGTCGTATGCACGGGAGGTTAGCCCAGCGACGAACATGCCAAACGGCGTATCGATGTACAGCGGTCCGCCGGAGTCCCCAGGGCAGGTGTCGATACCCATGCCGCCTGCGCCGAGCTCGCCAGCTGGTTTCGCCGCCGCGACGCAGCCCGCCGAATGAGTACAAGCGCCGTCGGTAATGGTGGAGGTCGCTTCTTGTAACTGCGGTACGTACGTTGTCGAATTTTTGTCGAGTGCCCCGTAGCCAGCGAAAATCGCTTTGGCCCCGTCGAAGATTTCAAACTTTGCCCAGCCGCTGGCGATCGCGCGCGGCGCATTGGTGGCAGGAGCCGCCAGCACCAGCGCGGTTACGTCATAACTGCCTTGCGAATTGGGGTATTCGAGGCGTTTGGCCACCGCGATTTTTTGACCGGCGTTGGCGATTGAAAGATCGTGTGAGCCGATGATCACCGCGCTAAGCGTTGGGTCGTTGCAATGACCGGCTGTGAGTACCACCGTTGGCGCGACCAAGACGCCCGTGCATTCGACCGCCGCTCGGTCACCGCTACCGAAAACAATCCCTGCCATATCGGGATATTTACCCGCCGGCGCATTTTGGCCACCGATCACATTGTTGCTGGTATCGGCTTGGCCACGAGGCGTGCTCACGACGAGCGAAAGTCCGAGCGTCAGGGATACTGCAACAACGCGCATCGCCAACATGTACGTCAAAACCGGCCGTCGTGGCTAGCAAAACCTATCGATTGTCGGAGGCATCACGTAGGCTGTGGGCATGTTGTTACCCATGAGCAAATTGCGCCCAACTGCGGTGCTGCCCGCGTACGGCACAGCCGCGGCAGCGGGCCTCGATCTTACCGCCGATCTTGCAGCGCCTATTTCAATTCCACCCGGCGGCCGGGCCGGCATTGGTACCGGTTTGGCGATGGCTTTGCCGGTAGGTTTCGAAGCGCAAATTCGGCCGCGTTCGGGCTTCGCGCGCGATGCAGGCGTAACCGTACTCAATGCGCCTGGTACGATCGATGCCGACTATCGTGGCGAGATCATCGTGTTGTTGATCAATCACGGCGATGCAGCGGTCGAGATCCGCAGCGGCATGCGCATCGCGCAGATGGTGATCGCGCCGGTGGCGCAAGCGCAAATTCAACTAGTTGAAGCGCTTTCAGCGACGGAACGTGGCACTGGCGGCTTTGGTTCGACCGGCCGCTGATTCGCGCTGACATTGCTTGGTCCCAAGCGTTGATCTTCGGCGGTTTGCAACGTACATAGACCCCGCGAGCCACCCACGGTTCGCTTTGGGAGTTCGCATGATTTCCCGCTACAGTCGCCCGAAGCTCGCTGACATCTGGTCCGACGCCGCGCGGTTCGCGCATTGGCTCGACATCGAACTGGCGGTCTGCGTCGAAATGGAAAAGGTTGGCCGCGTCCCGGTTGGCACCGCTGCGGTGGTGCGTGAGCGCGCGGTCGGCAAACTCGATGCTGCGCGCATCTTGGAGATTGAAGCGACGACGCGCCACGATGTGATCGCATTTTTGACTCACGTCGAAGAACTCGCTGGCGAGCCAGCGCGTTGGTTGCACCTCGGCATGACGTCATCAGACGTGCTCGATTCATGTTTGGCGCTGCAAACTGTCACGGCACTTCGCATGATCCAAGCCGAAGTGAATACGCTGCTCGATGCACTCGCTGCACGAGCGCGTGAACATGCCGCAACCCCGTCGATCGGGCGCTCGCATGGCATTCACGCCGAACCAATCACTGCGGGCTTGGTGTTTGCGCGCTGGCACGCCGAAGTTACGCGCAGTGCAGAACGCCTTGCCCATGCGCTTGAAGTTATCGCTGTTGGTAAAGTGGCAGGGGCCGTTGGTGTCTACGGCAATCTTGAGCCGGGCTTCGAAGCAGCAGCGTTGGGCGCGCTTGGTCTACGGCCCGAAACCGTTGCAACCCAAATCGTCGCGCGTGACCGCCACGCCGAAGTTTTTACGGCGCTTGCCATGCTTGGCACCGCGATCGAACAAATCGCGCTCGGCGTGCGCCATTGGCAGCGTACCGAAGTCGGTGAAGCCGAAGAAGGTTTTGGCGTTGGCCAAAAAGGTTCGTCGGCGATGCCCCACAAAAAGAATCCGATTCTGTCGGAAAATCTGTGCGGCTTGGCGCGCTTGCTGCGCTCGTACGCGCAGGCCGGCTTCGAAAATGTAGCGTTGTGGCACGAACGCGATATCTCGCATTCATCAGTCGAGCGTGTTGCGATGCCCGACGCGACGATCTTGGCCGACTTTATGGTGGTGCGTGCGACTGGCCTCGTCAAAGGCTTGGTTGTGCATGCCGAACGTATGAAAAAAAATCTGGAACGCACCGGCGACTTGTTTTTCTCCGAAGCGGTGTTGCTGGCGCTGGTCGGCAAAGGCCTGGCGCGGCAAAAAGCCTATGAAATGGTGCAGCGCTGCGCGATGGCGGCGATTGCGCAAGCCGCGGCGGTTGGCCACGTTGGAGCGTTGCCTGGCGAATTCCGGGCACGCCTCGGCGCCGATGCTGACATCGCAGCTCGCTTGACCGCTGCCGAACTTGACGCCTGTTTTGATCTGCAGCATCACTTGCGGCATGTGCCGATGATGATCGAGCGAGCGCTAGGCCCAGCGCAGGGAGGTGTGGCATGAGCAATCCACAACGCACCGAAGCTTTGCGTGCGCAATTAACCGCGACGCTCGATCATACACCGTGGCATTCATTTGCGGACCGCGGCCCGGTGACGCGGTACGACGGCAAGGTGCGCGATTGTTTTATCGACGCTGCACGTGGCGAACGCATCATCGTGGTGACCGATCGGCTCAGCGCTTTTGACGCCGTGGTTGGCACCATTCCAAGCAAAGGCCAAGTGCTCAACCAGATGGCCAAATTCTGGTTCGACAAAACTGCATCGTTAGCACCGAACCACATGGTCAGCGCGCCGGATCCAAACGTGATGATCGCGCGCGAAGTGCGGCCACTCGCAGTCGAATTGGTGATGCGCTCGTACCTGACCGGCGTTACCTCGACGTCGATTTGGAAAGCCTACGAACGCGGCGCACGTTTGTTTTGTGGCCACGTGTTGCCGGATGGCATGCACAAAAATCAAAAATTGCCGACGCCGATTCTGACGCCTTCAACCAAAGCCGCCAAAGGTGGCCACGATATTTCAGTATCGCGCGCCGAATTGTTAGCGATGGGGCAGGTCGATGCCGGGGAGTTCGATCGTGCCAGCGAGATTGCCCATCGGTTGTTCGCGGCGGGCCAAGCGTATGCGGCAACCCGCGGCCTCATCTTGGCCGACACCAAATATGAAATGGGTGTCGATCGCGATGGTGAAATTGTGGTGATCGACGAGATTCATACGCCCGATTCGTCGCGCTACTGGTTTGCCGATGACTACGCAATGCGCTTGGCGGCCGGACAAGAGCCACGCAGTTTCGACAAAGAAGTGGTGCGGCGCTACCTCAGCGAAACCGCCAAATGGACCGGCGATGGTCCCGCGCCCGTGTTGCCAGACGACGTTCGGCTGCAGGCCGCCGAGCTGTATATCTATGCCGCCGAAACGATCATGGGCGTGCCGTTTGTGCCGACCCTCGGCGATCCAGTGGCACGAATTGCTGCCGTGTTAGGAGCCCGCATATGACCACGCTGACGGTGCTGGTGGGCGA
The DNA here is from genome assembly GCA_029565465.1 of Deltaproteobacteria bacterium. Lineage (GTDB taxonomy): Bacteria > Myxococcota_A > Polyangia > Haliangiales > Haliangiaceae > JABFXX01. The sequence goes on from JAKQOD010000926.1 coordinate 16,551, forward strand.
GCCGGCGCTTTCGCCGGCAGGGTTGGCGCGCTTGCAAAAACGGCTGACGGCGCTCGACGTTGCAGCGCCGTTAGTCGGTGCGCAGTGGTGGTATTTAGTTGGCACCGAAGGCGCGGCTCTCGACGCTGCGCAAGCGACGCTGTTGGCCGAGCTGTTCGCGGCACGGGCGGTCACGGCCACCGATGCCAACCATGCGCTGTGGGTGACGCCGCGCCAAGGTACGTTGTCGCCGTGGGCCAGCAAAGCCAAAGATATTTTAGTTATCGCTGGTCTCAGCGTGGTGACGCGCTTGGAGCGGGTGCTTTGTTATCAGTTTGCCAGTGCCGAACCGGCCGCGGCCGCTGCGCATGCCCGGGTGTTGTGCGATCGTATGACGCAACGGGTGGTTCGGCAGCAAACCGAGCTCGCGAGCCAATTTGTCGATGGTGCGGCGCGCCCGCTTGCAACCGTCGCACTCGGTACCGATGCGCTTGCCGCATTGCGCCACGCCAACAACAGTTTAGGCTTGGCGCTCACCGAAGACGAAGTGGTGTACCTGGCCGATGCGTATCGCACTTTGCAACGTGATCCAACCGATGCCGAGTTGATGATGTTCGCGCAAGCCAACAGCGAACATTGTCGGCACAAGATCTTTAACGCTCGTTGGATCATTGACGGTGCCGCGCAACCGGCATCGCTGTTTGGCATGATTCGTAATACCCACGCGCTGCATCCCGGCGGCGTGTTGTCGGCGTATAAAGATAACGCCGCCGTCATTGCAGGCTCGACAGCAACTCGGGTCTTCCCCGACGCTGGTGGCCATTATCGTGGGTTTGTTGAACCAGCCCATATCTTAGCCAAAGTCGAAACCCACAATCACCCAACGGCAATCAGTCCGTTTGCTGGTGCGGCAACCGGCGCTGGCGGCGAGATCCGCGACGAAGGTGCGACCGGGCGCGGTGGCAAACCCAAGGCCGGCGTCGTCGGTTTTGCGGTTTCAGACTTGCGCCTACCCGAAGCCATGGAGCCATGGGAGCCAGCCGCCGATGCGTGGATCGGTAAGCCCGATCGCATTGCGTCGCCGCTCGATATTATGCTCGAAGCGCCGTTGGGCAGCGCCGCATTTAATAACGAATTTGGCCGGCCTTGTATCGGTGGTTACTTTCGCACGCTTGAATTGGCAACAGTTGCTAGCGATGGCAGCAGGCTAGCGCGTGGCTTTCATAAGCCCATCATGATCGCGGGGGGCATCGGCGCGGTCCGCGACGGCCATGTTGAAAAGCTCGGCATTCCGCCAGGCTCGGCCATTGTTGTACTCGGTGGCCCAGCGTTTCTGATCGGCCTAGGCGGTGGTGCCGCATCGTCGGTTACCTCTGGTGCCAGCTCCGAAGCGCTCGATTTTGCATCCGTGCAACGCGACAACGCCGAGATGGAACGGCGCTGCCAAGAAGTGATCGATCGCTGCTGGGGCCTGGGCAACGACAATCCAATTTTGTCGATCCACGATGTTGGGGCCGGTGGCTTGTCGAACGCGATACCCGAG
>JAKQOD010000938.1 GCA_029565465.1 Deltaproteobacteria bacterium
TGTCGTCGCAGCGCGTCTTGACGATGACGCGCGCCAATGGGGTAACCGTTGCGGAGCTGGCATCTGACGGATCACCCGAAGGTGCAACTGTGCGACGGCAAGCCGCCACTGCGTTGTTGCGCTTTACGTGGGGCTCCGCGCTGCGCGATGGAGTGCTCAACGCCGATCCAAATCCAGGCAATTTTTTGTTCGACTATCAACGTGGCGGTGATGGCAATGCGCACGTTTGGTGTCTGGATTTTGGCTGCGTCAGCAAGCTCGACGCGCAGGTGCAAGCCGCTGATCGCGAACTGTGGTGGGGCTTGATGGATCGCGACAGCGAACGCGCATCCGATCGGTTTCGCATGGGCCTTGCGTCGGCTGGCTTGTTGGCGCGTGCGAATTCATTGGCTAGCAATGCGCATCGCGACTGGGAACGTGCGCTGATTGAGCCTTTTACCAATGCCCGATTCGTGTGGGATGCGGGTTACGGCAAACGCCTAGCTGACACCACGCAGCAAGCTCTTGCACATGGCGGCCTGACGTTGCCAGCGCCGCTCTTGTTGCTGTGGCGTCAGCGCTTGGGCGCTGCAGCCGTGATTGGCATGCTTGCGAGCCCGATCGATGTGCGGGCCGAATTGCAAGCGCTCATCGGCAATGGGCTCAAAGCGCTGCGTTAACAAAAAACGGCTAGCGTTCGACTGCGCCGACAACTTCGTCGCGCAGGTAGTCTTTCTTTTTGCCAGCGATCGCGCATGCGATCTTGGCTGCGGTCCAGGCTGATGCAAAGTCACCTTCGGTGCCAAGGGCAGGCAGAATCTGGTCACCGCAAAACGTGATGTTCTTGATGCCCGTAGCATAAGGCATTGCGCCAAGGCCAAGCGAATCTTCGAGATTGGCTTTCCAAATTGGCCGCATTGCGATCGGCATGCCGCGTGGTGCATCAAACGGCGCTGCGCCCGTCGACATGGGGGCCCAACCGTCGTGTGGTGAATGTGACACCACCACGTGCCGTTCAAAAAATGGCATCAACAATTCGAGTTGCTGCCATAGCTTGCGCCGCAACCTGCCAGCTTCTTCGCGTTGATCTTCGGCCGACAGCGGGGCACCCGTGGCAACCGACGACGATACGCTGATCATGCAGCGGCCTTTATCGTCTGGCTCGGAAACGGCCAGCCAATACCCAGGCTGATCGGTGCCGGGCAGGGCCAAGACAATCGGTGCCATGCCTTCGGGAAGACCGGTTTCGTCGATGACGATATTGAGGGTGTAGCGGTATCCAACCACGTTGGCGGCAAGCGCCAGTTCTTCGAGTTTGCGCGGCGCTTTTTTGCCCAAAGCAGCCACTAACTCAGTTGGTGTTACGCCACACAGCCATTGGCCAGCGCCGATCTGGTCGCCATTGTTGAGCGTCACGCCGTTGAGCTTGCCCCATGAAATCGCAACGTCCGTGACGCGGCCAACGCGGGTTTCTCCGTTAGCGCCGGTGAAGCGTTCAAGCAAAAGCTCGCGCATGGCGTCGGCGTCGCCCCGCATGGGCACCAGCCCGGTGGCCAACGTATCGAGCGCCCGCGCTGCCATTACATCGCCGACATCGGGATGGCGTTGCCACAATGCTGCCAACGCTGCAAGCCATGGCGCTCGGCCTTCGGTTGTTTTGCTCCAGGTTGCAAAGAAGCCATGGCTGTCGCGTTCAACCGCGTGAATGAGTTTGGCAATTTCGCGCCGTTCAAAAAAACCGCCGCCGGGAAAACCATGTTCGTCTCCGACCAGTGCATCAAGCGCGCGTGCTGCGTTGGTGCCACTGTTCCAGCTGGTGAGCAGCGCTTCGGCATCGGGCTCGCCGATTTCGCGCGCGACTTCGGTGCGCAGATTTTCGCTAAGCGCAACCCGAAAGTCAGGCGCCACCAAATGCGCGGGTACTGCTAGTTCGCGAAATTTGCGCTTTGCGGCAAGATCTATCCGTAGTTCGCGCATCACGCGATTGATCGGCGCAGAGGCCTTGGGCCATAGCACTGGATCGATCGGTAACCGAAACGGGCCAACGTTGTAGTGGCCGGTGGCGCCATCGGGTGCGAGCAGCAGCGTGCGCAAGCCGCGTCGCGCGCAAAGGGTTGCGGTGATGACGCTTGCTAAGTCATCGCCGGAAACCACAACGTCGTACGATACGCTAGGCATGGCCGTCGCTATCATGCCCCAAAACGTGGCGGCCCGAAACCGTGAGCGCGCCCGAGGCGAGGGCTTTTACCACGCTAGGCAATAGCGCATGTTCCTGTTGTTGAATGCGCAGGTGCAGCGAGTGCGCCGTGTCGTCGGCTCGGACGGGCACTGCACGTTGCGCAATCAGCGGCCCACCATCGAGGCTCGCATCGACGAAATGCACCGATACGCCCGAAAGCTTGGCGCCGTATGCGAGCGCTTGGGCCGGCGCATCTTTGCCTGGAAACGCTGGCAGCAAAGAAGGGTGGGTATTGATGATGCGGGCTGGATAACGCGCGACGAACCATGGCGACAAGATTCGCATGAACCCCGCTAGCACAACCGCTTCTACTTGATGTGCATCCAACTCGGCAGCCATGGCGCGATCAAAAGCTTCACGGCTCGCGAAATCGCGATGGGCGACGACGGCATGCGGTACCTGGGCACGTTGCGCGCGCGCCAGGGCAGGCACGTTGGGGATATTGCTGATGACCACGGCAATCTGCGCGACCCCGAGTTCGTTGCGTGCAGCGGCATCAAGCAAAGCTTGCAAGTTGGTGCCGTTGCCCGAAACTAAAACCCCAACCCGCATGGCGCTATCGTTTTCCAATCAACTGACAGTCAGGGCCTTCGCCGCGGGGAATCAGTTGGCCAACCCGACGCGGCTGGTACTCGTCGAGTGCTGCCAAGGCAACGTCAACCTGTTCGGGGGCAACCACAATGATCATGCCAAGACCACAATTAAACGTGCGGTGCATTTCAGCGTCGGCCACGCCAGCGCTGCGGATGAGGGCGAAGATGCCCGGTTCTTCCCACGTATGTAGATCGAGCTGCACGGCGAGGGTCTCATCGCGGAAAATACGCGGCGGGTTTTCGATGATGCCGCCACCCGTAATGTGGGCAGCTGCTTTCCACGGTAGTGCGCCGAGATTTGCAAAAGCTTTGCTGTAGATGATTGTTGGCGCAAGCAGTGCGTCGGCAACGCTTGCACCTTGCAGTTGCGGCGGTGTTGCGTCGAAGCTAAGCCCAAGGACGTCGAGCACCACCCGCCGCGCCAGCGAATGGCCGTTTGAATGTAAACCAGCCGACGGCAAGCCAATTACCACATCACCTGCTGCCAACGTGGCGGTTGGTCGGATTAACGATTTTTCGACGACGCCAACGCAGAAGCCGGCCAGATCGTAATCCCCGCCGTGGTAGAGGCCGGGCAATTCGGCGGTTTCACCACCGACCAAGGCGCAGCCTGCCAATTTGCAACCATCAGCGATGCCGCGGATGACCTCGGTGGCGACCTCAACGTCGAGCGCACCGGTGGCGAAATAATCGAGAAAGAACAGCGGCTCGGCGCCGGTTACCAACACGTCATTGACGCACATGGCGACCAAGTCTTGGCCGATGGTGCTATGGCGGCCGGTGGCGAGCGCGGTCTTTAGCTTAGTGCCAACACCGTCGGTGCCGCTGACCAAAATCGGCTCACGATATTTGGTTGGCAAGGCACATAGGGCAGCGAAGCCGCCAATGCCGCCAAGCACCTCAGGCCGCATGGTGGCTTTGGCGAGCGGTCCGATCCGAGAAACCAACGCGTTGCCTGCGTCGATGTCGACGCCAGAATCCTTGTAGGTGAGCGCCATGGCCGGGGTTGTAAACCACATTGCGCGTGAAGGAAACAGCCGACGAAAATAGATCTGCTTCACCAAAAACGGCTACTATGTCGCATGTATGGCTGGCCGTTCACTGCTCATTGATGTGGTTGTGGTGGCCCACAACGCTGCAGCGACGTTGCCACAACTCCTGCGTGCTTTGCCGCACAAACAATTGCGGTCGGTGGTCGTCGTCGATTGTGGTTCGTCCGACGAGACCGCCCAAATCGCCCGCGATGTCGGCGCGTTGGTATTGCGCGAGCCACACGGCGGCTACGGTGCAGCATGCGCACGAGCGCAGGCCCATTTTGCGCAGCTACCCGCAGTGCCGGACGTTGTGGTGTTCGTGCCCGCCGAGTGCGCAACAGCAGCGGCCAGCGTACCTGCGCTGATTTCGCCCATCGTGGAGCGTGGCGCGGAGCTCGCGTTAGCCGTTGAAGCCTCGGCGCCGCGACGCAGCCTGCGTGCGTTTGCGATGACGCGTCTCATCGACACCGTGTACCGCGAGCGCATTCGGTCGGTGAGCCCGGTGCGTGCGATTCGCTTTGCGGCCTGGGTTGCGCTCGGCATGAGCTCTCGTACCGACAGCTATAATGTGGAAATGGTGGTTCGCAGTCTCAAACTTGGGCTGTCGTGTGAGCAGGTGGCAATCGTTGGGGCAGGGCAGCCCGAAGAGCTAACCTCGCGATCGCTGTTTCATGTGCTGCGGCACGCGACGATCAGGTAGGACCCCTTCCCGGGTCCTCTTCGGGGGCAGCGCCCCCGAATTCACCTCCGCCGCGCGTCGCGTCGCGCGGATTTTCGGACCCGGAACGACCGCGGTGAGCAGGCAGGACCCCTTCCCGAGGACCCCTTCCCGGGTCCTCTTCGGAGACAGCGCGGTGGGCAGGTCGGACCCCTTCCCGGGTCCTCTTCGGGGGCAGCGCCCCCGAATTCACCTCCGCCGCGCGTCGCGTCGCGCGGGTTTTCGGATCCGGAA
>JAKQOD010000946.1 GCA_029565465.1 Deltaproteobacteria bacterium
CAGGCCCGCCACGTTGCGAGTCTGCACCGCAACTTGCTGAATCGTACTGCCCGTGCGCGATAGATCGATGCGCTTCGGCAATCCGCGCGCGTCGTACACCGGCGCCGTCGGCCAAAATCTCAATAAAATTGGCCAGATAAACATGCCAGGGTCGGGATCCTGGCCGGCGCGCTGCTCGAAGCCGTGCGCGCGCAAGCACGCACCGTCGAACTCGCCCACGTCAATCGCGTCCTGTTGCAGCCCCACTGGCGCGAACCGTGCGACAGCCACACGCCGTAAGCCGTCGGCCGGCACCACCACCCGCGGTCACGCAGCCTAGGTTGGCCGCAGCCATCGCAGTTTTCCACGCTGCCATCGTAGTTGCTTGCCATTTCCTCGTCGTAACCACCGCTTGCCACGCTCACGTCGTAGCGCGCTTTAGCCCCTGCTACGATCAGCCAGGCAACGATTTCGGATGTCACCTCGGCAACCGCCCCTGGATCTTACGATGTCAATGCGGCCATTCGCTACGGTGTCAATTCGGCTGCTAACGGGTAGCAGGCGCGACAACACCTTCACTGGGTGACACGCGCGGGCAAAACTTCAATCACATAGATCGCGTGTGGCGTTGTGTCATCGGCCATCACTTCGATGACTGCGCCGTCCAATTCGGTGTGAGCATCAAGGCGTCGCATCCAAGCGTGCGGCGAAACACCAAGCAAGGTGTGGATCGCGAGGCGATGCGCTACCACGTCGGTGGTGGTGATATGCGAAATCGGAATCGTGGCGGGCGGCCGGTTAACCAGCAAGGGCGCACCCGCACCAGGCAACACGGCAACCATGGCAAGCAGCGCCGCGACCATCGTTACCAACATCACAGAGGTAAGCAAACGGATCATGGCTGACAGCTTTGCAACCAATGGACCACGCGATGCGTGGACGACGACCGGCGCGCACGACGCGTGCAGCGGGCACCGCACGGCCAATCACGGCCATAGCCTGCCAAACCGGCCAGCTCTGGCGATCCGGCGTGCCACCTTGGCAGGTGATCGCAACAGCAACTCGACCACGAGATTTCAATCACTTACGCTGCCCGGAGACGCCGCCCCAAGCAGGCTCCGGCCAACTGGCTAGGTAACTAGTCGGATAGCTTGCAATTGCTGCCAACGATCCATATATCTACGGGCCCCACCGACATTTGTACGGTGGCAACCCGAGCCCCGGCCTAGCCGGAAACGAGGCGTTATGAAAGAAACGACAGCACACCCACACTACCAACCAGCAAAAGTTTCCTGCGCCTGCGGCACCGTTCACTCCACGTTTTCTACCCGTGGTGACTTCGGCGTCGACATCTGCTCGCAGTGTCATCCGTTCTTTACCGGCAAGCAAAAGCTGCTCGACAGCGCTGGCCGTATCGACCGGTTCAACAAACGCTACGCCAAAAAAGCCTAGCCTGCCCGCGCGACAGCATTTGCTGTCTTCGCGGTTTTGGTTTGATCCCACCGACCGCGCATTGCCAATGGCTGCGCGGTTTCCCTGTTTTTACGCCTGTAAATAGAATGGTCAGTTGCCGGTATGTTCGACGCACCTAGCTTTTTCGACAAGATGAGCACTCTGGCGCGCCGCTACGAAGAAGTATCGGCGCTGCTGGGCCAACCCGATGTCATCAACAAGCGGGCTGAGTTCTTGCGCCTTTCGCGTGAGCACTCCGACCTTGGCCCGTTGGTGGCAGCGTGGTCTAACTACCGCAAGGTTTGCGACGATCTTGCGCAAGCCAAGCAGCTGATCGCCACTGAGACCGACCCCGATATGCGCGAAATGGCGCGGGCCGAAGCCGGTGAACTCGAAGCGCAGATTCCAAACCTGCAGCACGAGATCAAGCTGTTGCTGCTGCCCAAAGATCCAAGCGATGGCAAAAACGCCATCTTGGAAATTCGCGCTGGCACTGGCGGCGACGAAGCGGCGATTTTTGCTGGCGACTTGTATCGCATGTACCTCCGCTATGGCGAACGCCAAGGCTGGAAGTGCGAAATGCTGAGCATGTCAGAAGGCACCGCTGGCGGCTTCAAAGAAATCATCTTGCTGGTTGAAGGCAAAGATGTGTTTTCGAAGCTCAAGTTTGAATCGGGCGCGCATCGCGTGCAACGCGTGCCAGCGACGGAAACCCAAGGCCGGATTCACACCTCAGCAGCAACCGTTGCTGTGTTGCCAGAAGCCGAAGAAGTCGACGTCAAGATCGACGAAAAAGACTTGCAGATCGATACCTATCGGTCGAGCGGCGCTGGTGGGCAGCACGTTAACACCACCGACTCGGCAGTGCGCATCACGCACTTGCCAACCGGCACCATCGTGGCCTGCCAAGATGAACGTTCGCAGATTAAGAACCGCGCCAAAGCCATGAAGGTCTTGCGCTCGCGGATCTTGGAAAACGAACTGGCCAAACAAGCCGCCGCGGAAGCTTCGTCGCGCAAACAACAAGTTGGCTCGGGTGACCGGTCGGAAAAAATCCGCACCTACAACTATCCGCAAGATCGGGTCACCGATCACCGCATCGGCCTCACCAAGCACAACTTGCCAGGCATCATGGATGGCTTACTTGGCGAAATCGTCGACGCGCTGGGCGCGCACGCCCAAGCCGAAGCACTCAAGGCGCAGGCTGGCGTGTGAACGTTGCAGCGCTTGCCATCAGCGCTGCAGTCCTAAGCGCCTCGACCAGCACTCTTAGCGGTTGTCGCAACCTGCCCCCCTTGCGCGATTGTGGCGACGATCTTACTGGGCAATGGCAACTGCCCAACGAGCCCGGCCGGTGGTTTCTGCGTGACGCAGCAACGCGCATCGAGGGCTATCCTATGACGCCGGATTTGCGCAGCAACGACGGTGTGATTGCAGCACCGCGTTGGTTTGAACTGATGCGCAACAACAACGTGCTGCTCGGCCGCATGCATCGACGCTATGTGCAACGCGACCAGCAGTGCGAAGCGGTTGTGCCGTTACGGATTGTGAGCTGTCACGAACAAACACTCGACGTCGAGCGTGGGCCGCTGCCGGTGCCTGCCACGATGCAGCAACCATGCACCTGGCAGCCCTCGGCGAGTAATGTGCTAGAGCAGTGGCAACGCGTTGGCCAGTGACCGGCGACCGTAGTACCTTGTGGATATGAGTCGTCGTCCGACAGATGCTGCGCCCGGCCAGTCCGCCGCGAGCGAAGGACACGGACACGATCACGGCCACGATCACGGACACGATCACGATCACGGCCACGGACACGATCACGGACACGATCACGGACACGACCACGGACACGATCACGGACACGATCATGATCATGATCACGATCACGGGCACAATCACGCGTCCCCGCCGACGGGCGAGGCGCGCGGATGGCAAGGCGGAGCGAGAACCGGACCGGAGCGTACTCCTGTACGTGAGGACCGGAAGCGC
>JAKQOD010000955.1 GCA_029565465.1 Deltaproteobacteria bacterium
CTTGCGCCATCAACGATACCAGTCCGAGTCCCACCAAAGAACCAACCAAGGCGTACATGACCGATTGCACAGCAAGCATGCGCATCAGGTCCCAGTTGGTGAGGCCCACTGCTTTGAGGGTGCCAAACTCGCGCAGATTATCGATGACCGACGAATACATCGACAACATCACGATGATGAAGCCGATGATGAGCCCGAACGCGGTTGATGTGCCGAACGAAATGCCAAGTTGATCTTTGAGCAGGGTCGAAACAATTTTTTTGTGAAACGCAGTCTTGGTGATGACATCGGCGGTGTCGATACGGCTGCGCAGGGTTGCCGCCACTTGCTCCGGAGTGTAGCCCGACGCGACTTTGATCAACACGAAGTTGAGCTGGTCGTTGGGGATGTTGGCCAACGTGCGTGCAAGATCGAGATTGGCAAACGTAAACGGTGGTCCGAACGGCAACAAGCCCCAGGTAAAGCCTCCGACTTTGACTTGATAACCGCCAACTTCGCGCACCGAGCCGATGTTGAGGCCACCTAGCTTGTCGCGCACCGCGTCCTCGAAAAAGAGGGTGTCCGCTTGCCGCAAGATGTTGGTGTCTCCCACGACGATGTTGTAAGGCCCGCCCAACATGGTATCGAGGTCGACGCCCACGAGGGTCAGTGCTTCGGCTCCGCCGGTCGGCTTGCGAATCGTGGTGCCGGCCATGATGAGCGCAGAAGCTTGGGCCACGCCTGGCGTTACCCGCGCTTGGTTGAGCAGCGCCACCGACATCTTTTGGCCTGGGTTGGCATAGGTGGTGCCAGGCGGCACGATCCAGACCTCGGCCGTGCAGTTGTCGACGAACTGGGTGTTTTTGTCGAGCAAGCCAAACAACACGCCGAGCTGCTGCGCTGCGAGCACCACGGCGAAGATGACACCTAGCACCGTGCCTACAAACTTGGGTTTCGCGTGTAACGCCATGCGTAGCCCGAGGCCAATCGTTGCGCGATGACGACCCCAACGATTGCGTTTGACTTGTGCAATGCGCGCGGCGACGTCGAGTTGCGCTTCATTGCTCACGGGACTGCCATTCCTGCTTCGAGGGCAAGCAAGGCCTGGGCTGCCGCTAAACTGGCGCGGGCGCGAATCAACGCAACTTGCGCGTCGAGGTCGTCGGCGCGGGCGTCGAGCACTTGGATGAGGGTTGCCGTGCCTTGCGCAGCGCGGTTCTCGGTTACCGTTGTCGTCAACTTCGCGGCTTCCGCTTCTGCAATGGCAGCCGCAACCGCGGCTTCATTGTCGATGGTTTGTTGATACGCATCGATAACTCGATCTTGGGCTTGCTGCAGCGCTACTTGTTCACGCACGGAAGCGGCGCTTGCATTAGCTTGCGCCAGTTTAACGTTCGCTACGGTGCTGAGGTCAAAGTGCCACGTGAGTGCCACCCCGACCGCCCATTGGCTTGAGCTGCCGAACCCTGCCGCATTGGTGATGCGTTCGCGTGCAAATGCGTTCACCGTCGGAACATAGGTCGCTTGGTTGGCTGCGACCACGGCATCTTGCACGCTGCGTTCGCTGCGTGCTGCGGTCAACTCAGGTACGTTGACAGCGCGGGCCAGTAATGCTTTGACCTCGTTGGGATCTTTTGCCACAGCGGTGGCTGTTGCTGCTGCCAACGTCGGCGCTGGGCCAGCGACGTCACTACCAGTAAGCGTTCGTAGTTGCCGCGTCGCTTGATTGCTGATCAAGGCCGCTTGCGCAAGTGCACGGTTGGCACGTGCAACCGAAGCGCGTGCTTTGGCGACATCGAGTTCGGTAGCAAGCCCTGCCGTGCTGCGCTGTTGCACTAC
>JAKQOD010000960.1 GCA_029565465.1 Deltaproteobacteria bacterium
TACGCATCGGAACACGATGCCAAGATCGCCAACAAGCTGGCAGTGGTGTTGTGCGGCGGCTCGTCGGGGTCGACGCATGAGGTTAGTGAAGACGAGATCCTCGAACTGGAACGCGAAGCCTTCGTCTCGCTGTGCGGCGAAGAGAAGTCGATTGCGCGGATGCAGTTTATGCTGATGAACAACAAACCGCTCCGCAACTAACCCGCTCCCCGAACCAGACCATGCGATCCATCCCGGCTAACTTCGTTGCAGCTGCGCTTCCGGTCCTCACGTACATGAGTACGCTGCGGTCCGGTTCTCGCTGCGCCTTGTTATCCGGGCGCCTCGCATGGTTTGCCCAAGCGCGCACGTTGCAGCGGAGCGCAGTCTCTTTGCCCCGCGCCTCGTGTAGCCGTTCGAACCTTTTACGTTTCAATCACGCTCTGTAATCGCAGAGTTTTAGGAGAATCTATGCAAGACATCATTATTGCCGACGCCGTTCGTAGTGCCGTAGGTCGTGGCCACAAAGGGTCGCTGTCGACCAAGCGCCCTGACGAATTGGCCGCCGATGTTATCCGTGGCCTGATGGCCCGTAATCCCAAGGTCAAAGCGTCGATGATCGACGACGTGGTGCTTGGCTGCGCGATGCCCGAAGGCGAACAAGGCCTCAACGTAGCGCGCTTGATCGCCTTGTTGGCGGACTTGGGCCAAGACGTGCCAGGCCAAACCATCAATCGGTTCTGCTCGTCGGGCTTGCAAGCCATTGCGACGGCTGCTGGCCAAATCGCCTTCGGTACGTCCGACGTGGTGATCGCTGGCGGCGTTGAATCAATGACGTACGTGCCAATGACGGGTTTCCACATCTCGGCGTCGCCAGAGTTGATGGAGAAGAACCCGGGCGCCAACACGCCGATGGGCATCACGGCAGAAAACGTTGCGAAACGCTTCGGCATCAGCCGGCAAGCGCAAGATCAGTTTGCGTACAACAGCCAAATGAAGGCGAAAGCTGCGCTTGAAAAAGGCGTGTTCAAAGAAGAAATCGTGCCGGTGCGCGCGATTAGCTTCAACGGCAACGAACGCGTGTTCAAAGACTTCACCGTCGACGAATTGCCACGCGCCGAAACCACGCTCGAAGGCTTGGGCAAATTGCCACCAGCGTTCGCCATCGGCGGTTCGGTCACTGCAGGCAATGCATCGCCGATTTCCGACGGCGCAGCAGCAGCCATCGTGATGAGTGGCGCCAAAGCCAAAGAGCTTGGCATCAAAGGCCTCGGCTACTTGCGTGGCTACGTCACCGTTGGTGTCGACCCAGAAATCATGGGCATTGGCCCACTGCCAGCAATCCAAAAGTTGCTTGCCAAAGCCAACCTCAAAGTCAGCGACATCGACTTGTTTGAAATCAACGAAGCGTTTGCTTCGCAGTCGGTGTATTGCCAAAAAGAGCTCGGCATTCCCGACGACAAGATCAACGTCAACGGTGGCGCAATCGCACTGGGCCATCCACTCGGTTGCACCGGCGCCAAGCTCACTGCAAGCATCCTGCACGAACTGCGTCGCCGCGGCGGCCGTTACGGCGTGGTGTCGATGTGCATCGGCGGCGGCCAAGGCGCTGCCGGCTTGTTTGAATTGATCAAGTAGTAACGTTGCTGGGCCGCCCAGCTAACCGTTATCAACCGATTCCTTAATTACATTTATCGGTTATCTGTTATTATGGTCTGGTGTCAGAAACGGCCCCAACCACGCTAACTGAGCTGCGTTACGAGACGCTGCCTTGGTCGTCGCAGGCCGAACCGCCGCGCAGCAAGCGGCATTTGTACGCGGCGACGTACCGTGCGGCAGTGCCACAGCGAGTGCGAGGCTTACGCAACTTCGGCGTGCCTAGCGGGTTGCTCACAGCGTTGGACGAAGCCACCACCGCAATCGCTCGCCTCGACGGCGAAATGGGTGGTGAACTCGCGCCCTTCGAATCCATGTTGCTGCGTACCGAGTCTGCAGCATCGTCGCAAATTGAAAACATCACGGCATCCGCAAAAGCGATTGCGCTTGCGGAAGTTGGCGAAACCGAGCGCGGCAATGCCAGCTTGGTGGTAGCGAACACGTCCGCCATGCAAGCAGCAGTCGCGCTCGCCGACCAGATGACCGAAGCTACGCTGCAAGCGATGCATCGGACGTTGTTGCAAACTAGCGCACCGCTCTGGGCGGGGCGCTATCGGGATGCCCAAGTCTGGATCGGCCCCGCTCCCCAGCGTTCGCTGGTTCGCTCCATGATTGGTGGCACTGCATTTGGACAGCACGAAGCAGTGTTTGTGCCGCCACAGCCACGCCGGATCGGCGCAGCGATGCGCGACTTGGTAGCGTTTATGCGGCGCGACGATGTACCGCCGCTGCTGCAAGCCACCATTGCACACGCGCAATTTGAAACGATTCACCCGTTTGTCGACGGCAACGGCCGCACCGGGCGAGCGTTGATGCATTGTTTACTGCGCAACAAAGGCGTCACTCAGCATGTGACCGTGCCAGTCTCCGCCGGTTTGCTGACGAATACCAAAGGCTATTTCGACGCACTCACAGCATTTCGCGACGGCGATGCCAAGCCACTGGTGCAACAAGTTGCCGATGCAGCGTTATATGCCGCACACAACGGCCGCCAGCTAGTCGCCGATCTGCGCAAGCTACGCACAGCGTGGGCCAGCAAAATTCCAACGCGCCGTGGCTCGGCCACCCACGCACTCGCCGATTTGTTGTTGCGCCACCCGGTGGTCGACTCGGCGTTTGCACAACGCGCGCTTGGCGTCGCTGCGCCAAACGTCAACACAGCGCTAACGCAGCTCGAAGCCTGCGGTATTGTCGTTCAACTCAGCACCGGGCGCCGCAATCGGAAATGGTGCGCAACTGAAGTTACTGATTTGCTTGATGGCTTTGGCGCACGCAGCGGCCGGCGCCGGTAGCGCGAAACGCGCTGTGTGGCGCGTCAAACGCAATAACGTTGACCCACACAAATCGAGTGCTAGGTTTTGCGTTATGGCGAACACGTGCACTCACTGTGGCAAGCGCGTACCAACTGAACCAGCGGCGTATCGCGATGCCACGTGTGCGTGTGGCGCCGTTGTACTCAGCGATGCACAGCAGGCATTGCAACAGCGGGCGCCACGCTGTGGCACGTGTGATTGTGTGATGACGGCAGTCGCACGGGACCAAAGCGGCAATGCGGCATTCGCGTGTCCGTGGTGTAATCCGCCGGCGAAGGCGATGGGACGGCCGGTCCCTATCGTGGGAAGCGCAGAAAATTCCGACGCATTGGATTTCGGCGACGACACACTCGACGTGCTTGGCGTGGCAGGAGAAGTTGTGGCCGCGGTGGTCGGACTTTTGATCAAAGATTGACCATAGGCAGGCCTAAATCGGACACGCCTTGTCCGATTTGCCGTTGACAGTTTGCCGCCCCGCCGCACAGTGGCATGCATGCCTAGCACGTGTAGCAATTGTGGACGTAGCGGACCGCCGGAGCAATCCGCGTACCGCAACGCCACCTGTGCATGCGGTGCGTTCTTGGTGCACGACACCATCGATGACAGCCTGCGTGTCCCGCGTTGCGGCACTTGCGACTGCGCGACGCGGGTCGACGACGCAGGCGCGTGGCGTTGTCCGTGGTGTAATCCGGCCCCCGGTGTTGGCGGCTCGGCCGGTACCGATCGTCGGAACTGCAAGCGAGCTACCTGCTGGGTTGTCGTTAACCACACGCGGCTGGATTTCTCGGCGAAAACGCGAGCTGCGCGAATTGACCCGGTTCATGCAGGACGATTCGAAAACTGTGGCAACGTTCTTGGTTGGTCTGGTTACCCTGCTCTTTCTGGCTGCGGCATGGCTGGGGTGACGGCAGCGATTGATGTGATACAATGGCCGAACTTAGCGAAACGACGAACGTGGACTCGCCAATTAAAACACCCGACCAAAGCCCCAACGGTATCGTGCGCCGCGTCGTGCATCGCGGCGTCGACGTGTTTGTCATCGACTACACCAAGACGACCACGGCGGCCGAACGCATGGCGGCGCTAGAAGAAACCGCGGACTTTGTCCGCGCCTACGACGGCAAAGCCAATTCCGTTTCCGACGTGCGTGGCGTGCCGGCGGACTTTGCATTCGCGCGCCGCTCCTACCAGCTTGGCAAAGAGCTGTTCACGCCAAAGTCGTTGCGTAGTGCGATCACCGGTATCTCGGGCATCAAAAAGTCGCTATTCCAAGCGTATTGTTTGTTTTCGCGCGCCAACATGCGCGCCTTCGACACGATGGATGAAGCGCTCGACTACGTGGTGCGGCCGCTCGACGACTAGGCTACACTGGCTGCGTGTCACCTCGATATCGTTTAAGCGTTGCGCGTGAACAGTACAAATTTTCGTGCGCGCACATGACCGTGTTTCCCGACGGCAAAAAAGAACGCCTGCATGGCCACAATTATACGGTTGCAGTGTCGTTAGAATTGACCGACATCAGTTTCGCCAACATGATTGCGTTCGCCCCCGTCAAAACGCAGCTAGCCGAGCTGTGTGCTGAATGGAAAGAGCGCGTTTTTGTCGCGACTAAGAATCCACACTTTGAACGGCTCGCCGCAGGCGCGGCTACTGGCATCGCCGACGACGAATATGGATTTCGGCTATGCGGCCAACGCTACATTTTGCCACGCGCCGATGTACTTGAACTGCCAGTCGACAACATCGCGGTCGAACCGCTCGCGGCCCACATCTGCGAACGGCTGCGCATCCGTTTGGCAGCAGTGCTAGCAGCACCACATGTTACAGCGATCGAAACCACCGTCGAAGAAAGCCCCGGCCAAGGCAGCAGTTGCTGGCTGCCGGTACGCTAGCAGCCGGGCGCTTTGAGCACCGTGCGCGCGCCGGTCACCGGGTCGATGACCTGCACTAGCGCAATCCCGATGCTGTCGGCAACCGCAACAATCTTATTGTCAGGCGTGAGCGCCAACAGCGTCAGGCCTTCGAGCGGCATTTTGGGATTGCCACCGAGCGCGACTTTCTTGAGCACCTTGCCGGTCTTGACGTTGATGATCAACAGCTTATCAAGCATCCAGGTTGCAAACGCATAACGATCGCCGCCAAGCGCCAGCGGCATCAGCTCGTCGACAGGTCCGCCCTTTTTGCCGATATCCGTGATCAATTTGCCGGTGCGCGCGTTGACCAGCTTTCCCGACGAGCTCACCGGCGAATGTGAGCTCATCACATATAACGCTGGCCCGATGAACCGTGCGGCGCCGATGAAGTTCATCGCGGACTTGGTCGGCTTGACGGTGTAGAGCTGCTTGCGAGTTTTAAGGTCAAACACGCGCAACGCCTCTTGGCCGGTAAACACCGCGAGCAACGATTGATCTTCGTTAACCACCGCGCGCGTACTGCCCAGATCGTCGGTCTCAACCTTAGGCAAAGCGATGGTTTCGCAGGCCTTGGTTGCCGGATTACAAATCTTGAAGCCTTGGGCCGTCACTTCGACGGCATCCACGGCGGGCTCGGGGTCGGGCAAGGTGGTTGGGCTGGGCTGCCACTTATCTGCCGCCACATCAACGCGCCAGCAGGCCTTTTCAATTGTGCACAACGTCAGTGCACCGTCGAGCTTGGCAACATTGAAGGCAGCATCGCGAGGAATGCAGGCCGACGCCGCTGGAGGCGCAGCGGCAGTGCCACCAGCAAGCGCATTGGAGCCAATGCCTAACGGCGTTGCCGACACGATCATTGCGGCTAGCGCCGCTTGTGGTTTTGCCATGACAACCAGGATAGACGAAGGCACTGCGCTTGCGCAGGTCGCGCTGCCAGAATACGAAAAAAACTTACGGCATTTTGCGTGCTACGAAACGGACCAGGCGAGCACGATCCATTGCCCAGTCGGGTGCATCTTCGACCACTTGGTCGTGGATAATTTCAAATCCATTGCCAAATAGCGCGGCTAGCTCACCAGCTGCGAAGCCTTCGTCGGAGTCTGGTTCGCGAGCGAAATATTCAACCACCACGAGGCCGCCTGGCTTAAGGCTCGGCTTGATTTTTTCCAACCACGCCCGCTTTTCGGTAGCGTAGATCATCGTCACTAAGTCCCACCGTTGCGTACCGAAATCGTATTGATCGATATCAACGTTGAGCGCTTCCAAGCGCAAGCCGCGCTGCGCTGCAGTGGTGCGCGCAAGTTGCAAACCTTCATCGGCGATATCTACGCCGGTGACGGTCCAGCCTTGGCTCGCTAAATACAGCGCGTTGCGGCCCTGCCCCATCGCGAGATCCAACGCGGTGCCAGGTTTACGTCCGGCGACGGTCTGCACCAGCAACCGGTTGGGCTGTTGACTAAAACCGACCCCATTGCGATAGATCTCATTCCACGTATCACGCTCCGACTGTTGCCCCGCACGCTGCCAGGTCCAAAGGTCAAGCTGCCAGCCTTGGGCGCCATGCACCCAATGCATCAGGTACCAGCCCACGTAGTGATAACCACCTTTCACATCGTTGCCACCTTGGATCTCGAGGGCTTTGCCTATGAACGTGGCTTCGTTCTGCGCCTTCCGAACGAAGGTGACATCCCATGTGCGCTTCGCAAACAACGGTGCGCCAGGTTTGCGTTGACGAAGTTGCGTCAGCGTGGCGGCACGATCGACAGGTTTGCCACCTTCGAAGTGCCAAAACGTTGATGCCAGTGCCTGCTCAACTGCCGCCGCATCGCCACGGTCAAACGCTGCAAGCAATTCCGAACTGCGCGCGATGATC
>JAKQOD010000020.1 GCA_029565465.1 Deltaproteobacteria bacterium
AACGCAGTCAAGAACGCTCCGCCCAACCGTTGCCTGTTGGTGCTTGGATGGGTTTGGTTGCGGCGCTTGCAACCCTGGGCTTGCTCTACATTTTGACCAAGCAGATGTACAGCCTCAAAGCCCCCATCACCGGCGGCCGCGAACTGCTTGGCAAAAGCATTGTGCCGTCGGGATGTTATTCGTCGGCACTAGGCGCGGTATGGCCGCCTGATGACAATCTTCGCATTACGTACGAAAGCAGCATTGAACAAATTGCTTTTGGCACCTACCCGTGGGGCATCTTGGCGCCGCTTGCCGTGGCTAGCTTATTGGCATCGCTGCGACCAGGCCGCAGGCGCGCTGCCGCACTGGCGCTAGCGTGGGGCGCAGGCGCGTGGATCGCCACCGAAGCCTTCCAGCGCAAAGTTGGCCTCACAATTTGGGCTGGCTTCCCTGCGCTCGCCGTGGTTGTTGGCGTGTGGCTGGATGCATTGCTCGAATCACGCCGCGCCGCGCAAGTCGCGCCGACTGATGCTGCCGTGGCCGATGATCGCAACGACGAAAGCGACATTCCAGTAGCGACCAGCAATGACGACAACGCCATCGACAAAATGGCGCCCGCCAACCTGCAAATTGGCCTCTTTGTTGCGCTCGGAATCATTGTGCTGGGCAAAGACCTGCAACAATTTCCGCAGCGTATTGCCTCTCTGCTCGTCGGCAATGACGCCATCAAATATCCAGTGATGGCGAAGTTCATGGGTGTGCCAACACGCATTTGGATTTTGGTGCTCGGTGGCCTGATTGCCGCTGGTTTTGCCTTCGCAATGTGGTCGTACGTTGCCGGCACCGGTGCCACTGCAGCGAAACGGCGGTCACGGGCTGACAAGGCTTTGGCATTTTCCATCATTATGACGCTGCCAATGGCGTTGTTCTGGAGCTTCGGCTGGCATCGTTCGTTGTCGAATAACCTGTCGTCGAAGCCGATATTTGCTACCTACCGCGACCTGCGCACGGCAGGTGACCGCTTGTTCCTCATGGGCGATGTTGGCAACGCACCGCGCTATTACGCCGATGGCCCAGCGTCACGCATTCCGAGCTACGACAAGCTGTTTAGCGAATTCGCCGATACCAAGACCCGAGCCTTCGCGTTGGTGCCAGGTCCAGAACTATGCGCGATGCACCGGGAAGCCAACGGTCGGTCGTACTTCGTACTTGATGATTCCAACGCGCGTTCGCTCTTGGTGTCGAACAGCGTTGCCGGCGCTTCCGATCACAACCCACTCGTCACCGCGGTCCGGCGCACCGAGCCAACCGACATCACCAATCGTCCAGCTGGCAAGATCGTTTACGACAATCGGATCGAAATAATCGGTTGGAACATGCCCGCAGTGGTGAGCCGTGGCTCCAGTTTCAAAGTCACGCTGTTCTATAAAGTACTGCAGCCGATTCCGGGTGCGTATAAAGTATTTTTCCACGTTGACGGGTCTGGCCTGCGCTTCAACGGTGACCACCCACCGATCAACGACCGCTGCGCGACATCCTACTGGAAAGTGGGTGACTACATCGCTGACACCTTTACCGTCGAAGCTGGCGGCGCAACCTTTCCGTCAGGCCTGTATGATGTATGGGTCGGCTTTTTCACCGGCTCAAATCCAAATTGGCGCAACATGCCGGTGTCGAATGCGCCAGCCGACAGCCGCGACAATGCAGACCGCGTCCGCTTGCTCAAGCTTAAACTGGACTAAGGCGTAGCTACAGCGCAGCTTCGAGTGCCGTACGCAGTTTCGCGGTCGACCAACCATGCTCCACGCTGCGCGGCACCTCGATCACCAACACGCCATCGGTACGCACGATGTTGCCAGCATCAGCCACCGACAGTTCGATACCGCTCAGCGCCGCGCAAGCTTCGCGGCCCATTGGATCCGCAGCCAACTCACGCAGCACGATTTCCAACGCCCCAAGGTGCTCGCCAGCGGCGGCGCGATCGTCGTCGGAGTCGGCACGGACCGAGACCGACAACGCAGGCGCTACCACGGTCAACGGCGCCACTGCCGTTGCCCACCCGCGCGCCAATTCGAGCTTGCCTGGCACAACTCGTTTCACTTCTGGCGCCGGCTGCAGCGTGGTGCAAACCGCCGCGATGCTGTCGATGCGAACGTGTGCCACGGTTGGCGTTTCGGCACGACCACCGGTATGCAACAACGCCGTACCATCGGCGACGCTTAACAATACGCCGACGATGGGGTGCCCATTGGCAAGCAGCAACGTTACTTCGATACCGGTTTCGCCACGGCTACGTTGTCGCAACGAACGGACGACCAATTCATCTAACATCCGGCGCGGTGACATCGCCGACAGCCCTACCAACAAATCCGCGCCAGCCATTAGCTACAGCGCCTTTTCGAGTAGCGCGATGGCAGTATCGACGCGATCTTGAATGTTGTCGACGTTGCTCCATGGGTCGTGATCGACGGTAAAGACGCCATCGACGAACGAAAGCGACGACGTCGATGACGAAAATCCGCCAGTATTTTGGAACACGACCGATTTCAGCCCAGCTTTGAGGGCGTCTTTGCCCATCTGATCACGCGTGATCGATTTGAAGGCGTCGATTGCGGTTTGAAAGTAGATCTTGGGCCATGCTTCGGCGTAACCGTGACTCGCGTCTTCTTTCGCGAGCTGCTCCCAATTGATGTTCAGCGTAACCGGAAAGCCCGCCGCGGCCTCCACGGCAGCTTTGAGTGCGGGAAACAAGGTATCTTGAAATTCTTTCGTGGCGCGACGTTCTGCTAAACCCATCTGGTCCTCCTAGAGTTGCTGCCACATTACCGCGATTCGCACGCAACGGATCGACATGGCCACCAACACCTTCGCGATCCAACGATTGACCCGCCGTGCCCCAAGCGCTATGACCGTCCACGATGGGGACCCACAAGCGTGCCGCGGCCATGGTTGAGCCTGCTACCGAAGCGACCGAAGTCGTTGGCGCGGAGCGCCGGCGTGCCCAACGCTTGTTGGTGGATCTCGAAGTCGATTACCAATGCGAAGATAACTATCTTTTCGCCTATATTTCCGACATCAGTGCGACAGGCATCTTTGTTCGCACCACAACGCCGCATGCCCCTGGCACTAGGTTAAATCTCCGTTTTGCGCCGCCTGCCCCACAACCGGCGGTGCGCCGGCGTGCAGTCAGTGCACCTTTGGTCGCCGTACCTCTCGATGACGATGACCACGATGACGATTGGCCCGCCAGCAATACCAATACCCCGGCGCATCGCCCGTCTGGTGCGATCGTTGACCTTTCGCCCATCGAAGTTGAAGGTGAAGTGATTTGGACCAACGCGTTTCGTCCCGACGACGTCAACAATACCCATCCCGGGATGGGCATTCGCTTTTCACCTCTCGACGATCAAACGCGGCAACGGTTGCTGGATTTGATTCGTCGCATTGCCTATTTGCCGGAGCTGTAAGCTATGACGATCGTTTGCGGCATTCCTCTCGACGGCAGCCAAGCCGATTACACCACGTTGCAAGTTGCGTTGGGCCTCGCAACGCGCACCAACAATCGAATCGTGATTGCTACCCACGTTATTCACGCCGGCGACCACGTAGATGATGCGTTCATCGCGGCCGTGCAAGTGAAGCTGGATGCCGTCGTCAGTGC
>JAKQOD010000036.1 GCA_029565465.1 Deltaproteobacteria bacterium
TGTTGGCGCCGGCCGTTATGGTGTCATAGGCGACGACAACTCGTTGACCGTCGCCTATGACACCATAACGGCCGGCGCCAACAACGACTGTCCCGACCCGGCCGCGCCAACAGGTGTGATCAGCCTAACCATTGCTGGAACCCAAGAGGGTTCAGCGGCACCCGTCGTGTTTTGTGTGCCGCGCCCCGATAAGCTCCAAAGCGGCACGCTGAATCTCGGTGCAGACTTTCAAGTGATTGATGTTATGGCGCAAGCTGGTGGTTGCACGTACACCGTAGCGCGGCCGGTCGACGCAACCGGCACGGCACGCACGAGTGGCATGTGCGAAAACGGCGCCGGCAAAACTGGCTTTGCGTTGACGTTGGATAGCAAGTTGACGTTGGTGAAGAAATGCGCCGGCATGCCTGATGCGCGTCTCGGTGTGACGCTTGCCGGCACTTTTGCGGTGTTGCCACAGTAAACCAAACCATGGCAGCTGAAGAACAAGCATTCAAGGTGCGGCCGCGGCGCAGTCTGCCTGGTACTGCAGTGGCGCGAAAGCCAGGGCCGGTGGCCAAAGCTTGGCAGAACTTTGCACGCAAATACGTTGCAGCAAAGAAGTTCGGCAACACCACTAACGCGAAGATTTTCGAAGCAGGCGCGAACTCCGCGACTGAGCCGGAATTGCAACCGTTGCGCTTGGCTGCCCACCAGTTGTTGCTTGCACCGACACCAGAAGCGCTACGCGTCGCAAGCATTGATACGTTAGCTGCAGCGCGGTTGATGGCCTCGCGCGTCGATAAGATTTCGTTATTTGACGCTATCGCCATGGTGCGTAGCGCAAGTGATCTAATGCAGGTCGCCTTGCGGGCCTGCGATTTCACCATCGCTTCCGACGGTAACTACACCGTATCGGCGTTTGTGGCGAGCCACGCCAACGAGCCGAGCCTCGGTGGTGAGGTGCTGTGGTTGCCGGTTCGCCATGCGATTTGCAGCGCTAGCGATGAGGCATACGGCGCGGCCGTCGCGGCCGCAACGGAACGTTGGCCAAGCCTTAGCGAACAAAAACAGATCTTGTTGGGCTATCTGTTTCCCGACGAAGCATGGGCGAATCAACTGGCGCTCGCGCCGATGGATGTTAATGCGCAAGCAGCGCGCAAACCTTGGCAGCGCACTGAGCACACGTTGTTGCTGGGTTCTGTTACCTGCGGTGCCGCTGTGCAAGCCATTCTGGATCGCGGCGCGCGGCCGTATCAGCTTGCCGACTATGCCTTGGACCTCGCCCATGTCATCCCCGAAGCCGAGTTGCTGCCGCTGCTAGCCGCACAACTCACCGCGTTGTTGGTGAAGCCCAAACACGGCCCATTGCTCAAAACGCCACCTCGCTTGATCGCCGAAGCGATCGCGTTTTGGCGCACACCGACGGCGGCCGCGGTGCTGGCGCCTTATGCAACCAACGCGGTGCTTGCACCTGTGGTGCTGGCCTACTTTCGCGAAGCACCGGAACTTAGCACCGCGCTCGAAGGCAAAAGTGGCAAGCGGTCAGCGTCGATCGAACGCGTGTTGAGCGGTGGCAATCGCGCCCCGCGCGCGCCCGACGCCACCCTTGCGACCGCGGCCGACGTGCCAGCGTTGCTGCGCGATCGCACCTGGCGCCAAGCGCCCACGCAACTGGGGGCGCCGCTCGTTTTGACGTTGCTTAGCGACGACGAGCGAGTGCAGTTGCCCGGGGTTGTCCCGCCTTTTGATCGAACCCGACAAGGCTATCAGGTTCGTGATCTAACCGACGAAGAACTCGCCGTGTGGCGGCAAGCTGCTACAGCTGAAAAACTCTCGTATGTCGATTTTGTGTGGGACTACCAAAAACGTGACTTGGCGCGCGTGCCTGCGGCCGACGGCATCGCGCTATGGAACCAAGGTCACGGATATTTGTCGCAAAGCCCGTTGCAATGGGTGGCGCTGCACGGCCTTGCGGTGTTGCCGGGCTTCACCAAACGCGATTGGCTACGCTGGGACGATGCCAGCGGTTATCGCGAAGCAGTGTTGAGCTTTGTATCACCACGAATCGCTGTCGACATCGCGAAGGCTGCTGCGCGTAAACGTACGCGTCATGCCGCACAGCGTTGGCTCACCGACAACCCTGAACCTGCGGCACTCGGCTTGATTCCGGCTGCGCTGGGCGCGGTGGCGACGTCGCGTGATGCCGAAGCCGCGCTGCGTTACCTCGCCAGCGCTGGCCATGCACCGACGATCGCCTCCGTAGCGCAACGTTATGGCGCGACGGCGGCGGCACAAATCAAGGTGCTGCTCGACGACGATCCGCTGCGACTTGGCGCCAAAGCACCCAAGCTGCCGGCCTTTTTACGGCTGGCTGAACTCGCCGATGTCGAGCTTAACAACCGCGCGTTGTTCGACGACAATGCGCGCGCTGCACTGGTTGAATTGCTGCAAATAATGCCGCTCGACGGCCGCTATCCGGGCTTGGCCACCGTGCGTAGCGCTTGTACTGCCGCTTCGCTTGGCGCGTTTGCGCTCGATCTAGTCGAACAATGGGTGCTTGGCGACATGCCTGGGCGACACGAGTGGATGCTGTACGCGGTTGCACATTTACCGTCGCCAGCGGGCACGCGCCGCGTGATCGAACTTGCGCGGCAATGGGCACGTAAGAATGGCGCGAAGGCCGAGCGCTTTGCCGGCGTGTTAGTAGCGATTGGCGATGATGCGGCTTTACAAGCGTTGGCGCACATCGCTGACACCACGCGCTACGATGCGTTGCGCACGACGGTAGCTGCGATGGTACAAGACGTCGCAGCGGCGCGAGGACTCAGTTCCGACGAACTCGCTGACCGGGTGGTGCCCGACGCCGGGCTGGATAGTCGCGGCCGTCTCACGTTGGTGCTTGGCGCGCGCACGGTGGTCGTAGAGCTCGATGAAACGTTAACGCCCGTGGTACGCGAGCAAAACGCCGATGGGTTGGGGCCTCGCACCACGGCTTTGCCCCGGCCGAATCGCACCGACGATCCAGTGTTGGCGAAAAGCGCGCGCGCGACGTTTGCCGCGTTTAAGGATGACGTCGCAGCGATTGCGCAACGCACAATGCGTCGCTTCGAACGCGCCATGGTCGACGAACGTCGTTGGCCGCTTGCTGATTTTACGACGTACATTGCACATCATCCGTTGCTCACACATGTGGCGCGTCGCTTGTTGTGGGATGCCGTGGACGCAGCGGGCTCCGTGTGCACGTTTCGGGTTGCCGAAGACGGCACGTTTGCCGATGCCAATGATAACGCTATTGGGCTTGCCGACGACGCGCAGATTCGCATCGCGCATCCAGCACGAGGCATCGATCCGCGCTGGAACACCATCTTTGCCGACTACGAACTCATTCAACCGTTTGCGCAGCTCGGCCGGCAAGTTCATCAACTCACCGACGAAGAACGCAGCGGCACAAGCATCGCTCGTTGGGCCGGCCTTGCGGTTGCGCCAGCCAAACTGCTGGGCGTGATGGAAGCGCGCGGCTGGCAGCGCAGCGATGCAGGCTATGTCGCAAGCTATCGGCGCTCGGCACGCCTGCGCAACGGTGCCACCACCGACGTAACGTTCTTATTGCGCCAAGGTTTTGAGATCAATGGTTTGGCCACAGCAGCGCCGGCCGTCACCGGTGAGCTGATTGTCGCTGCTGACAGCTGGCTCGAAATCGACGAGGTCGCGATTTCCGAAGTGTTGCTCGACTGTAGCCAACTCGCCGGCCTGGGCTAACGCTCAAGCGCTTACGACGAACCGGCAATCTTGCGCAGGAAAGGTGTTACTTGGCGCCGCGCAATGTCGTCGGCCAGCATGTCGAGGCAATCCTGCATGCCAGCGCTGATTTCCTCGGCATTGTTCCCCGTGGTGGTTTTGGCTGAGCCGGACGCGGAGGCCGATTTGTTTGCTTCCCAAATTTCGTTGCCATCGCGGCCGGTCCAAGGCGAGACCCGAATGGCCACCGTGCACGACACTTCGGCCTGCCGCGACTTCTTTTTCACGGCGAGCTTTTTGACCGTTGAAACGACAATGAAGGCGCGCGATCGATTGGCTGCAAGGTCAGCTTTAGAGGGCGATCCACCAGGCCACACCGTCGACAACCCGATGTCTTCGACCGCACGCCGAACATTTTTGCTGACCAGTGCAATGCTTTGCGTGCTGGCACTTTTAGACTCATCACCAACCCGATCAATGTTGACAAAAACCGTCGGCGCTTTGCCTTTGCTACCGGCCTTGGCGGGCGGCGGCAACGATTTGACGGCCGAGCTGGCGTTGTCGCGAACTTTGGTGTCGCTGTCATTAGCCGCCGCTGCGGTTAGCGCAGCGCGCACTTTTTCAATCGTTGCCTCGGGCAAGCCGTCGACGCCACGGCCTAACGCAATCGCTGCAACTCGCCGCAGCGCCGAGTCTTTGTCGTTTTGCAGGACGCTGATGAGCGCCATCACGGCGCGGTTGTCACTCGACTTGGCAAGCGCAAGCGCCGCTGCAAGACGTGTCTTATAGTTGCCGCTCGCGAGCTCTTTAATGTTTGCATCAATACCGTCGGCGCCGGCAGGCGGGGTGGCGAGCGCAAGTGCAGCGAACACGCTACAACTGCACAACCAAACTCGCGCGGATGACATTTGCGTCCATGGTAGCACTGCGTTGTCAGGAAGTCGCCAACCCTATCAAGCAACGTATCGCGCGCGCGTGCGGCCACTCCATGGAGCAAGGTGCGATACAATCCGACCTATGGGAATCGTTCAGAGTCTGCAAGTGCTAGCTGCGATGGCCAAAGTAACGGTGCCCACGGTTGTCGATTTCGCTACCGGTGATGTCGCTCGGCACACGGTTGATGCGCGCACGCGATGGTTTGGCCGACGTGTGGTTGAAGTCTTACAAATTCACTTGTCAGTCACTGGCGGGGCCGATCTGGATCCCAGCAAAGCCTATGTCTATTTAGCCAACCACCAAAGCCACCTCGACATCCCGGTGATGTTTGCATGTTTGCCATCGCGCACTATTCGGATGTTGGGCAAAGCGGAACTCTTTAAGATTCCACTGTGGGGCCGTGGCCTGCGGGCTGCGGAGTTCATCGAAGTTGATCGGTCGAATCACGCAAGCGCGGTAGCTTCGATCGAACGCGCCAAAACCTTGGTGCGCGAAGGGGTTAGTGTTTGGGTTGCGCCCGAAGGTACGCGATCACGCGATGGCCGCATCGGCCCGCTTAAAAAGGGTGGCTTTCACTTAGCGATAGACACCGGTGCCCCGATTGTGCCAGTAGCAATTCGTGGCACGATCGATATCTTGCCGCGCGGCCACAAACAGATGCAGCTTGGCAAACCCGTGCACGTTAGCATTGGTGCACCTATGCCAAGTACGCAACCACTCGACGAACTGATGTCGCAGGTTGCGAGTTTCCTCAAGCAACACGTCGAACGCTAAGCAGCGTAGCTTGTGCTACGCGATGCCAGTGCCGCTGAGATCAAGATCCATCCGGCCAACATACAGTTCAAATCTGACTTGTTTGATGGCACCAGCTTGGGCTTGGCTGCCGACCACGTTGGCTGCACAAAGCCCAACTTCGTGCAACACCACGCGCATCAACACTGTGCGTTTATCGGGGCCAAGGAATTCGATGGCACCGCTGCGCTCTTGCGAACGATCATGCGCACCTTTGACGACGAAACGTTTGTACCAATCCAACACGGGGCCAGCGTTTACTTCCGCCGTGGTTGCAATGATGTTCGGAAACTCAACTTTGGTTGGTTCGATCTCGGGGAATCGCGAGCGACCGTTGTAAAGGCGTTTCACCCCTTGCTTGACCGTGAACGATTCGATCTTCTGAACCGCTGGGGTCGGGACGCCATCGATCACCAAGCGAAAGGCGTTCGCTTGCCAATCTTTTTGTTGCGACTCCATCAAGCCGCCAACCGGATTCGTATCCGGTAAGTAGTCGACAGTTTCCGGCAACATCTTGAACTTTAGATACGCGCTTTCGCGTGACGCACCGTCAAGCGCTGGAAAGGTGGTTTCGGTGATCAGGGCGCCAGTGAACTGATGACGCGCTACCCCTTTGTGATTAAAGTCGCCGTGTGTCAGGTCGCCGCTTTTGCGCGAATACTGTTTGCGCCATGACGCTTGAATCCATTCGAGTACGCCACGACTACCCGCGAAACCGACTTCAAACGAGAACGGTTCGACTTCGGCAATCGACGTATGTTTGATGCGTAGGTTTTCTGGCCCAACCGGTTCGTCAATGACGCTGGCTTTGACAAAGCCTCCGTCCACCGAGCGGATGTATGCGGAGTTTTTGGCTCCGTCGAGAGTCAAACTGAAGGTACCGGCCGAATAAGGTAATTTGAACAAGTTCATGTACGAGGCTCCGATACGGGGACGCGCTGCTAGGCAATTGTACGTCGGGCTCAGGTGCTTTCACCCCAAAAACGCGGGGAAAAGTGCGGTTTGCGCTTGTGGTTTGGCGGATCTAGCAAGAATTCCCTACGGATCCCTACATTCTGCCGCTCTGAATCCAACGCGAAACGCCCGTAGAATTGCCACAACAGCGGGTTTGACCAGGTACAATTACGTCATGTCGCAAAGGTTGTGGGCCGGACTCACCGGCTCAATCGTACTAGCGTTGGTGGCGGGTTCAGCCGCAGCCGAAGTGGTCACGACCAACCAGCGGACCGAAGTACACCAACGCGCAGGCGAAAACTCGCGAGTTGTCATCACGGTGAAATCTGGCCAAGCCATGACCGTGCTGAACAAAGATGGGCGCTGGGTCAAAGTTCGGGTCAAAGGCCGCACTGGCTATGTGCCGCGTAGCACCATCGACGTGGGCGACGATGACATTCAACGCAACACCCGCCGGCGACCGTTCGTCGATGGCCGCTCGACTGGGCGAACTTTTGGTGGTGAAGGTCCCGACGATCGGGTTGGTGCCGATGCAACCGATGATGGCGATAGCCGCAATGCCGGTGGTGACGACG
>JAKQOD010000057.1 GCA_029565465.1 Deltaproteobacteria bacterium
CTAGTCGCCAGCGGCACTCACCTCATTGATGTCGGAACCTCGGGCGGCGGTACGCGTTACCGGCTGGTCGTCGCAATGGAAACCAATTCGTCAACGGCGCGTGAATCACTTCCAGCTCAAACGATCACGCCGCCGCCACGAGGGGTTGAGCGCGACAGCAAGAGTAAAGTTAAGGATTGGCTCGCCGCGTTTGTAAAAAAATATGGAACGGACCATGAAACGAGAGTTGCTGCTCCGACCATGGCTTTTCGTCTGAGATACGAGCGAGCGCAACAAGTCGAACCGCGTTGCCAGATGGCTGGCGCGATTAGTAATCAGTTCGAAACGAGCAGTTCGCGCTCAAACATATCCACTAATGCGCAAGTTCAGTCGATGATTGCAGAAACGTACTTGGTTGCGCTGTACGGGGCGTGCCCCAAGGCGTTTTCAGACATCATCAACTAAGCGATTCATCTCGATAAAAAGTGCTCAGGAGCCAGTATGCGTCACGCCCTTCCAACACGCACGTTGAACATGCGGCGAGCGCAGACAACGAACGGTTTGTCGTTCCTCTCACACTTCGTTAGGTTACTTGGGGCGACAGCTTGTGTCGGTTACCTTGCCTTCGTGACTGGATGTAACTTTCAGAGCGCGGACGGTGTCGCAAGCACAACGACAGGGAAGATAGACGCCGGCTCGAACTTGCTAGAGCGTGCACTCGTGCTTGGAAAATCTACAAGAGCAGATTTCACGGCTTTAGTCGACGCAGGTGGTCTGGAAAATCGCGACAACAATCTGTGGCGTGGGTACAAGGTGGCGAGCGTCGAGCCCATCTACGACGCCCAAGGCAAACTTGCAACGATTAACCTCAATCTCTTCAAATCTTGGTCTGGTGCAACACTCGCATCAAACGACAATTTGCGCAAATCACTGCAAGAGGAATGCGGCAGCGAATGGGAGCGCACCTCGCCTGATCAGCTCACTGCAAAGTTCAAGGAAAAGCCCAGATGTCGCATCCTCACCGTTGATGGTGGCAAAGTCGACATAATCCTCTTTGCAATTGATACGTCAAGCGCCGAACCAACTTCTATTGCACCGCCAAACGTTACCAGCGATGTCCCGCCGGTGCCCTCAGGGGGTTCAACTAGCGAAACACTCGCGCAAACCTCGCCACCAGTGATTGAGGGGTTGTGGCGATGTTCGTCAAAGAATCGGCTGTGGCGGAAAATGCATTTCCTACCGGGAGGCAGTTACACATTCGAAACCCAGCGTGCCGACGAGTCCGGCAGCGGTTCATTCGAATGGCAAGGACCCACAAAATTGCTGATGACCGAAACGGTCGAGGGAAAGACCTCGCAACTCGAATGGAAATTGTCCGGTCAAACTGTTGGGCATTTCTACCTAGAAGGTACGCACAACTTGACGGTGTTTTGCCAGCGCTAGCACGGCAAGCGGGATGCTCGACTCCGCCTTGGGATGATGCGAAGAGATACTGCTTGAACGTTGTTCGCAAAGGCGAGCGCTGCCCCATACGTCGACGCTCGATGATCGTTTCGGCCCGAGTGTCGCCCTCCCATTCAATCGGCGGAAGAATTTCCTCGCCGTCACGAACCTGAATCAACGAGAAGCCGCCACAGAACTTCAGCGGCACTCTGTGCCAAAGAGCCCACATATCGGCCAGCAGTGGCGAACTGACTCCATTGTTAGCGCTTCGGCAACAAGGGCGAACGTCCAATCGAAGAGGATTCAGTTTTCAGTTTCGGTGGCGGCGAGAAATTTTCAAACGCTTCGCCCGCAACCCATTCCCCGAGCGCGTAGGTGCGTTGGTCGCGCAGTCCGCGCACGCCTTCGGCCCACGCCATGAGCATGCGTTTGCCTATGTCTTCAAAGCCTGCGTGTTGTCGCATGGCTTGACGAACTTGTGGCGCGACGTCGGCTACCGCGTCGCTGATGGCTTCGATGATTTGCGTTTGTTCGCGCGGGGGAATGCCGAAGGTGGCGGCGATGAATCTTTGCAGGTTCTTTCCGGGTGCCCACGTTTTCTTGCCCATGAATTCGATGCCCGGCGGGTTGTGTTGGTAGCCCGCGTATACGTTGGTGGTGAGCATGTCGTAGGTGGGCGAGAGCTGCGCGTCGGCTCGTGTCGTGTAGAGCAGCGCAAGATTTTTTGCGTGGCAATCGGCGTTGCGCAATGCGTAGGTCAAGAGCAGCGTCGTGGCGAGTTGGCGATAGGTTTCTAAGCGCCGCTCACCCGGCACATGATCGCGCACGGCGCGGGCGATGCGCTCCCACGTTGTGTCGTATTTGGCCGCTGGACGCAAGCCAAGCAGCGAGCAAAAATCTTCCATGCCGCGCAGTGCTTGTCCATCGTCGTCCACGTCGAAGCGATGCACAACCAGCGCTTGACCGTCTTCGGACACTTCCGTCTTGGCGGTCGGCGCGACGCGTGCTGCGACCTGCATGCAGAGATGTTCGTTGAGGGCGATGAACGGCAGTGCGTGGCTGGAGCCTTTGATGATGTGGCGGCGGGTGATGACGCTAATTTTTTTGAATGCGTTAGCCGATTCGTTCTGCGCATCGAGAAATTTCGGCACGACGCCGGAGACGCCGCTAGTGGCGTGTTGCCTTACGAGTTCTGCGAAGGCTTCTTCGGAGTTGTCACCTCGCAGCAGTGCGGATACTTCGATCGCGTTTACGGGCTCGCTTAGCGTTGCGCCGGGCGCGGCGACTTGTATGCGGCCAACCATGTTGCGACCGATAACAGAGAGCAGGGCGATGGGACTCGCACCAACATGTGGCCCGAATTGCTCTTGCAGCACTTGCAGCAAATAGCCCTCGGGCAAGTTCATTTGCAGGACGGGTGGCAACTGGTCGTCCCACACGTACGACTCGGTGCGCACTGGCATGGTGAGCGACACGAAGTCGTCCAGCGCGGCATGCGCGTGGTACGTCAAT
>JAKQOD010000074.1 GCA_029565465.1 Deltaproteobacteria bacterium
GTCGAAATGTTCGAGCTGCCCGACGGACGGATCTTGGTCAACGAAATCGCGCCACGCACCCACAATAGCGGCCATTTCACCTACGGCGCCTGTGCGACCTCCCAATTTGAGCAACATGTGCGCGCGGTCTGCGGGGTCGCGTTGGGCTCAGCGCGGGCGCTCAGCGGCGCCGTCATGGTGAATCTATTGGGCGATCTGTGGGCCAAAGGTGCGCCTGGGTGGCAACACGTGCTGGCGTTGCCAAATGCGCGGTTGCATCTATACGGCAAAGACGCGCCAGCGCCCGGCCGCAAAATGGGCCATGTCGTGGTGCTCGACGACGACCTCGACCGTGCCACAGCCGACGCCAACGCCATGTTTGCGGCGCTCACGGCAGAACCCACGCAAAAGCCATAAATCAGCACCGTCCCCGTGGCGCAGCAGCCGCGGCGCCGTGATAAATTAACCGCCGGGATGACCACGCTCGTCTACAGCGACGTCGACGGAGTCGAACGTACCTTTGAATTAGGCTACGAGCAGGTACTGATCGGCCGCGGGGCCGAGTGTGCGATCCGCAGCGACGATCCACGCGTGTCACGTGTGCATGCACGCATCTTCGTCGATCAGGAAACGTTATGGATCGAAGATGCCGGCAGCGCCAACGGCGTTTTTTTGGGACCCAATAAGATTTCGCGCGCACCGATTCCGCTCGGCGAAGTTATCGTGATTGGGTCGATCATGCTGCGCGTGTTGGGCCACGACGG
This sequence comes from Deltaproteobacteria bacterium, assembly GCA_029565465.1. Lineage (GTDB taxonomy): Bacteria > Myxococcota_A > Polyangia > Haliangiales > Haliangiaceae > JABFXX01. Next base: position 744 of record JAKQOD010000074.1, read on the forward strand.
CACGGTGCCCCCGCCGGTGGGCATCCACGGCACGCTGGCGCAGTGGTTGATCAACGAGCGCAAAAACCGTGTGGGGGTTGAACAAGAACGCGATGCATTTGCGCAGCGTGTGGCCGAACTGCATTCCGATATCCGCACTCTCGTTGCCGCGGCCGCACCGTCGTCCAACGAAGCCGAACTGGTCCGGTTGCGCGATGAAGCGGAAGCGCGCGCCGCGGGGCTCGAACGCGCTTTAGCAGCGGTGCAGCAAGAACTCAACGAAGCGCAAGCCAGCAACATCAACGCAAGTTCGACGTTGCCAGGTGGCATGGCGCGAGCAGACGCTGCCGATGCAGCAGCCGATGAGCGGCTTGCGACCGTCACCAAACAGCTCGAACGCGCCCAAGACCGCGTCCGCATTCTCGAACAGCAAGCCAGCGACAAGCCGCAATGGTCAAGCGTTGGTGCCGCAGGCGACACCGCGCAGCTCGACAAGCTCAAGCTTGCGGCCGACGAAGCTAACGCAGCTCGCAAGGTTGCCGAAAGCACGGCGGCCACCGAACGCGCCGATGCCAATCGCTTGCGTGCCGAACTTGATCAGCTCAAGAAGGCAAGCAACAAAGAAACCGAAAGCTTGCGCTTCGAACTCGCCAAAGCCAAAGAAGCCGTTGCGGTTGCGGATGCCCAAGCCGGCTTGGTTGCAGCTGAAAAAGTCGCCGAAGCGGAACGGCAAGTCGCAGCGTTGCGCAGCCAGCTCGACGCCGCCACATCGACGGCACAAGCCGCCGGGCCAGCAAACGCCGAACAAGCAGCCAAGCTCGCCAAGGCGATCGAACGTGCCGACAAAGCCGAGAAAAAACTCGCGGCAGCGGAAATTCGCGCGCAAGGCGCCGAGCGCAACGTCGCCCACGCCAATGCTCAAACAGCCACGGCAGAACGGCGCGCCGGAGAACTCGAAGCACGGGTCACCGAAGCCGAGTCGCGCACGGTTGAGCTCGACGAAGCCCTGACCGAAATCAAAGAACAGTTTGAAGCGCTGCGTGCCAACATGGGGCCAGGCGCCAATAGCGCCGAAGACGCGACGCGACGTGCAATTGCAGCCGAAGACGTTGCCAAGCAGAAGCAGCAGGAGCTCGAAGGCATTCGCGCCGCGTTGGCAGCCGAACGCGACGCAAAAATCGCTGAACTCGAAGCGGTCCGAGCTGACTTGGCTGCCCTGCAAAAACGCGAAACCAACGTGCGCGCAGAGCTAGCCAGCGCCACCGCCGAAGTGGCGGAACTGGTGAAGAAGCTCGCCGGCGCTGAAAAAATGTTGGCTGACAACAGCGATGCAAGTGAGCAAATCGCAGCCGCACGCCGGGAACGCGACGAAGCACGTGACGAAGCCATTGCCGCGCGCACAGCAGTCGAGAAGTCGAAGCTCGAAGTTGAACAGGCTGAAAAACGTGCCGCCGCGGCCGACACAATCGCCAAATCGATGGCCAAAGATGTGTCCGATTCGATGCGGCGTGCCGTCGAAGCCGATAGCAAAAACAAAAACCTGGTCAAAGAAGTCGCGGCGGCGCAGCAGCGCGTCGTGGAATTAGAAGCGCTGCGCCAACAAGAACTCGCGAGTGTGCAGCAAGCGCAGGCTACGATCACCGAAGCGCAAGCCACGACTGCGCAATTAGAACGGGCGCTCGACGCCGAACGGGCCTCATCGTTGGCGTTGGTTGACCGCAAGAATCAACTCGAACGTGAGCTCGAAGAGCTGCGCCATGTTGCCAGCACGCACCTCGCCGCAAGCGATGCCTTGATGGCGAAAATCGCCAACTTCGATAACGAAATCGAAACACTCAATGATCGCATCACCGATCTTGAATCGCAGTTGCAAATTGAACGTACGGCAGCGCAATTGTCGATCGACGAAGCCAAAGCCGCCGCCCGCATGGGCGTCGATCGCGCGCAACACGCCGCCGAAGCCGCCGTGATGGCAGCGCGCACCGAAGCCGCCGCCATTACGGCGCAAGTCCGTGAGCAAGCAGCGGCGGACGTCATGGCGATGCAAACCAAAGCGCAAGCCGAATTGGCGGACGCACAAGCCCAGGCGCAAACCGCGGTGGCCGCGGCGGAAGCCAAACTCGCGGCGCTGCAGAGCCAACTTTCCGATAGCCAATCGATTGCGATGGAAACTGCGCGCGCCGGCGAGCCGCTGCGCGCACGCGTGACAACACTCGAAGCCGATGTAGCCAAAGCCAAAACCGCACTCGAAAAAGCCAACGCGGACCGCCACGCCAGCGAAGAAAACGTAGCCCGCCTGCGAGACGAACTAGCCAGCTTGCGAGCGCAACCACGGCCCCAAGTCGACGCCGACGGGTACGCTGCATTGCTCGCTCGGGCCGAAGAAGCCGAAAGCAATGTTGCGCGCTTGGCAGGCAAAGCCGATGCCGCCGATTTGGCGATTGGGCGCGCTTCAGCGGTGCAGCGCCAGCTCGATGAAGCGTTGAGTCGCTTGGCACGGATCGAACATGGGCGGGTTAGTGAGTCGGGGCTCGACGCAACCCGCAATGCGCGCCTGCAAGCGTTGGAAGCTGACGTCGCAAGTGCCGAAGCGCGCAGTCGCGAGTTGGGCAGCCGAGTCGAATCGCTCAGCCGCGAACTAGCCGATACCAAAGCAGCGTTGGCCGATGCCGAACGGGCGCACGCGGCCGCGCTCCGCGATGCGCAGCACGAATTGGCGCAAGCCACGGCATTCTTGGCTACCCGCGATCACGAACTGCACTCGCTTCGCCAGGCCACGGAGTCGCGTTCAAAGAATTTTGCCGACCCCGAAGTTACCGTGTCAGCACCGAATCTGGCGCGTTACGAAGCTGCGGTGGCCGAACTCAACGTGTTGCGAGGCGAACTCGGCACCTTGCGCGAGGAACTTGCAGCGGCCAAGCATCGTGCCGCGACGACAAGCACGCATGCGGCCGGGGAACCTGCCTTGTCGGCCGCCGCGCTCGAGCAGCTTTCCATCTTGGAAGAATCGATTGACTCGCTGCGTGCGAACTTGCGCGCCGCCAGCGACGAAACCGCCATGATGCCATCGAGTGAATCGGTCACGATTATCGCCGACGCCATCAGCCAAGCCGCTGAGCACGTCGAACGCGCACGCGACGCCCTGCGCACGATTACCAACTTGTAATCAGCGGCGTTTGGCGGCTTTTCGGCTACACTGCGAAGCAATGAGCGATCCGTTACCTGTGCCTCGCATCCCTGGCTTTTGCGGTCGCGTTTTGCATGTCGACCTGACCACGGGGCAGCACCGCGTTGAAGCCATTGCAGCCGATGTTTACCGCCAGTATTTGGGCGGCTACGGCTTAGGTGCTTGGCTGATGTGGAAGTTTTTTCCTGCGAAAGCCGACGCGCGCGCCCCCGAAGCCTGTTTTGCCATTTGCGCAGGTTTATTAACCGGCCTACACGCGCCATTTTCGGGTCGCATCCAGATCGTTGGTAAGTCGCCGTTGACCAACACGTGGGCAGACTCCAATTCCGGTGGCTCGGTTGCGATTCATCTCCGCAAATGTGGCTACGACGCCCTCGTGGTAACGGGCCGGGCGGCGGTGCCCTCGCTGCTGGTGATTCGCGACAGCGAGGTGACGCTCGAACCCGCCGGCGATTTATGGGGCCAAGAAATTCCGCCAACGTTTGATGCCCTCAAGAACCGATTCGGTGGCAAGCGTGACGTTGGAGTTAGCGCCATCGGCCCTGCGGGTGAACGCGGCGCCGCCATCGCTTCGGTCATGAATGATCGTTATCATGCGTTTGGCCGACAAGGGTTTGGCGCCGTGTATGGCAGCAAGAATCTCAAGGCCATCGTCGTTGGTGGTACCGGCGAGGTAGCGGTTGCCAACCCAGCCGAATTCAAAGCTGTGTGTAAGCGCATCACCGACGAGTACAAAAAAGATCTGGGCCTGCTCGCCCGGATTTTTGTGTACATGGGCAAGCCCAAAAAATGGCTAGGCTGGATGTACCGCTTGATGACGAAGCTGGGTTCCAAGGTCACCGCGCCAACCGCCTCCATGCGGCAGCTATGGGCGCAACGCGGCACTACGGCTGCGGTGTCGCTTTCCGTCGAAAACGGCGATGCACCGATCAAGAACTGGGCAGGCGTCGGCTCACGCGATTTTTCGTTGGCCAAACATTCGATGAAGCTCGATGGCAAAGAGGTCGAGAAGATCGTCACCAAGAAGCTTTCTTGTGGCGATTGTCCGATGCCT
>JAKQOD010000083.1 GCA_029565465.1 Deltaproteobacteria bacterium
AGTCGGCACCTGGGGCGATACCCGTTCCAGCATCTGTGCGATCGAGTACGCAGGTGATCGTTACAAGGTTTTTAAAGACGCAACCACGGTTTCGTACGGCGAACATGGCGATGCATTGCTCATCACGTGTCGCCGCAACGCCGAAGCTGCCAAGAGCGATCAAATATTGGTGCTTGCGAAAAAAGCCGACTACAAACTCGAACAGACCACAACGTGGGACACCATGGGCATGCGTGGCACGCGCAGCCCAGGCTTCAAAGTCACCGCCGAGGGGCTTGCTGCGCAGGTAGTGCCAGGTAGTTTTGCAGATTCGGCAGCTCAATCAATGGTGCCGTACTCGCATATTTTGTGGTCGTCGCTGTGGTGGGGCATTGCCGCCGACGCAGTTTCGCGTGCAGGCGCGTTTGTGCGCGGCGAAGCACGCAAAAATCCTGGCGTGGTGCCAGCGAGTGCAAACCGTTTGGCCGAAGTGCAAGTACAGCTTCAAGCGATGCGCCACAACTGGATGACGTTGGCGAACGAGTTTGATGAAATCGTTGCCAATGGCCGCGACGCTGAAGAATTGACCACCGTTGGTTGGGCACTCAAGATGAACAACCTCAAGATCGCAGCGTCGGAAATGGCGCCACAGATCGTGCATAAGGCGCTGCAGATCATTGGCATCATGGGCTACAAAAACGATTCCAAATTTAGCGTTGGGCGGCACTATCGCGATGTGTTGTCGGCGTCATTGATGATCTCGAACGATCGCATCCTGGGCAAAAGCGCTGCGATGTTGCTCGTGTTCAAAGACGATTGATCGCGCCGTCGCTAACCAAGTTTTGAACGAGGGATTCATGTCTGCTACCGACTATGATGCTGGCAAGTTTTACGACGGCTTGGTCAAACATCGTTTGATTCTGCCGACGGGCGTGGCGGGCGCGTTTGGCCGCGGCCCCGTATTCGAAGATGTTTTGGAGCGGTTCAATCGCTTGGTTGACCAGCTCGCCGTCGACGATAAAGCCGAAGCTGTAACGTATCCGCCGATCATCAATCGCGAGATTTTGGAACAAGTCGAATACCTCGATTCGTTTCCGCAACTCGCTGGCGTGGTGCACAGCTTCATGGGCAAAGAGCTCAAAGCACGCGAGTTGTCAGCGCGCGTCAAAGCCGGCGAACCGTGGGGCGAATTTTTCGAGCAAACTGCCGTGGCGTTGACGCCAGCTGCTTGTTACCCGGTATATCCGACGCTGCGTGGCACCTTACCGTCCGGCGGCCGGACAGTATCGCTCACCAGCTGGGTGTTCCGGCACGAGCCATCTCCGGAACCAACCCGCATGCAAGCGTTTCGCTGTCGTGAATTGATTCGCGTCGGCAGTACTGATGACGTTGTGAAGTGGCGCGACACCTGGCTGCAACGCGGCGTGGATCTGTTAACCGCGCTCGGCTTGCCAGCGAAGTCCGACGTAGCTTCGGATCCGTTCTTTGGTCGCGGTGGCCGCATGATGGCCGTCAACCAAATCGACCAGAAGTTGAAGTTTGAAGTGTTGGTACCCGTGATCTCCGTCGATAATCCGACGGCAGTTTGCTCGTTCAACTTTCATCAAGACAAGTTCGCAGCAAAATACGACATCAAAACTGCCGACGGCGAAATGGCCAATACGGCGTGCCTCGGCTTTGGGTTGGAGCGTTGCGTGATGGCGCTATTCCAAACCCACGGCTTTGATCCAGGCTTATGGCCACGCGAAGTGCGTTCGAGGTTGTGGCCGTGACCCACGTCATCGCACGCGCTGGTCTGCAACCAGCGATGTATACGCGGGCATCGCTGCACGCTGAAGATCGCTTGTGGCCAGAGAAGAATTGCTACATCGACGTTTGGATTGGGCTAACCCATGGGCTCGGCCTCGATCCTTTGGCGATGATGTCGTTTTTGGTTGCTTGTGATTTCGAAGGCGACCAGTGGACATTCTACAAACCGCAGCACAGCGAACTTGCCGATCTGTACGGCTTCGATGTGCAAGAATTGACGGTTTGGAAAACGTTGCTGGAACACACCGTCGAGCATCTCGGCGCTGGCAAAGTGATTTCGACCGAGTCGGACGCGTTCTATTTGCCCGATACGTCGGGCACTGACTACAAGCGCAATCACGTTAAGACCACGATCGTCTTGGTTGAAGTGGATACCGTCGCTGAACGCTGCGCGTACTTCCACAATACTGGCTTGCATTGGATGGAAGGCGAAGACTACCGGCAGATCTTCCGCGTCGGCGTGCCGCACGATCCAACGTTTTTGCCGCTGTTTGCAGAAGTTGTGCGGCTCGATCGCTTGGTGCAGTACGACCGCGCCACGTTGCAGACAATGGCGACTGCGTTATTGCGACGCTACACAGCGAAGCGGCCGGTGCAGAATCCAATCACGCGGTTCGGCCAACGGTTCGCTGAAGAACTACCGATCCTGCACGGCAAAGGCTTGGCGCACTACCATGCATGGGCGTTTGCAACCACGCGCCAAATGGGTTCGGCCTTTGAATTGTTATCGCTCCATTTGGCTTGGCTGGCCGACGGTGCGCCGGCCGGGCGCAGCACGGCATTGCTTGAAGCTAGTGCTGCGTTCGCGGATATTTCGGCTGGGGCTAAAGCCTTCATTCTCAAAGCTGCGCGTGCCGTGAACGGCAAAAAACCGCTCGATGTAAGTGAGCAGTTCTCGCAATGGGCGCAAGCATGGGAACGTGCGATGGCCGCGATCACCGTAGCGTTGGCGAGCTGAGTATCCTTTGACTGGCGCTTGGCTTGAGTCTACGGCGGCAACCTTGCACAATGGAGCAGCGATGTTGTCCTCGGTCCCAGCGCTGGCGGTGCCAGCGATGCCAATGCTAACGATGCCCGTGCTACCAACGCTGGTGGTTGGGGCCGGACAAGTTGTTCGTGCTGGTGTTGACGTGGTGCGCATCAGCGACGTTGCTGCGTCCCTGGCATCCTTTGGTGATGCGTTCGCGCGGCGCTTGTTCACCGCTGCTGAGCGCGACTATGCAAACAGTGCGTTAGACGCTGAGCTCGCAGCGGCGCGCTATGCGGTTCGGTTTGCAGCCCGCGAAGCTGCAATCAAAGCGTTCAATTTGGCAGAAGTTGGCGTCAATTGGCGCGAGCTTGAAGTGGTCCGGTTACCGGACGGAAGTTGCACGCTGGCACCGAGCGGGCGTGCCCGGGCGGCGATCGGAGCGCTTCAACAATGTGTGTTGAGCATGTCGCATGAAGGCGATTACGCCGTTGCGATGGTGCTCGCAGTGCTTGCTACTAACGAAGACAAAGGTCAGCTATGAATCCGCAACACAAAGAACAAATTCGTGCCGTGCTCAAAGAGCATGCTCGCCTCACCAAAGACATCGCCACGCTGACCGACGATGCTGACTTGTATCAAGCCGGCATGACGTCACATGCAAGCGTCAACGTGATGCTTGGGTTGGAAGGCGCGTTCGAAATCGAATTCCCGGATCACATGCTCAAACGCAGCGTCTTTGAAAGTGTGCAAGCGATCGCAACCGCGATTGCTGAACTCACCAAAGGTTAGTTGTGGCACCAGCGTTGTCATTGTCGCAGGGGACGTGGGAGGTGGCCGCCACGCCAGCGGGTTCGCTGCGCACCATCGACGATGTAACAACGCATGCGCCGTCGTGGATTCAAGCGACGGGCGTTACTACGGCCGCCGCCGCACAACGCGAAATGGGTGCGTGGTCGGATGCGATGGCCAGCCGACGCTTTGATGGCGAAGACTGGTGGTGGCGTACCCGGTTTGCCAAGCCGCAAGGCGACAGTGAATGCTGGTTGTGTTTCGACGGCATCGCGACCATTGCTGAAGTGTGGCTTAACGGCACCTCGCTGTTTACTAGCCGCAACATGTTTCGAAGGTATGAGTGCGATGTCACGGCTTTGCTGCAGGCAAACAATGAACTCGTGATCGTGTGCAAATCGTTGGACGCTGAGTTGGCCAAAAAGCGACCGCGGCCGCGTTGGCGCGCACCGATGATTGAAAACCAACAGCTGCGTTGGATTCGGACAACGTTGCTGGGGCGCACGCCTGGTTGGTCGCCGCCGGTTGCCGTGGTTGGCCCGTGGCGCGAAGTTCGTTTGGAACAACGGTTACGACCGCTGCCGGTTGGACTATCTCGCACGGTTGCCGTCAACGGCTCAACCGGCAACGTGGCGCTACGTACGCGTTTTGGCACCCAGCAGCCCGACGCAGTGACGCTGGTTGTAACGCGCAACGGTGCGAGTTGGCGCGCCAAGCTCAAGCCGGTTGGCGACGAGTGGTCGGGCGTGATGGCAATTGAAGATGTGCAGCGTTGGTGGCCGCATACGCACGGAGCTCCCGCGCTTTACGACGCTGCGTTGGAAATTGAGTGGCAAGGTGCAACCCATGTGCACGCACTACCAGCGATTGGATTTCGCAGCGTTGTGTTGAACACCGACGACGGCGATTTTCAGCTGAGCGTCAATGGCGTTCGCATCTTCGCGCGCGGGGCTTTGTGGTCGCCGCCCGATGTTGTCACGCTTAGTGGCGGTTCCGACGCATACGCACTTACCTTGCAACGCGTTTGTGATGCAGGCATGAACATGTTGCGCATCCCAGGCACGCACTACTACGAAAGCGACGCGTTTTACCAAGCCTGCGATGCTGCTGGGATCTTGATTTGGCAAGACTTCATGTTTGCAAACATGGATTTCCCCGACGGCGATCCGGATTTTGTTGCCGACAGCAAAGCCGAAGTGCGCGAGCAGCTGCACCGGTTGGCACCACACGCGTGCATTGCGTTGTGGTGCGGCAACAGCGAAGTTGAACAACAAGCTGCGATGTTCGGTGTGGAGCGCGCTCGCTGGCGGTCGCCGCTGTTCTACGAAACAATTGCTGGGCTGGTGGCAGAGTTTGGCGGTGGCCTGCCGTACGTTGCGTCGAGCGCAACCGGCGGCGCGTTTCCGCACCAAGCTAACAATGGCCCCACTTCATATTATGGCGTCGGTGCGTATCAACGCGGTGTCGACGATGCCCGCCGCGCCGATGTCCGGTTTGCATCGGAGTGTTTGGCATTCGCCAATGTGCCTGATCCCAACGGCATCGCCGACGTTCCGGGGGGCCACGCACTGCGCACACATCATCCACTATGGAAAATGCGCACGCCGCGCGACCTCGGTGCCGGCTGGGACTTTGAAGATGTGCGTGACTTTTACGTGAAGCAACTGTTCGCCGTTGATCCAGCGACGCTGCGTTACAGCGAACATGATCGTTATCTTGCATTGGGCCGAGTTGCCACCGGTGAAATGATGGCTGCCGCCATCGGCGAATGGCGCCGCGCAGCTACGCGTTGTGGTGGCGCACTGGTGCTGATGTTGCGCGATCTGTGGGCTGGTGCTGGTTGGGGTGTGCTTGATTCGGCTGGCCGGCCGAAGGCGGCGTGGCATTATCTTCGTCGAGCAATGGCGGCCATGGCGTTGGCGCTTACTGACGAAGGCGGTAATGGCGTCACGGCGCATTTTTGCAACGACAGCGCAATGCCGCGGGCGGGTCATGTGCGCGTGCGGTTGTTGCGACATGGCGAAGCGGTGATTGCCGACGAGCAACGTGCGGTGGCAGTGGCGGCGCACAGCACCGTGAGCATGCCGATCGCGGAATGCTTCGAGCACTTTTACGACTTGAGCTACGCCTATCGCTTTGGCGTTGCGGCATACGACGTCATGCATGTGCAGTGGATCGTCGAAGACATGGCGTGTCACGCGTTTTACTTTCCAACTGGACAAGCGTTTGCACGACGCGATGATCTCGGCTTAGTTGCCGAGTTGCGGCGCAGTGGTCCGGGTGAAGCCGTGGTGCAGTTGACGACACAAAAGTTCGCGCAAGCGGTTTTCGTCGAGATCGATGGATATACCGCGCTCGATAACTATGTGCATGTGGCACCCGGTGTGCCAGTGCACGTCAAAGTAACGGCGAATGCCGGGGCCAGTGCGGACACGCAACCCAATGGTGCCATGCGCGGTAGCGCAACTGCACTCAATGCGTACGCTGCTGCGAAAATCAGCATGCAGCTGGAAGCCTCGTAATGCCAACGTCGAAGGTACTTGATCAGCCAGTGCACTTTGCCAATCAAGCACTGATGGGCTGGTTGCATCGTGTGCCGGCGGCGGCTGATAGCGCGCCGAAGCTTGGCGTGGTGCTGTGCGCACCATTTGGTTACGAAGCGATCTGTGCCCGCCGATCGCTGCGCGCGATGGCAACCTCATTCGCCGCAGCTGGAGTGCCGACGTTACGCTTTGACTATCACGGTACCGGTGATTCAGCGGGTGATGACCGCGATCCGCAACGTGTTGCAGTCTGGCAAGCCAGCATCGTTGCAGCGATCGAAGAATTGCGTGCGTCGACGGGCGTGCAAGCGGTGGCGCTCGTTGGTGTGAGGTTGGGCGCGTTGTTGGCGGCGCAAGTTGCAGCTGCGCGTGATGACATTGCGGCGTTTGTAGCGATCGCGCCTGTGATGAACGGCAAAGCCTACGTGCGCGAATTACGCGCTTTGCAGATGGCGTTAGGGCTTAGCGAACCGCCCGCCGGGCTAGTTTGGGATAAACCGGCCCGTGAAGCGGTGGGATTTGCAGTCACCGAAGAAACCGCGGCCGAGCTGAGCACGTTGACGATGTTGCCGGAACGCGCTGTTGCACCGCGCGTGCGCGTTGTCGATCGCAGCGATCTGTCTATCGGCGACGCGTGGCCGAACGCGCAACGTAACGCCGGCGCAGATGTCACGATTCAGCCGTTTACGGGCTACGCCACCATGGTGCTAGACCCGCACAAAGTGGTGGTGCCTGCAGGCATGATCAACGAATTGACGACATGGTTGGTTGGCTTGGCGCCCGCGGCCACGCCGTTTGTGCCGGCCGCTCCAGCCGATGCACGAGCAATCAATGCTGTGCGATTTGGCGCGCCATCGTCGAAATTCGTCGAGGCACCGATGCAAATTGCAGGGCGCACCAGCTTGTTCGGTGTAGTAACAACGCCGCGCGCAGCAAAAGCGCAGCACGCGGTGTTGATGCTCAATGCAGGGGCGGTGCATCACGTCGGGCCGAACCGCTTGTACGTTGCGCTGGCGCGGCGCTTGGCCACAGCAGGTGTTGCAAGCTTGCGCATGGATATCGCGGGCATTGGTGATAGCCGCGCTGCCAATGGCATCGGTGAAAACGTGGTGTATCCACCGACGGCAGTCGACGATGTGTTGGCGGCCGTGACAGCGCTGCGTAACCAGTTTCAATCGGTGTCGGTGGTTGGCTTATGTGCAGGCGCTTATCATGGTTTCAAAGCCGCGTTCGCTGGGGCAGCAGTGCAGCGCGCTGTGATCATCAATCCGTTGACCTATTTTTGGGCTGAAGGCATGTCGCTTGATATCGAATTGCCCGACGCGCGCGTGGTGGAAGCAGCCAAAGAATATCAAGCGTCGATGTTGTCGTTAGCGAAGTGGCGCAAGTTGCTGCGCGGCGATGTCAATGTGCGCAAGGTTGCGCAGATCATCGGCAAACGGCTTGCCCAACGCGGCCAACACGCTGCACGCGATGTCGCACGACGCGTCGGGGTTCGGCTCGGCGACGATCTAGGTTTTGAAATTGCGTCGACAACCCAACGCGGCGTTACGTTGCACTTTGTATTCGCCAAAAGCGATCCAGGCTTGGCCATGTTGCGTGAGCAAGGCGGTGCAGTTGTCCCGCAATTGGTGCGCTCAGGCGCGATCAGCATTGATGTTATCGACGGGCCCGATCACACGTTCACTGCGTGCTGGACCCACGATGTTCTGTTGCGCAAGCTAGAGCAGCTGCTCACAACGGCGCGCTGACATGCGACCGGAAACGCAACGCACGATTGCTGGTTTGGCCACCACGGTGGTCGGCACCACCGACGACAAACTTGCGATTGTGTTTTTGCATGGCTTTTCGATGCACGCTGGTGACTTTGCGCCGTTTGCGCATTCGCTGGGCGTGTCGGCGCAATATTGGTTTCCCAATGGGCCGATTGTTGGCGGGCTTGGTGGCCAAGCTTGGTGGGATATTGACCTCGCGCGCCGGGCTGATTCACTGGCGGAAGGGCCGCGCGATTTGTATTTGGAAGTACCAACGGGCCGTGATGCTGCACGGGCCGCATTCGCGCAATTTCTCGACGAGATCGCCCCAGAAGTCGGTGCGCGGCCGTTGGTGATCATCGGATTTTCGCAAGGCGGCATGTTGGCGTTTGACCACGTGTTGCATGCGCCTGCGCGACCCGCAGCGTTAGCGTTGCTGTCGTCATCGCGCATTGCTTGGCCGCAGTGGCAACCGCGGTTGGCTCGCGTGCAAGGCTTGCCGATGTTTGTTAGCCACGGTCGTACCGACGACGATTTGGCATTTGCAGCAGGTGAAGCGATTCGCGATGCAGCGTTGCAGGGTGGCGCTGCGGTTACGTGGCTGCCATTCGACGGTGGCCACGGGGTACCGATGATCGTTTGGCGCGGGCTGCGGAAGTTTTTGAACGCGCTTGGGTAGGCGTGCGCAGCGCGCTCGGGTTTGGCAAACCTTCACGATGCAACAGCCGCCGCAGCGCATTGCCGTCGCTGTAGCCGACGCGTTCGGTAATCTGCTCAAACGACAGCGCTGTAGTCTCAAGCAAGTGCACCGCAGCTTCCACGCGTAACCGCTGCACCAAACGCAGCGGGCTGATGCCAACCGCAGCCGTGATGCGGCGCGCGAGCGTGCGTGCCCCCACGCCGACGGCGCGACTCAATTCGGTGATGCGAAATGGCTGCGCTACATGTGCGCGAATCCAGGCCTCGGCCGCGCGCACCGACGCGTCGTTGGCTACCAGCTGTTGCACCGCCATGTACGCGCCTTGCGAGCGGTGGCGATCAAGCAACAACAGCTTGGTGCATTGCCGCGCAACACCCGGCCCGGCATAGCGCGCCACCAAATGCAAAACCAAATCCGCTTGCGCGAACACCGCACCTGCGGTTAGCACACGACCGTCGACAACTAACGCGCGATCACTGCTAAGCACAGCAGCCGGTCGCAGCGCGCGGAAATGTGGCGCAAGCCACCAGGTCGTCGTGCAGTCGCGGCCGTCGAGTAAGCCAGCTTGTGCGAGCACGAAGGTGCCACTGCAGGCAGCTCCGATGATGGCTCCTTTGCTGTAAGCCTGTGCGGCCAGCCGACCGAGTTGTTGGACATCGCGGCGTGCCAGCGTCGCATCGATATCGGCAGCGCTTTCGGCCCACAGCCCAGGCACCAACACAACGTCAGCGTTGACCGCGCGCGAGAAGCGATGCTGCACCCCCACCTGGAGGCCTGCTGCACTGCGCACCGGTTTGCCATCGGCCGATGCTATGACAATACGAAACGGCATGGCTCGCCCCGCGCGTTTGGCAATGCTGCACGCTGTCCGCAATACATCAGTGGCAATCGCCAGGCTAGAGTCGGTGAAACCATCAACCATCAAAATGGCGATTGTGCGTTGCATTCCCCAAGTGTAGCGCATGTGGCACTGATTGGCGAAAACGGCCCATATAGTGTCAATATTGCCAATTCTCAGGTAGAGATGCTTCGCACAACATGGTGTTCATGCAAACACCATTTTCTCACTCAGTTGTCGCTTTGTTTGGGTACGCCGCGTGGACGCTGACGTTGTTGATCGCGATTGCAGCGTGGCGCATCGTGCTCATCGTACGCGATCGGCGCGCCGCTAACGCATTCAAGCCCACCGGCGAAGACGTGTCGCCGGCCAATGTTCGCCTGATTCGCGCCCACGCCAACTGTTATGAAAACCTGCCCGTGTTCGCTGCAGTGGTGATGGCGGCGCACGCCAGCGGCCACGGCGCGGTTACCGATCCGCTCGCCTTGTGGGTGCTAGCCGCGCGCTGTGCACAGTCGGGTGTGCATTTGCTGTCGACACGCCGCCGCGCTGTCTTGCTGCGCTTCGTGTTTTTCTTTACGCAGGTGGCGATTGAGGTCTATTGGGTAGTGCAGCTGGCACGGCTGCAGTAATGGCTATTTCGTATCTGCCAACCACAACCGCAGTTGCGGCCCATACATGGTTCGAGCCGCCGCACATTGGTCCATCTGCTCGAGGGCCTGTGCAATGGTGCGTTCGGCGCCAACCATCTTGCCAAAGCGTTGTTGCGCTTGCTTGGCAATCGCGTCGCGGCCGTCGCTGCGACAAACATTGGTATAGATGTGCACCCACTCGACTGCGCTGCCGGTGGTTGATTCGCTCGGCAGTAGTTTTAGCAGCTCATCAAAATGGGCCGTGAAAAATGCTTCGGTCTGGTCGCGCAGCTTTTCGGTTTCTTCAAAGCTGAGCAGCTTTTCGGTTTCGCGTGGGTCGAGCGCTCGGTTGAGGACGAGCTTCATTGCTTGCGCTGCTTGCTCAAGTGAGGTGACGGCCCCTAGAGCTTGAATCATTTCGCTGCGGAAGCGACGCGATGCCTCGGTTGGCAGCTCAGCCACGACCTTGTTAAACGTGGCGGCGTCTGCCCGCACCGCGATCATCAAGATATTGCCGCGTACGCTTTGCGGCAACTTGCGCCAATCGGCGGCAAGCTTCACGGCTTCGGCGCGCAGCGTGGGTTCGCCGGCGAATGCTGCCAAGGTAACAACATCATCGCGCATATTTTCGGCATCGATATCGTCGGTGGCACGCGGTAGCCAACCGATTGTTTTGGCTTGGGCACCGAGCAGTTTAACGACCCATGCATCGAAGCGATCACGCATGGATTCAGGCACATGTGGACGTAGGTCTTGCAGCACATCGATTGCTTGCGAGACGGCGAAGCGATTGCGCTCGGCGATCATCAGCGGCAACAGGTTGAGCAACGCCGTGAGCTTGACTGCTCCGGTTTCGACGCTGGCGCGTGCGTCGATAAACAACGCTAGCCGTTCGGCCGCGGTGAGCTGGCTCCAGCCGCGTTGCGTAAGTGCTTGCAGCGTATTGTCATTGAGCGCGGTG
The DNA here is from genome assembly GCA_029565465.1 of Deltaproteobacteria bacterium. Taxonomy (GTDB): domain Bacteria; phylum Myxococcota_A; class Polyangia; order Haliangiales; family Haliangiaceae; genus JABFXX01. The sequence continues at coordinate 10,976 of JAKQOD010000083.1, forward strand.
CGAAAAAAACCGCGGCCACCAGCGTTGAGCAGCAGCCAGCTGTCGCAGTCGTTGACTAGTGGGTTGAATGATACGATCGCCTTTGCAGCATCAAGCGTCGCACATACGTCGGTGCGTGGCGCCGCCCCTTTGACGTTGGCTGCGGGCCCAGCTGCCAAGCAGGTAGGAATGGTCCACGGTGCCGGGGTCCCAAGGTCGACCGAACCCGGTGGCAGATAGCGCTGCTGAGTCAGCACGACATTGGGTGCTTGGCCGTCGCATTCCCAATGCGCGCTAACGCTTGGAGCACCAGGGCGATCGAGAAACGTGGCAAACGCAGCGCTGATATCGCGGCCAGCGGCTTGGCTCATTGCAGCCGTAAAATCCGCCGAGGTTGCATTGCCGAAGCGATGCTGCTGCAAATACATCTGAACACCTTTTTGAAACACGTTCGGCCCGATGGCTTGTTCGAACATGCTGAGCACCGCTGAACCTTTTTGGTACGTAATGTTATCGAAGGCGGTGTTCACGTCGTCGATCGTTTTGATCGGTTGCCGCACTTGGCGCGCCGACACCAGCGAGTCAGCATCGAGCGCTTGTTGCCAGGTCTCCACGGTCGAAAGCTCTTCGTGCCACGATGGATCAAAAGCCATCAAAATCTTGGCTTCCATCCACGATGCAAAACCTTCGTTGAGCCAGATGTCGTCCCACCAGGCGGTGGTGACTAAGTTGCCAAACCATTGATGTGCAAGTTCATGCCCTGCAACGGACGCCCAGTCGTGGCGGCTGGCCCACGAGCTGTTGTTTGGATCCAATAAGATGAGTGATTCGGTGAACGTAATGAGCCCAGCGTTTTCCATGGCGCCCCAACCAACGGTCACTGGCATCGAGATCATGTCGAGCTTGTCGTATGGATACGCGGTGCCGAACCAGGTTTCGAGAATGGCGACCAGGCGCGCGGTGGTGGCCGCAGCGTAACTGGCTTCTGCGGCACGGCCGTGCGGCGTAATAATGCGTATTGGCGCGCCGCTGGCGGTTTTGCCAGCCGGCACAAAATCGAAATGGCCAACCGCAAAAGCGACGAGGTACGACGGCAACGGTTGGGTCGGCGCAAACTCGGTGTGGACCATACCGTTAGGCAAGGTGGTGGTTTGGGTTGGCAGCGTGTTGGCAACGGCATCAAAGCCCGCTGGTGCATCAATGCTCAGCGTCCACGGCACTTTGATGTTTGGCTCGTCAAAGCAAGGCCAGGCGCGGCGCGCATAGGTGGCTTCAAACTGCGTGAAGACCGACGGATCGCGGTCAACCGTCATCTTAAATACGCCTAGAGTGTCTTTGCTTTCGTAGGTGCTGGTGTACTCGAATGTTAGCTGGACATCGCCCGATACTGGTGCCGGCGTGGTTACCGCGAGCAAATCTTCGCCGACGGCTTGGACCAAAACTTTCGACGTTGTGCCGGCGCTGTGCACGACAGCGCTGGTGATGTGCAGGCCGTTGCCGTGCAGCCAAAATAGGCTGCTTGGCGTGGCAACAGTGCCCTTGATCGTGGCTTTGCCAGCAAAGCCTTCCAAGCGAGGGTCGATTGTAACGGCGAGTTGATAGCTGGTGGGCACCAAGGTGCGAGGCAAGCGCAGCGTCGGCAGCGGGCCGGGTGCGGCACTTGCGCTTGTAGGGTTCTGGTTACGCGCGGGTGTACCCGAACAAGCAGCCAGCGTGGCCGCGGTCGCCACCGATACGACGAAGCGTTTCATGCACGGAGCTTACCTGTTACGCGTACTTGTCGGCGCAGCAATGTTTCCATTTTTGCATGGAGCCACAGATACAAAGATCGTTGCGGCCAGGTTGCAGCACGCGAATCCGCGCGAGCTCGCGTGGCGATGGATACACCGACGGTCGCTTGGCGCGGCCAAGCGCTTCGGCAGCTTCGAAGCGCGCTGCAAAATCGTCGAGGCGCTCGGTCGTGAACCAGTCGCGTGCTTTTTCTTCGAGCGGGCGGGCTAACGCGTAATAGCGTCGCGGGGTCAACTCCGAGTCATAGTGCATGATTCGGCGGTAGCCCGGCGGTACATCAACCATCGCGGGGCCGCCATAAAAGCCATAGGTGCCAACATCGCGCGCAGGTTTGAGTTCCCATTCGATGCCAAACAAACGATAGCCAACCGCAGGCATGCCGGCCCACGCTCGCGCTTCTTGCCAGTTCACGTGTTCGAGGTATGCCTGTTCTTGCGATACTGGTAAATCGTCGGGGGCGCCGTAGGGTGCACCAACCGGCACGCCGAAGTTGGCTTTGGTGACATCACCAACCAACGCATGGATTGCTTCGTGTACGCAAAATCCCAACAAGCGGCTGTGGATACAACCGGAGTCGCGCACGGCGACCCAGCGCACAGCTTGATTATTGAGTTGCTGCTGAATGCGCCACAACGTCGGTGCTGCAAGGTCCCAGACAACTTCGTAATTCCAGCCACGCATGGCATCGTCGAAGCGAAACAGCGCTTCGATGCCAGCTATGCGTTCATCGAGCGAGAGCGTTTCGTGACAACGACAAACGCAAGGGTAGGGTGAGCGAACCGCGTCGAGTACCGTGGCCGGCATAGCAGCAGCTTACCACGACAGGATGTGGCTTGCGCCGGTTACACGTCTTCGTCGATAACTTGCGCGCTGGTAAGCCCAAAACGACGTTCGCGGGTCGCGTAGTTTTCCAAACATCGATACAGCTGCTGGCGCCGGAAATCAGGCCACGCGATATCAACGAACATGAGTTCAGCGTAGGCGATTTCCCAGAGCAAAAAGTTCGAAACCCGCTGTTCGCCCGAGGTGCGAATCACCAAGTCGAGCGGCGGCAGATCGGCGGTTGGCAAATAGCTGCCGAATCGATCGGCATCAATGTCAGCGGCACGTACGTTGCCGGCGGCGACATCTGCAGCTAGCGTGCTAACTGCTTTGGCGATTGATTCGCGGCCGCCGTACGATAACGCGAGGGTAAGCGTCATTTTGCGGTGATGCGCGGAGGCTGCGCACAGTTCGTCCAGTGGCGCTTTGACTGATGGCGGCAGTTTCTCGGCGTCACCGATCGCTTTGAGCCGGATTTCATTGTCGAGAATCTCGCTGCGTTCGCTCTGCAAAAAGTCGCGCAGCAAATCCATCAGGCCAGAGACCTCGTCGACGGGCCGCGCCCAGTTTTGCGACGAAAACGCGTAAAGGGTGATGGCTTCAAGGCCAAGCTGGCGGGCGGCCCGCACCACATCGCGCACGCTTTCCGAGCCAACTCGATGGCCTTCGATACGCGGCAGGCCCCGCGCCTGCGCCCAACGCCCGTTGCCATCCATGATGATGCCAACGTGGCGGGGAAGCTTGCGATCTGAGTGGCCCGACATGCGCTTGCGCAGATACCACGGCGCCGGGCACCGTTACAACTGCGCCCGCGCTAGGCGCTCAAAAGCGGGCTTGTGCGCCTAGGGTGAAATCAAGCAATTCAAAGGAAAAATCGACCACTGCAAAGTCGGATTTGCGCTGGGTCCATGCATACGAGTAGCCAACGGTGCCAATGAGCGCAAAGTTCGGGTGAAACACATAACCAGCGCCGATGTCGAGATGCCAACCGAACCCTGACTCGGTGCCGAGCGTGCCGGACTCTGGCACCGAGAAGTGCTTACCAACCATCGCGTTCACGATGATGTGAGCTGGCGATGGGGTTGGCAGAATGTAGTTGATGCCGGCGTTAATTAGGGTGTCGCGACGATCGACGGCTGCGCCCGCGGCTTGGCCGCTCGGTTCGGCACTATTCGAAAAGCGTGCAGCAAACGACAGCTTGTCGATGATGCGAACCGTTCCGCTGATCGCCAACCCGGCGCCCGACTTGTTTTCAAATGCGTGGTCGCCGATCGGAACCCCAATCATAGGACCAACCGCAATGGTAAACGTTGGCTGCTCGTATGCCGGCTTGTTGGAAAGCGTTCCAACGTAGGTATCGGCGTGCGCTGGCGTACTTGAAAACGCAGCGAATGCGGATCCCGCAACGGCCGTCCAAATCGCTACTTTGCGCGCTGTTTGCATGTGCGCACCGTGCCACTTTGCGTTGGTTGCGGCAAGGCTTGCTTAGCATTGGGTGGCCACGGCGCGCCAACAAATCATAACAAGGGCCGCGGCCGAGCCGAACATCCGTCGGTGGTGCTGTTGTGGTGGGTGCTACTTCGGGTTAGCAGGCGTCACGGCTACTTCACAGGTTCGGCTTTCTCGCCTGGAAACCATTTGATTACCCCAACGCGCGCCAGCGCGATCTTGCGCAAGCGGTCGTCGCCTTTGGCTTTCCACATGTCGAGTTCAGGCTCAACTTCTTCGACGATTGCCATATTCCAAGGTCGACTGTTGGCATCACCTTCGTCTTGCACGGCGGTATCGCGATAGAACACGCGCGTGCCGGCTTTGAGCTTCGCGGCTGCGGCGGGCTCGGTGAGGAAGTACATCTTGGCGCCATCGGCTTTGCGATATTCTCCTACGCTGCGGATGTATTGCATCTGCCCGTCGATAAACCGCATCGGATCGCCTTCGCCATTGCCCTTGCTCAACCAAGTCCACGGTCGCATGCAGTGATTGTGTGCGGTGTCGCATGCATACGGCGCGGTTTTTTCGAACGCACGGGTGTCAGCGTCGACCACTGGTTGGCCGTCGGCGCCAACTTGGCCTTGCGGTTTCGTCGACGGTGCTTTGATTTCCGCCATGTTGAACGTGTCGGCAACCGCAGGGGTCAACGCATCGGTCGGCCCTTTGGCGATGACTTCAACGTTGCCACCGGCTTGCCACCGCAGCATTGCAACGCGGGTTGCAGCGATGAAGTACGGATCGGACTTGCCAACGAAGTAGACCTTGCCAGCCTCCCAATCCACCGACTTCACGACGCCAACCCGCCAGTAGGAAACCAACGCGCTCATCTCCGATTCGGGCCGCAGCGTCGGATAGTCAAGTGCGAGCGCAAGTGCGCCTTTGACCAACTGCGCCCGGGTGGCTGGCACCGTGCGGTACGCGATCGCGCGTTCTTTTTGTGCCACCGTGATATCGCCGTTGGTAGCAGCGCCGGTGAGGCCAAACATGCGCGGCTCCGCAGAGGTCGAACCCTCGATGAGGCCACCGTTGAGAAACGCTTTGGCCTTCGCGGTGCGCGCTAGTGGTTTGTCTTTGGCGTCGATGGCGTCTTCAACAAACCAAACCCATGCCGGTAAACAATGGTCGTGAGCAGCGCTGCACTCGGCTTCTTTGGTCTGTGGAAAATACTCGCGGTTGAATTGTTTCGGCCCACCCTTGCTGGCCCAACTCCATGGGTCAGCCGGCTTCGCAGGCATCACGCGAGCCGCAGCTTCACGGGTTAAGCGGGTGCTTTTGTCTTCGTCGGCACGCGCCAGGGACGAGCCCGCGACGCACAACGCGCCAGTTAGCAAGCCGACGCGAAAGATTGATCGTTTCATCATCACTCCTTTAGGTTGGCGTTAACTACTTGCAAAACTTGTAGCTATTTTCGACGCGATCAAACTCGCGATACGTTTCATTGCTGAGCTTGTTGCCTTTAAATTGATAGCGGCGCACGCCGGTTCGGCCTTCGGGCGTGTTGTGGATTTCGTAGAGCACGCCGGCTTTGGCGATGCGTTTTGGATCTTCGAGCAGCTTGCAACCTGGGCCCCAGATGCCGGTGTCGTTGGCAATGGCGATGCGGAGCTTGTCGCCACTGATGCCAACCTTGGTGTATTTGGCTTCGACGGCAGCTTTGTCGCCTTTGATCTTGGCTTCGGTCGAAACCGCGTACTTGGCGCCCCAGTCGGCGAGGCCTTGGCAAAACTTGTCACGGCCGGCGATCAGCGTCATTTCATTGGTGCCGTCGTACTTCGTGGTCACGGTGCCATCGGCGCCGGCAGCAAGGTGCGCATTCACGTCGGCAAGGCAGTCGACGCCCGGTTTGGCGAGCTGCACCGCATTGTCGCCACGCATAAAGCCATCGTTGAGGCCGGTTGCCGCACTGAATCTCGACGCGGTGCCACGCACCGTGTCGATGGCGCGAATGGTGTGTTGCCACTTTTCATACTCTGCACATTTGCTCTTTGCCGATTTGAACAGATATTGGCTGCGGCGCGGCCCACCCATCGTTTCATCGTCTTCGATGCCAAGCTTGATGCCGCGTTCAACTGCTGCGTAGCAGCCGGCAACGTCTTCGCGGAATTCGTTGCTGTCGCGATGGCCTTCCGATTCGGCGTAGAAAGTGTAGATCATGTAGGAGTAGATCTTGGCTTCAACTTCTTTGCCTTCTTCGTTTAGGTCAGCGTGCGCTGGTGCGATCGGCAGCAGGGTGAATGCAGCGACGACGGTGGCAGCAAGGCACGACTTGACGATTGAATTTGTTCGCATGCCGAGTACTTCAGCAAAGGGTATGCCACCGCAAAACCCCTCAATTTCCGTGCTTTGGCGGGTAGCGAGGTCGCTACTTGTGTTGTCTTTACAAGTTGTACGCACAAGTTGTGCGGCCTTGTCGGCGCACCCGCATCAGATTTTTGCCGATGTAGGTGTTAGCATTGCGCCGTGAGTGACGCGAAGCACCAGCTCTCGGCGACGATGCCGCACAGCGGCGATACTGCTGGCGACGACTCGTATAGCGCGGCCACGGTGGGCAGATTTGAATCGCTGGGCGTGCTTGGTCGCGGTGGCATGGGTGTGGTGTTGCGCGCGCGCGACCCGGAACTGAATCGGCCGGTTGCGCTCAAGTTGCTTGCGCCAGGTAAGTGGAGCGGCACTGCGGACTCGCTCGGCGAATCACGGTTGCAACGCGAAGCCCAAGCGATGGCGAAGCTGTCGCATCCCAACGTGGTGACGGTCTACGAAATGGGCCGCATCGGCCACGATTCGTTTATCGCCATGGAATTGATCGAAGGCGAAACGTTGCGCGGTTGGCTCAACGTCAAACCGCGTTCGTGGCGCACCATCGTCGAGATCTTTGTTGCGTGTGGTCGGGGCCTCGCTGCCGCTCACGCAGTGGCGTTGGTGCACCGCGACTTTAAGCCTGAAAATGTGCTGGTCGACAAACAAGATCGACCACGCGTGAGCGACTTTGGCTTGGTTGCTACTGGCATCGTTACCAACCCGGAAGATCTGCCTGCGTCGACGGAGTTTGATCGCATTTCGAAAGAGCTGACAGTACGCGGTGCGATCGTCGGTACGCCTGCCTACATGGCGCCCGAGCAATGGGCCGGTCTTGAAGTTGATGCGCGCACCGACCAGTTTGCGTTCTGCGTCGCATTGTGGGAAGCGCTGCATGGCCAGCGGCCATTTACAGGCGATGTCGGTGGGATACTGCGTGCCAACGTGCTCGTCGGCAAAATTAGCGAGCCACCACCGCCCGCAACACCGCCTGATGTTTCGGCCCGCGCGCAACATCGGATCGATGCTGCCCTGCGCCGCGGCCTGGCAGTGGATCGTGATGCGCGTTGGCCCAGCCTCGACGTGCTGTTGGCGGAGCTTGAACGTGCCGTAGCCGTGCAACGCAAAGGGCCGATTCTGGCCGTCGCTGCAACGGCGTTGCTCGTTGGCGGTGGCGCGCTTGGCCTAAGCCACTGGATGCAAAAGCGCACGCCGACGTGCAGCGACCCAACGCCCGATCTCGCTGGCAAATGGGATGCCGCCATCGCAAGCAGCATCGCAGCAAAGTTTGCAGCGACGGGGTTGCCGTTTGCAGCGAGCGAGTGGCAGACCGTGCAAGCGTCGCTCGATAGCTACGCCAAGCGTTGGGCCACTGGCTCGCTCGAAGCGTGCCGCGACACCCACGAACGCAAGACTCAATCGCCAGCGCTGTTGGACCAACGACAAGCTTGTTTGCAACGCGGCAAGCTGGGCTTGCTGGCCCTGGCGCGCACGTTCAACGCCATTGATCGAGACGGCGTCAGCGAAGCGCGCACCGCCGCCGCGCATCTGCCCGATCTCGCTGCTTGCGACAATGCCGACCGGCTCACGGCGTTGGTTGCACGGCCGACCGATCCGAGCTTACGAAGGGAAATCGAAGCCGTCGAAGCTATGTTGGCTGACGTGGGCGTTGCGCGGAAGCGCGGCGTTGATCCGACGGCGATCGCGCAGCTCGATGCCGCGATTGCAGCTGCGCGCAAAACTGCGTATGCGCCACTGATTGCAAATGCCTTGTACTTGCAAGGTGAGATCGCGCAGGAACGTCGCGACCCGAAACGTTCAGAGGTGGCGTTTCGGGAAGCCGCAGCACTAGCTGCCGACGGCAAAGATGATGAACTCGCGGCAGATGCGTGGATGGGCGTGTTGATGTCGGTCGGAGATCAACGCGACAATGTGGAGGCTGCGCGTGCGTTGGTACCCGTTGCCGATGCAGCGATTCGTCGCGCTGGCGATAGCCCGCGGCTTCGGTTTCACTACTACAGCGTGGTCGGCGCGGCCGAGGCGCAAAGCGGCCAACTCGACGACGCGTATAAACATTTTGTTGCGGCTCGCGAAGTTGCTGGTGGTGATCCAGTGTGGCGCGCAACCATCGCGGTCGACCTCGCAACCGTAACCTGGCAGCGTGAAGGCGAAGCCAAAGCGTTGCCGCTGGCGGTCGATGCAACAGCATTAGCACAGGCGGCCTGGGGTGAACATCATCCGAAGTATGCGCAAGCTGTGATGCTGCACTCGCAGCTGCTCGACAATCTTGGTAAGAGCGCCGAGTCGAAAGTGCTGATCGAAACCGCGATTGCCATTTACGAAGGCGCGTTCGGCCGCAAGAGCATTCCGGTTGCCGATGCGTTGCTTTCCGTTGGTAATGTGCGGCGCAACCTCGGTGCGATGAAGGAAGCCCAAGCTGCGTATGAAGAATCGATCGCGATCAACGCTGCGCTCGATGCACAGGCGTCGTCGCGCGCGTTGCCGATGATTGGGCTAGCGCAGCTCTATATCGAAACCGCGCAGCCGGAGCTTGCTATCCCGCAACTCGACATCGCCTTGCCACTGCTTGCATCGAGTGCTGGCAAGGATTCATTCGACTACGGACTCGCACAATATTTCAAAGCCGCCGCGTTGGTAGACGCCGATCGTTGCAGCGATGCTGAGCCGTTGCTTACCAATATCATTGAGGCCACAAAGTTGCCGTTTCAAACCGGCGGCTGGCTGTTACGCGGCCGTTGTGTTGCGCAGCAGAAAAAGTGGCGCGAAGCCGAGCCCATCTTCGCTAAAGGTTTAGCGCTGTGCAAAGACATCGGCTGCGAGCCAGACATCACCGGCGCACTCACGTTCTATCGCGGCCAAGCGTTGGTTGAGTCTGGACAAGATCGCGTTGGTGGTGCGCAGCTTGCAAAGCAAGGCTACGACACTGTGTTGCCTGCCGACGCCAACGGCGCACGGCGCATGGAGCCGTGGTTGCGTGCCCGCACATTGTTGTAACGCCGCTATTGGTCGTCGCGCGGGCGTGAAATGCGGTAGGTCAAAATCCGCTGTACCAGGGTGGTGCGTGACAGACCGAGCAGCTTAGCAGCTTTGGTTTGATTGCCAGCACATTGCGCGAGCGCGTCGACGATCTGCTGGCGCTCGGTGCGCTGTTCGGCGGTTAACAATGCCAAAAATGAATTTGCCGCAATGTCGTCGGGCGTTACCGGCGAAGGCGCGCTGACGACTGGCGCGGGCGCACCCAGCGTTGGTCCAGCCTCGCGGTCAACCGGCGCTAGGCCAGAGTTCACGCGTGGCGAAAACGCCAAGTGGCGCACGCCAATTTGATTGCCACGCGCAAGCAGCAGCGCGCGTTCGATCACTGCTTTGAGTTCACGCACATTGCCTGGCCAATCGTAGGCCTGCAATGCAGCAAATACGTCGGGCTCAAGTTGCATGGTGCCCCGGCCGCGTGCATTGCTGGCTTGCTCAAGAAAGCGCATCGCAAGCATCGGCAGCCGCGTGGTGCGCTCGCGCAACGGCGGAATTAGCAACGTGATGCCGTCGAGCCGAAAATACAAGTCGTGGCGAAAGCGCTTTGCTGCCACTTCGGTTGGCAAGTCACGATTGGTGGCAGCGATGAACCGCACGTCGATCGTCGTGGACCGCACGGCGCCGATGCGCCGCACTTCGCGTGATTCGATCGCACGCAGCAATTTCGCTTGGGTGGCTAACGGCAGTTCGCCGATTTCGTCGAGAAAAACGGTGCCGCTTTGCGCCGATTCGAGCAGCCCTTCTTTGCTTGTCGTGGCGCCGGTAAAGGCGCCCTTCTCGTGCCCAAAGAGTTCACTTTCGATCAAATTCTCCGCTAGCGCAGCGCAGTTGATCCGCGCCATGTCACCGCCGCGGCCCGATAGCTTATGGATCGTTTCGGCCAGCACATCTTTGCCAACGCCCGACTCACCGAGAATCAATACGCTCGACGCGCTGGTTGCAACATCGCGCACAAATGCCGGAATCCCGCCAATTGTCGGATCTTCAACCCGCAGCCGATCAATGCCTGATCGCTGCGCCGAACTTGGCTCGGCTGCGGCGGCAAGCCACATAAACGAGTAGGGGCCGATTTGAAAGCCTTCGCCGGCCCGCAGCTCGTGTGGCCCACTTGTTATTCGTTCGCCACCGATGCTGATGCCGTTGGTGGAACCCAAATCCTCGACGGTCATGGGCGAGCCCAAGCGAACTAATGCGTGCCGTCGCGAAAACGTTTTGTGCTCAATCACAATATCGCACGCTGGGTCACGGCCAATGACAAGCTCGGATTTGGTGACAGCATGCGTCGATAACCGTCCGTTGCCTGCAACCAGCAAGAACTCTTCCCGGGTGTGCGCTGGGCTCAATTCGGAAGATTCCACGTCGTGATCGTACCTTGAGTGCGATGGTTGCAACCACTGCTCGGCTTATTATTCGCTGTAACCCATTTGGAAGCCCCACGCTTGGTTGTGCTCGTCGATAGCGATCAACACGTTGGTGCTCCAATTGCGGCCACCACCAGCAAAGTAGAATTGTTTTTTGATGCTGGTCTTTTTGAGCGCAGTTGCGATCAGCTCAAACTCCTGTGCGTTGTTCGGGCCTTCGTGCGCCATCTGAAAGCTGCGTACTGCAGCGCGGCCAGCTTCGACGTAGCCCGCTCCGGTAAGTGGGAACTGTCGGCGCAATGCGCGGAATAGCACCGTCGAGGATCCTTCAACTTCGGCTTTAGTCAGTTGCACTGGATTGAGATACGCATTGTCGAGGTGGCGGTCGAGGGTGACTGCTTGCCACTGGTCGCGTACTTGCTTTAGGTTAACGCCGGTTGGATTTTTTTCGCGCGCCTGCGCGTTGGCGTTTTGGGTGTTGTAGACCGCGAGATAAAACATGAGGTCGGCTTTGCGTGCACTCACAAAACCGTTGATGCTGGCAGCCTTGAGTTGTGGCAGCGCCCAACTAGCAAACTGGGCATTGATGACAGCAGGGCTTGCGCTGGCTTGGCCGAGCTTGGTCAGGATCGCCTGGGTTGCGGTCACGACGTCGTAGCTGTTGATGCAAGCAGTGCCAAACTTGTTGAGTACGGCTGCATTAACCTTGGTTGCATTCTCATCGAACATTGCTTGGTACGACGCAAAGCAGCGATCGAGCTGATCTTTCATTTGTGCTGCAAACGTTGCCGCGACTTCGGCCGGCGTTGAGCGGTCGAGTCGTGCATTGGCCGAGGCGGCATCTTCTTTGCCGCCTTCACCGAGGTCGGCTTCACTCGCAGCGATGGCATCGGCGTCGGCTAGATCATCGCCGTCACCTGAAACGCAAGCAGTGCCAAGCAGTGACGTGAACGCAAACGGCAGTAGGAGTCCGGCAAGTTTCTTCATGGCATGGCCATCAGCAAACCTCGTGCCTACTCACCCATGAATGATTAATGCTAGTTACGGCCGGCAAGCGGGTTCGTTGGCAACTCGATCGTCCACTTCGATCGGCTAGCTAAGTAGCCAGTATCATTGCAGAAAATAACCGAACTGACATTGGCTCGATGGTGAATTCGGGCGTGAAATCAGTACGTTAAACCCGTCGCCAAAACCGAACCGACCGCTTATCGGCACAAGCGGCGCTTGAAACGAAACGCGATCGCGTTATTACGTGCGCATTATTCCTGCGATCTTGTTTCGTAGTCCCGAGATGGACGTGCGGTGGCACAACGACTCCATCGAGTTCGTGAAGCGGCCAGGTATTTTGTTGTGGTTCGCGCTGGGTTGCGTTGCTGCGGTTGGCGTGTTTACGGCATTCAACAAGATCGTCCCGTCGGCAGCGCAGCAACAATTCACGGCTGGTGTTGCCAAAGTGTTGGCAGGCTTCGGCGGATTGTTTGTGCTCATGTCAACCGCACAAACGCTGGTGCCACGGTTACGTATTCGTGCGATCATTAACACTCGGACCCGCACGGCAGAGCTTGCCGGCCGCACCGTCCCGTTCGATGCGATCGCCGGTTACGTGGTGAGCCCGCATCTAAGCAATTACAGCAAACTCAGCGCAACGTTCACCTCGGGTGCCGCGCCGTTTCTGTTGACGTCGGCAAGCGCGCAACAACGCGCGGAGCTAGCAGCGTTGCAACAAAAGCTTGCGCGTATCACAGGCGCGCATGACACCAGCGAGCTCGCTGCTGGTCAACTGGCAGTGGCCACTAGCCGTGCGTTTACTCTGATCGCTGTCGGTGTTGGCTCCGTTTTTCTCGTACTTGGGCTGACCGCATTCAACGGCTTGGTGTTGCGGCCCATCGGTAGCAGCCATGGCTTTGGGTTGCCGCTATGGGCACTGAGTGTTCCAGCTTACGCGCTGGCATTCTCTGCGTGGTGGTCGACGCGCAGCACCAAATAGCTGTGCAGATCGGAAACGGTGGTTCGGCCATCGGCGTTTCGTCTTGGAACGGCGGGGCCCGTCGTGGCCGTCGCAGCATCAAATCAGCGGGCAGTCCGTTGGCGCAAAAGCTGCAATTCGCCGCGCTATGCATCTTCGCAACGTTGTGGCTTCGCTCGCGCTTGGGGCACTAACCGTGTGCCTCGCACCTACAACCAGCCGCGCTGCTGGTGATGCTGCAACCCGCCTCAACATCTTCGTCTCAGCCAATAACGTCGCTGGCCGACAGCCGATGTTGATCGTAACCAATCCGTCCGCCCAGGCCGCCACGGTGTCGATCATCGACGACGGTGCCGATGGTGACACCGACGACTCGGTAACTAACATTGTATTGCAGCAAGGCCAAAGCCGCATCGTGCGAATTTCGCAGGGCACGGTGAACGACGACTACGCTGGCAAAGCCGATGGTGACTATTTTCGAATCATCGCCGACCACCCCGTTAACGTGATGCAAGCAACGACGTCGAACTGGCAACACGATTGGGCGCCCACTGAAGGCGCCGGTGGCCTCGGCACCAGCTTCTTTTTATATGGCCCACCAACGTCCGGCGCCGACAGCGACGTGAACGTGTTTGCGTACCACGACGGCACCGAAGTTGCGATCTGGGATATCACGGCGACGCCGACGACAACGGGCACCACCACGGTGAACATCCCTGGTCGCACACTGGTCGCACGCATCAACCTCAACGAAGGCGAAGATATTATCTATCGCAAAAACGGCCTTGGCCTCGATATTATCGACGCTGGCCACACGTATTGGGTGGAAGCGACGCAAGCTGTCACGGTGCAGTACGGCCATCTCGGCCAAGTTGCCGGCGGCAACCAAGCACGCGACGGCGACGGCTTTATTCCAAGCGCCAACGGTTCATCTGCGGGCTCATTGTTCTATTTCACCATCCCGCACAACCCTGGCACGCAGTCGGAAAAAGAGCTGCGTATCGTTTGTTTCGACAACTCAACGGTGACGCTATACGGCGCAACACCGTCGGGCACTGGCTGGACGGCGATCTCGTCGTCCGCGGTCGCATCGGGTGGTCACCTCGACTTTGTTGGTGCAAATAATACGGCGTTTCGCACCAATGATTTGTACAAGCTGGTGGTGTCGCCAGCGTACAACCGCTGCACTGCGTACGAAGCCAACTGGATGGAAACCGGCTCGTTTGGCACCAGCGATGACGCCAGCACGGTGAGCTCGTCGAACGGTTATTCGATGGGCAATTTGTTCGTGGCGTACATTGGGCCACCTGGGCAACAAGCTAACGTTGCCAACCCGGCAGGCGAAGCAACCAACATTTGGGCAGCGTCGGGCGGTTACGGCTCGCACTTGTATATCAATGCTGCCGACGACAACACCGGCGTTACCATCACCGATGTCGACACCAACGGTGGCGTTGTGAACTTTTCGTTTTCGTTGCAGCGCGACAAGTACTTTGACTTTGTCATCGATACCGCGATGTACAACGCGATGAAAACCAGCGGCCGACGGCCATACGTGCGGGTGACAAGCAACAAACCGATTTCGGTAACGTCGGGCAACTTCAACGATAACTGGCTGCTATTTGCGACCGGCGCACGGCCGATGGCAGCAAAGACCACCGCAACGCTTGCGACCACGGACGCGACCTGCGGCGAAACCGTCACGCTGCAAGCGCGGTGCGACAACGTCAACGGCAGCACGCTGGCGAGCTCCACCATGACGATCAGTGCGCCGAGCGGCGCCAGCTTGGGTTCTCCGACGCTGCCGAACGGTGTCAGCGTTACCAGCAGCAGCGGTGCGCGCTTGGTGCTGAGCGCTGGCACGCTTGATTCCAACGGTGGTTTTGCCGCTGACGTGCCGGTCACCATCACGTGCAACAACGGTTGCTTCAGCGCACAAAGTGTTGCGTTGCAAGTTGAGTGCGCCGGCACCATCGGTGGCGAAGTATTGGCAGACAACGCAACCCAATCGCTGTTGGTGACGCCGTCGTCGGCGCTCGTTGATCGACTTTTGATCGTTGACCATCCTGGCTACGACGGCACTGGCACATATTCGGCAGTGAGCTTCGATGGTTTGAACCTCACCAGCGACGTGACGCTGACGTTGTATCGTGCAACCGATAGTGGTGACCCAGCGGCGTTTACTCAGATCGCCCAATGGACTGGCAACACCGCCGCGGCCAAAACATTTTCCTTCAACGATGCCTACGCGTTGCACTACGAAGCAGCGCGGTTCTACAAAGTTGTGGCGTCGGCCAGCACCTGCACCACACCGTTTGGGCCGGTGACAGCGCGCACCAGCAGCGGTAGCTCCGGTGGCAATACGTCGGGGCTCGAATCGAACGGCCGGCTCGCAGGGTTGTTGGCGCGGCGTGCGCTGGCGAACGTTAGCCGGCCCAACTGGATACCTACCGACATGCGCATGGCCAATAGCTCCAAAGCGCAATCAGCGATGTTTGCCGACCAAGCCGCTGCTGCCATGTTGCCGGCCATGGGCCCACTGGATTCATTCCCCGTCAACGTCACGCCGCCTGACCTCGTCGGTGTTACCAATGCGGCATCGGCATTTGCAGCCGACTATCTTACCAGCGACGGTAAACGGGTTGGCTCGGTGTTGATCGTCCAAACTGTCGGCGAATACTACGAACACAACAAAGCCTTGTGCGACCGCGCCAATGGCAGCGAGATCAGCCGGCTCGAAGTGTTAGCCGAACCCAACGGCGGCGTGCTGCGCATGGCGTTGCAAAATCAACTCGAACAAACCGGCGACTACGCTGTGGAGTTCAAAGTCATCGAAGACCAAGGCCGTTACCAAGTGGTGAGCCAGTGGCATGCGTCGACGATGCCGGCGCTGTCGAGCACGGCGCGCGTTTACAACATTCAAGCGTGGTCAGCGATGCCAGGCATTGAAATTTCGTTTGCCGACCAAATGCTGCAAGCCATGGGCTTGGAGTTCGCTGCAAATCCAGTGTTGCCACCGCGCATCTTTGCCAAAGGCGCAACGTTGGGCGGCGATATCGAATTGCACGTTACGCATGTTACCGAGAGTACTGGGCCATTGGCCTTGCGAGCCTTGCGCAAAGTTGGCGAGCGCATCGTGACCGAAGAGCTGCCGCTCGATGACACCGGGGTGGTCCGTTTGCGTGCAACGCCGTTCGATGAAGTCACGTTTGAGTTGCTGCAAGGTGCAAGCAAAGTTGACCAACTGTGGTTGTCCGACGGTGTGTGGACCTGGGTCGACGACACCATGGCCGACGGTCACACCGCGATTACAGCGAAAGACTTTACGACGTGTGCCGAGCAAACATCGTCGGCGCTGCAAACCATTGCCGCTGACAGCACCGATTTCATGTTTGCACGCAATGACGTACGCTTCGCAGGTTGCGCTTCGATCACTGCCGACGTCGACCGCTCGGTTGGCTTGGCTCGCCACTTCGGCGGCGCAGCCAAAGACATCGACTTGGCCGGTTTCGCTGCGATGTCGATGACGTTGCAATCATCGGCGCCGACGCAGGTTTGTCACGAAACCTCGACGGTGCCGATGTGTATCATGCTGCCAGCGTACAAGACCGCAACCCGTGTGCAGATTCCACTCGCTGCGTTTACCGAGCTTGGCAGCGAAACCTGCGCCGCTGCAGATCTACGCAACGTGCGTGCGCTAACCGTGACGACCTTTGAACCTGGCGCGCAAACCATTGCCGTGCGCGATGTGCACTACCGCCGTGTCGTCGATGATTCGGCACCTGATGGCGACGTGGTGAGCCCAAGCTGTGAAACGCCATCGAGCAGTGGTGGCTGCAGCACTGGTGGTGGCCGTGCGCAGGTGAGCACGATCGGCTGGATGTTGCTTGCGGCTGTATCGCTGGTGCGCCGCGGTCGTCGTCGGTAGCGGCGATCAGTATTGAAACTGCAGAAACGCACTTGCATCAAATACTTCCAGTTCATCGCGCGGCCGTTCCCCTTCGAGAAAGGCATGCATAAAACCGATCGCAACGCCGAATGCAGCATGTTCATGCACCTGCACAGCCACACCCCCGCCGACGCGTACGTTGGTACCTTCGCGGTTGGGTGTTGAATCGCCGAGCCGATGCGAAAGCACGGTAGCGCCCACCATCAGCTCGCCGAAGAAAAGCCACGAGTTGCGGGTGCCAGCGTACGTGCTGTTGGGTGCGTAGTAGCGCAGCCCGACATCCCAATGGTTAGAAACAAAACCGGGCTCAGCATCGATGGTGTAATGCGGTGGGAGATCTTCGTAGGCGTAACGCCCAGCGAGGTACAAACGGCGCCAAACCCGCACTGCGGCGGTGCCGGCAAAACCCACGGTTGATTCGTTTTCAAACGAATAAAACCCAAACAAAAAGCCAACCGCAGGTCCACCTTGGATTACCACCCGCGGCAATTCCTCGTCGGCATTCTCGGCATGCGCAGCGCGGCTGGCGCTTGCTGCCAACGCCAACGCAAGCACACCAGCAACGCTGCTGCGCAATAACAAACCCGACCCTGTACCCATACGATACTGTCGCGTGGACCGCACCGACACGCAAGCCGAGCGCTTGTGCAATCGTTTGCGCGGCGCAAACGATCAAGACAAGATCAGAAATTTTGTGTCGTCGTCGAACGTACATTCCCAGCTCGACAACATCGCGTTGACGTGGCCGTCAGCATCAATGATCAGCGTCGAGGTTTCATGTTCCACCGTTTTGCCTTTGCAATCCACGCTGCCATTACAGGCCGCAGCACAAACGGAGTACAGCATTAGTTCGCGGTCAGGTTCGCCTGGAAAAACCAAACGCAGGCGCACCGGCACGAACTCTTCCATTGAATCGCTTCTACGTGACACTGGTAACAACACATGCGGTGGCGTGACTCTTCCTTCGCGACCGTCGCTGCCGATTTCATGCACTTCAAAGCGGCCAGGATCGATCTGTGCATCGAATTGAAAATCGCTGCAGCCGGTAACGCTGACGAACATGGCGGCGAAAAGGTAGCTAGTGTTTTCTGCCACGTGATTCAACGTTTACGATCCTATATAGAATCCAGTGTCGTCATCGAACTTGCATTGCCATCGTGAAGCTACGCGATTGACTTTGCCTTCATCGGTAAGTACCAATCCTGCGATCTCCGCAATCAACGTTTTACCAGTGCAGTTGACGCTTCCATTGCAAGCGATTGCGCATTCAGATTCCAACAGCAGGTCACGGTCTGCTTCGCCTGGATGCACCAACCGCAGCCGAATCGGAAAGACTGCGTCCAATGACCCGGCACTGCGTTCGAAGGTGAGAGTAACACCCGGTCGCACGACTTTTCCTTCGTTGCCGTCGGCACGTACTTCGTGAATCTCAAACCGCGTCGAGACGATACCAGCGGAGAACGTGAAATCGCTGCAGCCGGTAAGCGCAAGGGCCAAAGCCGCTGCCACGAGGCAACGTTGCTGGGCCAGCGTGTGCAGCATGGGCGCCACCGTAAGACGAGCGAACCGGCCATGTCCAGGTGAAAGACTACGGCGCAACGCGCTTCGGCGCCCATGCGACGCCAACGCCGGGCTTTGCGGGTATGATGAACCGTGGCTAATACTCCGCTACTGCGCGATGTAACGCGGCTCAAAGTTGTGCATCGACAACGGGTGACGCGGCAAGGTGATGCCGATCCGGCACCGCTGTTTGTAGCTGGCAACATTGCGCCTGAGGTACTGGGCGCTGCTGCGAACGGCTGGCAAGCGCTGCTGGCAACTGAATACGAATCGATCGTGATTGCGTCGTGGATGACATCAGCACTGTCCCGCATCGGGGCGCCGCTGGACCTGATCGGCTCGTTTGGCCGCGTGGTCGAAGATGAAATTCGCCACGTTGATCTATGTGCCCAAATGGTCGAGACCTTCGGCGGCGTGCCGATGATTCCAACCGCCCCGCCGCCGCCGTTTCCAACCGGCGCTGCGACCGAACGAGCTGCCCAGTTCGAAATTGTTAGCGGCATGGTCAGCTTTTTTTGCGTATTTGAGCATCTGTCGGGCTTGGTGTTTGCCCAAGCCATCGAGGCTGCCACCGACGCCAAAGCCAAATGGGCACTCGGCGAAATATTCCGCGATGAAGCATTTCATGGCGCTTTTGGCTTCGAAACCGCGAAATACTATGTTCCTGGCTGGTCCGCCGACGAGCGGGCGGCGTTATCGCGCCGGGTTGTCGACGACATCAAGCGGTTCGAACAACGCTTACATGGCAGCCTGCCCGTCGACGAGGACATGCTGTCGCCGCAGCTCGCGGCCTTGCAAAACCTGGGGCTGCTAGCACCTACGCCGTTGTTGGCAACATTCTATGGTGGGGTGCAAAACGAGCTTTTGCCGCGCCTGCGTGAGATTGGCGTCGACGTCGCATTTGGTGGGGGCGGATCTTCCGCCGTGGCGTTGCACTCGGTCGACTGATCCCTTACGCTTGCCATAAGCCATGGGCATTTTTTCCAGACTCGGAACCCTGATCAAGTCGAACCTTAACGACCTCATCACCAGAGCTGAGGATCCCGAAAAGATGCTCGAGCAGGTGCTGCTCGAAATGCAGCAGCAGCTGGTTGAAGCCAAAAAAGCTGTGGCCATGGCCATCGCCGACGAAAAGAAGCTGCAAAAGCAGTTCAGCGTTGAAAGCGATAAAGCCAAAGAGTGGGAACGCAAAGCGATGGTTGCCGTGCGTGGTGGCGACGACGGCTTGGCGCGGCAAGCGCTGGCTCGTAAGCAAGAGCACGAAAACATCGCGGGTCAGTTCCAAACCCAGTGGGCGCAGCAAAAAGCTGCCGTCGACAAACTCAAAGACGCGCTGCGTTTGCTCAGCAACAAGATTGAAGAAGCGAAGCGCAAAAAGAACCTGCTCATCGCGCGCAAAAAGCGTGCGGAAGCCCAAGCGCAAATCGCCAATACGATGCAGGGCCTCGGCGATACCAGTGCATTCGATACGTTCGACCGCATGTCGGAACGCATCCAATTGATGGAAGCCGAAGCTGAAGCAGGCGCCGAGTTGGCAGGCGAACTTTCTGGCGGCGATCTGGAATCGAAGTTTGCAGCGCTCGAAGCGGGTGGTGCAGGCGCCGAAGAGGATGCGTTGGCCGAACTGAAAGCCAAAATGGGCTTGTCGTTGGCAGCGCCAAAAGAAACCAAGCAGCTCAATGCTGGCGATGCAGTTGCAGCCAAAGCCGACGCAGGCAATTCGGGCGCAGCTAAAAAGGCTGCAGGCACCGAGTCGCCAATCGTGACGCCTGGTGGCCTCACCGCCGAGGATTTGAAAGAGCTTGAAGATTTGGATCTCGCTGACCTCGACATGAAGAAGTAACTTAGCGACGTGTCGCCGCCGCCAGCTCGCAGCTCGGCACCTTGTGCCGATTTCGCCGACGCTGCACGCGACTACTGTCGCTTCGTTGCAGCGATGGACAAGTTGCCGATGGCCGCGCGCATGGACGGCGTAGCGCGGCGTTTGGCGCTGGTGTATGCGCTTGGGTTTGGCTTGCTGGATGAGGTCGCGCGGGAGGCGGAGCATGCCGAGATTGTCGACGCGGAAGTGGTGGTGGATGGGGAGTCGGGCACAGACACAGACATGGACACGGCCGCAGACACGGGCACGGCCACGGCCGCGGGCAGGGACACAGACACGGCCACGGCCGCAGACATGGGCACGGGCACGGCCGCAGATCCTGACGCCGACGAGCGTTACGATGCTCTGGTCAAAGCGCAGCGGGCTCGCATTGTGGTGAATCTCGCCATCGATCTCTACCACGTCTGGTTGGATCCACTGGACCTTGGCGCCGACGACAACCTCGGGACCGGCGACATCTGCGACGACATCCTCGACATCTGGGCCGACTTGCAACGCGGCTTGTTAGCCTACGATGCAGGCGATCCGATCGACGCTGCGTGGTATTGGCGCCTCATGTACACCCACTGGAGCAACCACGCTGTGAATGCACTGCAGGCACTGCGGGCAGCAAGCGAACGCTGAATCGTGTTTTGAAAACGCAAGGCTCCCGATCATCAGTTCGTAATCGAATCATACGAAGCAACGCCAAGTGCTGTCGCAATCGCTCGTCGACGATTTGGGTGCGAACGGGTTTGGGCAAGCCACACTGCAATGGCTTGGCGTACCGAGGCAGGGGCAATGGCAAGTTGTTCACGGTCGCCACCCGCTGCGACGTATTCAGCGTCAATGCCATGTACGGTTCCTGCAGAAATGTGCCCAGCACCATGGAAATCGTCGGCGAAAGAGAACATCGCGGCAGCCAAAAGATTGTCGCTCACGTGGCCAACCAGCCAGTCGTAAACGGTGCCACCATCACCGCCTGACGCTGACACAGAGATATGTCGGTTTTCTAAATGAGACAACGTGACTTGGAGGCCACGGCGCAACGATGCTGCGCCTGCTTCTACCAGATTGCGCTGCCACGCAGGATCCGAACCGGCCGCGACCATTGTCCCAAGAATCCGAGGGTTATTTGCAATCGCTTCGGTTGCTTCAACGCCTTCGAGCTTGTCGTTGGATAGCGTTGACCGCCCGTGCCCGATCCCATGAGCATCAAAACCTCTTCGATGTGCGCCAACGCCGTGGCGTCCGAACAAACGCTCAAAAGCTTCTGGATCGGTGCGCTGCAATTCTGCAAGTCGATCTTGGAGACGACCTGATGCGCCAATACCCGAGCCAAGCGTTATTCGCAGTCGGTCCCAGGTATTTAGCGAAGTCATCGAGCCTTCTTGTTGGCGAAGCACTGCCAAGTACGCCCTGGCCATGTGCTGTTGTGCTTCAGGAAATCCAACAGTGTGTTCGGCTTCGTTACCCCCAACGATGTCGTTGAGTATCGCGTCGCTGGCAGCTCCGGTTTCGCTGCCGCCGGTCTCGGCATTGAACATCGAAGCTCTATACCCGCCAGGTCTTTCAATGAGTGCACCGGGCGCAACCGGGTCGAGATGTACGCGATGCGATCCGACCAGCACATCATGTGATTGCGTTGCAATGTCAGTAGTGATCGGCAACGTTGAAAGTTGCTCACGGTCTGGTAAGTCGGCGTTTGGGTGTTCGGTCGCATAGGCGATGACCTGGGCACGCGTGGTCTCCTCGACTTCATGCAACCGTTGATCTATTGCCGCGAGCGCCTCGGCATCAGTGTCTGCAATGCTCATCCGTTCGCGCAATACGTCAGCGAGCGGGTTGAAAATTACTCGGCGAGGATCGGCGCCACCACTAGTCACGTGGGGCACATAGCGCATAACTGCTGGATTGATGTACCGCACATGGCGTACGGCGCTGCTGGTTACTTGCACAGCGCTGGCTGCAACATCTAGTCGCTCCGAAATAGTGCGGCTGGCGCCCCGAGGTGTCACAAGTCGATCAAAAACCGCCGATGCTCGTAGCGCCGCCAGAGGTTCGCGAATCACATGCGTAATTTTGTCTTCGATTGCCGCCGCATTTCTGAATAGCTGCGGCAAGACTCGCGTTGCTTCGCGCAGGTAGTGCTCGACCTGCGTAATCATTCGATTGCGCTGGGCTGGTGACGTGGCACTCCAACGAGCGTTGTAAGCCGCTCGCAGTGCTCCAACTGCTAGCGATGAAATGCCAGCACTGTAGTACTGTGGGTTAATATTTGAACCTGGCGCCAAGATAAGGTCGCGTTGGGCCGCCGTGATTTGTGGATCGAGAATCGCTGCAAGTCCAGGCAGCGCGCGAAGCAAGGTAAATCCTGAAGTTCGAGTGTAACGATTTTGCGGATGCCGCCTCTGGTCGAGCGGGATTCTCGACGGTGGGACAAATGCTCCGGCCCATTCGGTTTGATACATCGCGGATGCAGGCTCAGGCATTGCGAGCGTTGGTGGTTCGATCGGAGCGATGTCAGAAACGGCAGACAGCGGCGGAGCTTGCGGGGGTTCCGTTCTCGGTCGAGGTGGTCGGCCGGCACGTGCTTCACTCGGTCGTCGTCGGTGCGGCGCCGGGTGCGGCGCGGGTGCCACAGGCACAGGCGCGGCCGGGGCATTGATCGCTATAGTAGGTTGGGTCTCTGTTGGGGTTACGTGCGATACCGTCGGCGCAGCCGATGCTGCGGGCGCTACACTTGGCAACTCTGGCGTGAGTTGTGAACGCACGAGTTGTAATGGCCCGCCGCCATGTGCAGCGCCGCTACCCAGCCGCAATGTGCGGTACCCTGCAGCGTAATAACTCGCGATCGCTTGCGCGGGGGCCTGGGCTGCTTGGCGTAGATAACCTAAGGCAACCGCGTCGCCAGATTGCGCAACGCGTGCATTGAGCTGCACGAGTTCTTCACGCAA
This sequence comes from Deltaproteobacteria bacterium, assembly GCA_029565465.1. Taxonomy (GTDB): domain Bacteria; phylum Myxococcota_A; class Polyangia; order Haliangiales; family Haliangiaceae; genus JABFXX01. Next base: position 34,059 of record JAKQOD010000083.1, read on the forward strand.
CGCAGCACGGCCGGCATCCAAATTGGCGGCCGCGGCTTGCACGATCCGCAGGTGGGCGGCGTCGCCGATGACGCCATGCAACAGATTGGCGAGAACGACGGGGTGTTGCTGAGCAAAATTGGGTGGCAGCACCACCGGCACTTCATGGGTGGCATCGGGCGCGTGAAATGGGCGCACCGGCGGCAAGCTGGCGGCCGAGCGCAAATTCGGCTGCACAGCTGCGGCTTGCGCGGCTACGGCTTGGCGAATCGGCGTGATTTGCTGTGCGAGCTGCGCAGTGTCACGATCGAGCTGGGCTTGTACCGTGCGCGTTTGCTCGATTTGCGCGTCGTCACGGGCCAAAGCGCCCGTAACCGGTTGAGAACCCAATAATGTCACGGCCTTGTTACGCTTGCAGTGACGCGCGCCTTCCTGCGATCAAAGCGCGCGAATAGTTGGGATCATCGCGAGATTCGGTTTAACATTATTTTAGTGCGTATCGACCATCGTTTGCCCGTGCCGCTGGCTCAGCCGGTTGACTGGATCAAGATCTTTGATCCTACCGACTGGACCGTTTTCGTTGAAACGATGCTCAACGCTCCGCCAGGAACCCCGGTGCAAGTCGACATCAGCGTAGCTGGTTGGTCGGTTTCCCTGCTTGGCAGTGTGGTGGGTTCCAGAGATGAAGGAGTAATTGGTCTGACCGTTGCAGTGGCTGCAAGCGAACGGGAAAAGATCAATTATCTCAATGGGTTCGTTCGTGGCGGGCTGCTGAACCACCGTGAAAAACGGCGGCTGCCACTGCATTTGTCAGTGACCTACGGCGCGGTTGAAGGGCCAGCAACAACTACAACCAAAGACGTCAGCGATGACGGGTTGTTCTTGTTGTCCGACAAGCCGTTGCCACCCACTTCCCAGCTGCACATGCTGATTTCGATCCCAGATCGCAAACAGCCTTGGTCAGTGATGGGCAAGGTTTCACATGCGATCGGCGTGCATGACGAAGTTCCTGCAGGCATGGGCATCGTGCTTGACCTCAATGACGTGCAACGGACCGAGTGGACCTCGATTCTCGTCGAGCTCGAAGCCAAGATGGCCTCGGGCGAAATTAAGTAACGGATGATGTCGTCGGAAACACCGCGGTCGCAACGATCGCCGGCCCGAGCTACTGGCAAAGCGGCAAACGCGGCCGAACCGCCGGTAAGCTGGCGCGATGGCGTGTTTTTGACCGGCAGTTCCATTTGGTGCGACGCTCGGCGTCGGCGCGACGTGTGTTTTGCGTCGTCGGCGCTCGCCGTGACTACGCGTGGCCATGGCCAATTGATCGCCACTCCGACGACGATGGCGCTGCTTGGCGCGGTTGCGCCGGGCCATTTGCCCGTGCCGCTGCGCAAGCCGTTTACGCTTGGCCAATTAAAAATCGAGCTGTTTCCGTCGGGCGCGGCGTTAGGTGCCGCGGCCTTGCGGGTCGATTTTGGCGACCGCAGTGTGGTTTATGCAGCTGCTGTGCAGCCGGGTGACGCAGGTGTTGCCAGCATGGATGCCGGCGAGGTGCGCCGCTGTGATGCACTCGTCGTCGATGCACCGTTCGGTGACAAACGGCAACGCTTGCTTGCGCCTGATCGTGCTGTAACGCAACTGCAATCGTGGGTTGATAAACAGGTCTTCGCTCAGCGCACCGCTGTGATCTTCGTCGATAATTGGTTGCGTGGCCTCGATGTCCTGCGTGCGTTGACGGCCGCTAAACAACACGATCGCTGGACCATTGCAGCGCATGTGTCGATTCGCCAAGGCGCCCAGCGCAGTGCCACCGTGCACCGAGGCATGGTCACGCCAGTGACGCCAACCGCAACGCGTGGCAATGTCATTATCTGGCCACTCGCTGGGCGCGCTACGCTGCAGCCGCTGTTGGCCAAACGGTCGGTTGCCACCTTGTGGCTGTCGGGCGATGCATACGACAAAGCGCTGTGGGCCACGCACCAGGTTGACCATGGCTTGGCGTGGGCCGACGCTGCCGACCGCGAAGCCTTGCTTGAATGGATTGCGGCTAGCCGCGCCCGCCACGTCTACGTGACGGGCCGATGTGCCCCAACGATTGCAGCTGCCATTGGCGCAACCGTGCTTGGTCCACCCGAGCAAATGCAGTTGTTTTAGTCTGCAGGCCCGGGCCATCAATCCTGGTTGGTGCTATTATCGCCAACATGTTCGGAATGGGCGGAAGCGAGATCATCGTGATCTTGATTGTGGCCCTGATTTTTCTGGGCCCGGATAAACTTCCGGAAGCTGCCAAACAGCTGAGCAAGGGTATCCGCGATATCAAACGGTCGACGCGCGACATCCAACAAACCATCGAAAACGATGAACAGTTTGGTGGTGCGATTCGCGACATTAAGAGCGCGCTGCGAGGCGAAGATGCCCCGATGCGGCCAAAGCAAAACATCGCGCAAGCTAGTGCGATTGCCGTGGTTGATGCCACGGCCGCAAGCGACGCCGCAGCAACCGATACGACAACCGACGCTGCGCCTGCAACTCACGATGTAAGCAGCGATGCAGGCAACGCGCCGGCACCAACGGCTGCGGACGTGGTCGTGGCAACCGTCAGCCTGCCGACGATCGTCGGTGAAGCTGCACTCGATAGTACATTGTCGGCAAATTCCGACGAGGATCGCGCGGCCGACGCTGCAGTTGCCGCCATGATCCGGCCGGCACCTGGCGCAATTGCGAAAGGCTCACGGCTCAGCACGGCAGCTGATGCCGGAGCTAGTGAACACGACAAGGAAGAGAAGGCCTAAGCTGTGAGCGCGGCACGCAAGACGCCAGGCGTTGCAAATCCCGCAAAACCCGAGGCTGACCTCGAAGAAGGCCGGATGCCTTTCGTTTCGCACCTGATGGAGTTGCGCGATCGGGTACGCAACGCCGCGATTGCCTTCATGATCGGCGTCGTCGGTAGCTACTTCTTTTCCAAAGAGATCTACGAATGGCTGCGGGCACCGCTGTTTTCAGCGTGGCGTGAAGATCCGGCCCGTGGTGAACCCTACATGGTGTTCAATTCGGTAACGGAGCCGTTTTGGGTCTACATGTCCGTGTCCTTGTGGTCGGGCATCTTCGTTGCGTCGCCCTTCATTTTTTACCAACTTTGGAAGTTCATTGCGCCAGCGCTGTACAAGCGCGAACGCCGGATGGGCATTGCCTTTGGCGTGGTGTCGGCGGTGTTCTTCATCGGCGGCGCGGTGTTTTGTTACTACTTTGTGCTGCCGGCGTTGTTCCGCTACATGTTGGGCTACATCGATTCGTCGCAACGCGCGAATCTACAGATGACGGCCTACATGGATCAAACGCGCGACACCATGCTCGCGTTTGGCGGCATTTTTGAGTTGCCGATTGTCATCTACGTACTGGCGCTCGTCGGGTTGGTCACGCACCGCAGCCTCTGGAAGTTCAATCGTTGGTTCGTCGTGTTGGCGTTTATCATTGGCGCCATTTTGACACCTGGTCCCGACGTGGTGTCACAGTTGTTCATGGCGTTGCCAATGGTGTTGCTTTACAACCTTTCGATTCTAGCAGCGTGGCGCGTCACGTTGAAACGCGAAGCCAAAGCTGCTGCCTTAGCCAAAGACACGCCAGTCCACCGCGACGAAGACGACGACTGACGTGGCGCCACTGCTACGCGTAGCAGCGGCGTCATTGTTCACATTTTGAACTATGGTTCATCGCGGCGGCCACCGGGGTGCAACGCAAACCGGCCCTGGGTGCGCGGATGCACCGGCGAATCGTTAGGCCATGGCCAACCGCCGAATTGGGTGCGTTGATAGTCGTGCACGGCCTGTTGAATTTCTTGCCGCGTATTCATGACAAATGGTCCATACGCCGCCACTGGTTCGCCGATGGCACGACCGCCGAGAAGCAGCAGCTCAGCTGGCGCATCGCCGTTGCTGATCGTGCATGCGCCGGTTGGCAGCGCCACCATGGTTTCGCTTGCAACTGCTTCGCCGTTGATACGCAATTGTTTGCCTGCAAAGATATATAACGTCCGGTTTACGGACGTTAAAGCCGCAGCTGGCAATTGCAATTCCGCGCCGGCCGTCATCGTCATGGTCAGCACCGTGACGTGCGCATCAGGGTTCGCCGCAAACGACTCCGGTGGTGGCGCGGCGCCGGTAGCGTCATTGAACTGGCCGGCATAGACCAACACTTCGGTCGAGCCATTGGCCGACGCTACCACGCGGCGTGGAATCTGCTCCGACCACAACATGGTGAAGTACGGTGCCACTAGTTTGCTTTTGGCTGGCAAGTTGAGCCAAATCTGAAAAAGCTCGACGGGATTCGCTTGATCTTGATGCACCAGCGGAAACATTTCGCAGTGCACGATGCCACTGCCGGCGGTCATCCATTGCACATCGCCTGGGCCTATTCGGGCCGTGGCGCCAAGTGAATCGGAGTGATCGATGAAGCCGCGTCGTACGATCGTGATCGTTTCAAAGCCCCGGTGCGGATGGGCCGGAAAGCCCGGCACATGTTCGCCGTGATACATCGAAAAACCGTCTTTGCCAGCGAAGTCTTGGCCGATGTTGCGACCGCGCCGTGCTGCAGCTGGCACACCCATCGCAGCGTCACCCGCCGGATAGGCATCGCGATGATGCACACAAAACAAAAACGGATCGGCCGTGGTCCAGGGCATTCCAGGGGCAGCGCGCAGTGGCGCCGTTTGCAGTTTGGCCATACCGGACTATGGCGCAGGCGGTGGCAAGGCGCCAGCCTCGAACATCGCCCCAGATGGGCAGGGTAGCTTGTCAGTTGTGCAAGAACGTCGTTGCGTCTGCTAGCCACTCCGGTTAAGCAAAGGGCATGAAAAAGCTTGCCTTGGTTGTTGCTGCTGCGCTTGGGTTGGTTGCTGCTTGTAACAAGGGCAATGCCGCTGAAGGCCGCGCGGCGGGACCAGCCCCGGCTACAGCCCCGGCCGTGAGCGCCACAACGCCAGTAAACGGAGAACCCGCTGCTGCCGGCGACGTGCCAGGCACGAAATACGGCGCCGGCGTAAAACAGCCAACGACGGTATCAGTGGAAGAAGTGTTGGCAAACCCGCAAGCGTACGCCAACAAGCCAATTCGCGTTGAAGGCATGGTTACCGATGTTTGCCCGAAACGCGGTTGCTGGTTTGAAATTGCCGGCACCAAGCCGGGCCAAAAGTTGCGCTTCAAAGTGCAAGACGGCGACATGGTGTTCCCAATGGAAGCCAAAGGTAAATTCGCGGTTGCCGAAGGCGTGTTAGCTGTGCGCGAACTCACCATCGAAGAAACCAAGCAAATGGCCGAATACCAAGCCAAAGAATATGGCATTGCGTATGACCCAGCGTCGATCACGAAGCCTTCGACGCAATTGCGGCTCGACGGTACCGGCGCAGTTATTCGCGAACAAAAATAGTGGCGCCAGCAACAACGGTAATGGCGCGCGTGCGCCAGAAATGGCGCAAGTGGTTTCGCGCCATTCATCGTGACCTCGGCTACATCGCAGTAGCGTTAACGCTCGCGTATGCAATTTCAGGCTTCGCGGTAAACCACCTCGACGATTGGAATCCGAACTATCGATTCGAAAATCGAGTTGTCGACGTTGGCCCGCTGCCAGTGGCCGTGGATGGACAACCGGATGCATTGCAAGCCATGCAAAACCACGTTGTCGCTGCGCTTGGGATCAATCCGCGCAGCGTTAAAGGTCACTTTCAAGAATCGCCGATCGAGTTTCGTGTGTTTTTGGTAGAAGCACAGGAAGTCCGTGTCGACATCCGCACCGGCCACGGCGTGTTCAAAGCGTTGTCGCGGCGGCGCGGCCTGTTTGAACTCAACACATTGCACTTAAACGCCCTCAAAGGCGCATGGACCTACATTGCCGACGGGTTCGCGATCGCTTTGATGGTGCTGGCGATCACAGGCATGACGATGATGAAGGGCGATCGTGGGCTAGGCGGGCGAGGCAAGTGGTTTGTCTTGGCCGGCCTGGCGATTCCAGTGAGCGCGATCATCTACATGTACTCGTAGCGTCATCGCTTGAAGGCACGCTGGTCGGTCGAACACCTACGCAGGTTGCGCATCACCGACGACGCGATCCCACGGTACCCGGCGAAACCAGACGTATGCTACGCCAGCACCTGCGAGCGCCCAAACAACCAGGGCGATCTCCGTGGCGTTTTTGCGCGCACTGCGTTTGCGATCGAGTTGGGTCGCACGCATCGGGTCCAGGCTTTCCCAGGCTTCGTAGGTCTCAGCTTGGGCGTGCAATCGCGCAACGTTGCGATCGATGTCTGCAAACGCGCTGCTTTCGCGCATCGAATGCACCAGCATCGCAGGCAGGAGTCCGACAACAATTGCGACGAAGACGCCGACTGCGAAACGCACGCGCCAATTGGCGAAATGCTCGCGCAGGGTTAGCTTAGGTTTGGCAATACTTGCTTCGGTCGCAGCGACCGCTGCAGCTGATGCGCTTGCCACGGAACGTTCGGCCAGTGACGTTGCACGCGCCATGCGTGGCTCAAGATCCTCGGCAAGCGTCACTTCGGCGGCCGCACTGGTTTCGCTTGGCGGCGCAAAACGATCGCTGCTTGCCAGCGCTGGTGCTGTGCGTGGCGTGATATGCGCGAGTGCTGGTGCAGGTGCATCGTCGCGCAAGGTCAGCGCATCTTCTTCTCCAGGGGGGCCGAACTGGGGCGCTGAAGCTGCGGTTGATGCGCTGCTGCCGTCGAGCGACGAAAGCGAAATCGCATCACCGTCGAGCGCGCCAAAACTTACGGGTGCGTCGCTGGTTGCTGGTGTCGCCGTGAAGGCTGCAGCTAAACCACTTTGGAAACCACCACCAACCGGCTTGCTCGCTGATTTGGCATTGCTGGCCGCTGCAGCCAAGCCACTTGTCGACGGTCGCGGGGCATTGCTGGCCGCATCGGCGGCAGCGTCGGCTGGCGCAACCGAAGTGATGCCACCGAGGCCTGCCAGATCGCGCGCGAACTGATCGGCCGTTGCACGGTCAACGTTGGCTTTGACTCGGACTTTGCCTTGAAACAGCCGCGCTTTGAGATCGGCCTGCGACAGCCCGTAGCGATTGGCGATGGCGCTTGCGAGTTCTTCAACACCGTCGCGCGTGTTGTCGACCGCACCTTCGAGAAAGACGTGGAAACGTGGGTCACTCACAGCGTTATTGTCGCCTTGGGGCCGTGTATGGTGCAACTGATCACGCAGGCTGACGCAGCCGCCGTCGCGAAAACGTCGGGGCCTTTGCCTACATCGCACCACACAATTCACTCGCACACCGTCGAGGATGCAGATCACGTTGGGTAGCGCCGACGTAAAGAAAAAGTTGCCCGCGCAGCGGCGAGCCCCTAGCGTTAACGTATGCAACTCGGCAAAGCTCGCTCTAAGCTGTCGTTGTCACTCTCCCACCGTCGGGTCTCGGGCATCAAGCTCGGCATCTCGCACCACGGCACGCCGGCCGACTGGCAAGCGCCAACCAAAGAACCGGTTGAAGTAGCGCCGCCTAAGCCGAAGCCTAAACGGCGCTAGCCAGCGCGCTGCAAGCAACGCCAGCCGTGGTAACCTGCCTGCAGTGGCAGCAGCTTCATCACCGATTCTCGACGGGGAACCCGTCGAACGCACCATGGTTGAAGCGTTTGCGAAGAAGCGTCAAAAACTATGGGAAGTGTTGTCCTATGTAACCGCAAGCATCATGTTTGTGGCATCGATAGCTGCAGCTTACCTTTGGTCGCAAGGCAGTGTTGCCTGGCATAATTATCTGCAATATGTGGCGTCCTTGGTCATTGTGGGCTTCATCATTGCGCTGCGTGGCTACCGGCAATACGACGCGATGCATGATGCAGTGCAATCTAGCGCTGCACGTTGCCGCTTGATCGGGCAGCGACTTTTCATCATCCATGACGGAACGCCAGCCGCGCTGCCATCGTATCGGCTGGTGAAACGCGACATCGCAAAGCTCATGACGCCGACGGTCCCTAGCGCACGCGCCAAGGTCATTTAGTGACGACGAGGTGAGTGCCGTTACTGGCTTGCGTCTTCGTAGCCCTTGCGCGCGCGGGCGTTATCAGCGTCGAGGGTGAGCGCTTGCTTGAACGATTCGGCTGCGCCGTTTTTGTTGCCATTGCCAAGCTGAGCTTCGCCCAACAACGTAAACGCGCGGCTGCTGCGTGGTGCCATCCGCGTTGCTTTGCGCAAATGCTTGGCGGCATCGCCGAATGCACCTTGTTGCAACGCGAGTTCGCCTAAACCGATGGTGGCGGCAAGGTTCTTGGGATTGAGTTCAAGCGCTTTGCGAAAGTTCGCAGCTGCGCCGCCAGCATCGCCGGTGGCCAATGCTTGCTCACCAATGAACGCCAACGACTCCGCTTGTTTGATTGGATCTTCGCCGGTTGGCGTCGGGGTCGGCGCCGGCACGCCCGTGCCGCTGTCGCTGCCATTGTTATTCGTGATGATCACTGGCGTGACATTGTTGGCGTACGGATCCACAGTTTCGTCGGTACCATTGCTGCCGTTGGTCGGTGTGGTGTGGATGACGGTGCCGCCGTTGGCAGGCGGTGTGGTGCCGCCGTTGTTAAACGACGCCGGCCGACGGTCGAGGATCGTATCGCCGGTCGGCGGCCGAGTCGGCTCGATGTTCATGTTTGGTGGCTGCACTGGTTGCACTGGGCGCGGATTGCCACCGCTGTTCCCGCCACCGGTGTTACTCACTGGCGCTGGTGCTGGTGCATCGATCGGTGCATCAGCCAGCGGCGCATCGACGCTAGGCATGGCAGCGTCGACAGGCACGATCGCAACGGTCGACGTTTTGTCGTCGGAGCCGCGGGTTGCAACAAACGCTGCTGCCGAGCCACCGATGAGCAGGACGGCGGCACCGATCAACCATAGACGTTTTTTGCTCGACGTCGTTTCGACCAAATCAGTAGCGCTGCTCGAATACGAATCGCGGCGGGCACGCCGCGGCTTCACGGCCGATTCGTCGGGCAGATCGCCTTCGGCAAACCACACGCTTGAAACACCGGATTGGTCTGCCGCGGCTGGCGTCGCGCTTGGCACTGCATGCGCAGCCGACACCGCAGCTTGCGCTTGCGCGGGCGGCGGCTCTGCAGGCAGTTCCAGTTGTGGTTCAGGCACCGGCATCGCGGCCGTTGGGGCAGGCGCGGCGACTGGCATCGCGGCCGTTGGGGCAGGCGCGGCAACCGGCGACAGATCGACAATCACAGGCGCTGGTGCAAACAAGACAGCGGGGACAGCCTCGGCAATTGCGGCGGTGCCCGCATACGGAGTGCCGGTTTTGCCGGTATTGCGTGCAACCGCAGGTAACCCCTTGGCCGTCTCGACGGTGTCTTGGCTGTTTTGTTGCGGAACGCCCAATTGGGTCGAACCGCTTTGGTCGCGCGTTGCGGGTGCCAACGCCTGCGCTAGCGATGGTGTGCCGAGTTGGGTCTGCCGCGTATTCATGGCGGTGCTGGCCGCGGCAGGCGGCGTCACCAATGCAGCTGCGGGCGCAACATCTTCGGCCAGCGGCAAGCCAAGCTTTTGCATCACGCGCGACACCGACGGTGGCGGAATGCTTTCGCGGCGCCGTGCCACATCTTCGTCCATGATTTCGCCGGTGGCCAAGCCGCGTCGCAGTGCTTCGACTAAGCGGGTAGTGGTTGCGAACCGGTTGTCAGGATTTTTGGCCAGCATGCGGGCCACCGTGGCTTCGATCCACAACGGAGTGCCAGCGCGTTTGGTTGGCAGCGGTGTCGGGGTTTCGGTGACTTGCTTCGACAAAATGTCGAACACGCGATCGCCCGTGAACGGAGGAGCTCCCGTGAGCATTTCATACGCAACACAGCCAAGCTGATAGATATCGGCGCGGCGGTCGATGCGATCACCTCGCGCTTGTTCAGGCGACATGTAGCGTGGATCGCCAAATGTCATGCCGAGGCTGGTCGAGGCTGCTTGCTGATCGGAGTCGACAAGTTTGGCGAGCCCGAAGTCGAGCAACTTGACAAAGTTGGCTTGGCCGCGGCGTGCTGAAAGCAAAATATTGCGTGGCCGCAGATCGCGGTGCACGTAACCAATCGCGTGCGCTTCCATCAAAGCTTCGCTGACTTGGATCAAGATGTCGGCGGTGCGCTCGATCGAAAGTTGCTTTTCGCGCGCCAAGATCTCGTCGAGGGGCTCGCCTTCGAGCAATTCCATCGCCATGTACAAGCGGCCGTCGTGGGTGCGGCCAAAGTCATGGATCTCGACGATATGTTCATTGTCGATTTCGGCGACGGTGGTGGCTTCCCGACGAAAACGCTCAACCGCCAAGTCGTCGCGTGACAACTCATGGTGCAGCACTTTGACAGCAACTTTGCGCCGCAGCGTTACGTGCTCGGCGCGGTAGACATCACCCGAAGCGCCGCCGCCAATGCGGGCCAAAATCGTAAAGCGTTCGCCAAGCACTTTGCCGATGAGTTCATCGTGTGCGACCCGCGGTTTGGCAGTGCCACATTGCGCGCAATACAGCGCAGTTTCACCAAATGGAGTGCGGCATTGCGTGCAAACGACGGCGACTTGGCTCATGGGAAACGATCCTTGAAACGTCACGGGAACTCTACCACCTTGCATCTGTTGGCAACTGCGAAAAGCAGTTGAGAAGTCGAGCAAAAGCTAACTTGCATGCCGCGTGCCTTCACCAGGCCAGGGCTGAGCGTGTTGCGGCTTGCGGCCCGATCGCCGCCAAACCGCTGTCTCACCGCGATCAGGCGCGGCTAGCGCGCGTTCGCGCAAGCAACTTGGGCAAACCGGCCTAGGGGTGTGTCCGTCCATTCACACCAAGGCTCAGTTTTTTGGGCACAGGTCATCGCTGGTGTCAGAAGTTCAACGCAACAAAGCGCAACATTGTCGACGGTGGCGGCAGGCTACTCTTGGTCTTCGGCTTTGAGTGCAGCCATCGCTTCGACCACGTCGGACGCGGTGATGACACCCTTGATGATCAAAGCGCGGTACAGGCCTCGAACCCGTAAATCGAGGTCGCGCCAGCTGCTTGCAGGTGCAGTCAAATCAACTTCACCGCCGGCCAGGGCCGCAAGCGCAACCAACGGCACTTGCGCGGTCACCGAGATCTCGTTTTCATCAAAGCCGCTGGCAATGGCAGCAGCCCCGGTTTTGCGCCGTCGGCCTTTGGTTACGAAGATGTTATCGACGAATTCCTGAGCGCGCGCGGCGGGGCGCTGGACCACCGCCGTGGAGTATGCTCGGTACACGCGGTCGATCATTTCTTCGAGCACCGATAACGGCAACAGACACAATTCCAGATCGCAGTTGGCAAATTCTTCAAGTTCCGCAAGCGCAACCAAATCGGTTGGGTCGGCCATCGCAACGCGCAACACTTTGCGGTTGCCTTCCAAGGTTGCAGACATCGGCAAAGCGCGCAATCGCGTTGCCACTTCCGACGACAATTCGCGAATCGTTTCGGGATCTACCATCGCCGACGCAGCGTCGAGCAGAGGCAGATGCAAGGCCTTTTTCATGGCGCTGTACAACGCGGCTTCGTTGATATTGGCTTCGCGGATAAGCGCAACCACCATGGGCGCTTTGCTGGTACGCCCCAATCGGTTCGCTGCGGTCTTGCTGATCAAGCCAGCGTCGACTGCTATTTCCGTAATGGTTTTTGCCACAATGAGTCGTGCACGCGACAGGAGTCGAACCTGTGACCTTTGGCTCCGGAGGCCAACGCTCTATCCATCTGAGCTACGCGTGCGCCACCCATTTCTAACCGGGGATGGCCGTGCCGCGCAAGCACCGTGGCCGACACAAAGCCGCAACCGTCGATTGTGATGCGTCAAGCCCCGGCGTAGCGTTCGGGAATGGCCATCGACTACGTGCTTGGAGTGCAATGCGAAGCCAAGCAATCCTTGGGGGTTGAGCGGCTAGTTACGTTGCACCGTACCCGTATCATCGCTCGCGCCGCATTGACCCATGCACGCGCTGGCGGCGACCAGCGGCCGCCGGAAGAAATTGCGCTCACCGTTGCCACCAATATGGTCAGCGGTGCGCCGGCAGCAAGCACCACCATCGCTGGCTTGCAGGCGCAAACTGCGGCGCTCGACGCGTTTGGTAACGAGTGCCGGACCTGTCCGGCTGCGCCCCACGGCGCCGAATTTGGCTGTCACCAGCGCATCAACTATCCAATTACCGAGGACACCGAAGCTTGGCTGATGGCGCGTTTGCCCAAGTCGCTCGACAGTGCTGCCGGCGCGTTGCTGGTGCGCGGTATGCAAGAGTTCAAGTGGGACGGCGCGCCGGTGGCCAAGCTGCGCGCTCGTCCGGGTGAGTTTTTTGAAAGCCGCGTACCGTATGGTGTGCGCTGGCAACTCGACGGCAAACCGGTCGAGATTTCTTCCGACCAACTGTTGCAAATGATGTTCTTCGTCGGACATTTGGCACCAACCCATTGCTTGATGCTGGCCCTTTTTGTCGGTGCAGTATCCCACGATGCATCGTTTCACGACCTTAAAGACCCAGCCGGACGCGCACGCTTGATGCAAGACGCAGGTATCGAACGCCAAGCCGATCCAGCGATCGAGCAGGTCGCTGCGTTTTTGCGTGCCGTACTGGCTGCCGCGCGCCTCGAAGTGCCGCTGTTTATCGATGGCTGAGGCGTCTGCACCGTCCAAGTGCACAAACTTTTTCACGGGTGCGTAAGCACGTCACCCGCTGCCGCACTGCGTTACCGTCGACGATGTTTGACAAAAAACCGCCGGTTGGTTGCCAGCCTGCGATCGGGCGACTACGTTCGCCGCCATGGGTCGCAAAGAAGACGCACTGGATTATCACCGCCGCGGTCGCCACGGCAAAATTGAAGTTATTTCGTCCAAGCCATTGGTTAGCCAAATGGACTTGTCGCTGGCCTACACGCCGGGGGTTGCCGAACCATGTTTGGAAATCGCTGCCGACGAAGAAAAGAGTTGGGAGTACACCGCACGCGGCAATTTGGTGGCCGTGATCAGCAACGGCACCGCCGTGCTTGGCCTTGGCAACATCGGCGCTGCTGCGGGCAAGCCCGTGATGGAAGGCAAAGCTTGCCTATTCAAAAAGTTTGCAGACATCGACGTGTTCGATCTTGAAATCAGCGCGACCAACGTCGATCAGGTTGTCGAAATCGTCGCTTCGCTCGAACCGACTTTTGGTGGCATCAATCTCGAAGACATCGCAGCACCTGAATGCTTCGAAATCGAGGAGAAATTGCGCAAACGCATGCGCATTCCGGTCTTCCACGACGACCAACACGGCACCGCGATCATCTCGGGCGCAGGGCTGCTCAACGCGGCTGCCCTGGCCGACAAACAACTCAAAGACATTAAGTTGGTTGTCTCAGGCGCAGGGGCGGGCGCCATCGCATGCGCCGAATTCTTTGTGCGCTTGGGCCTTACGCGTGAACACGTGGTGATCTGCGATTCCAAAGGCGTGGTGCATCAAGGCCGCGCTGACCTCAACAGCTACAAAAAGAAATTTGCAATTCCCGACGACGGCCGCCGCACGTTGCAAGATGCGCTCGTTGGCGCTGACATGTTCATGGGGTTGTCGGTGGCGGGCGCCTGCAAGCCGGAATACCTCGCCGCAATGGCGCCGCGGCCAATCATTTTCGCGTTGGCTAACCCCGATCCAGAAATCTCGTACACCGACGCTGTTGCCGCGCGCCCCGATGCGTTGGTTGCAACCGGCCGTTCGGATTTTCCGAATCAAGTAAACAACGTGTTGGGCTTCCCATACATTTTCCGCGGTGCACTCGATGTGCGGGCTAGTGCCGTGTCGGAAGAGATGAAAGTTGCCGCTGCGCATGCGTTGGCGGAGCTGACACGTGAGCCAGTGCCCGACGCTGTGGTGGCAGCGTATGGCGGCAAAGCAATGAAATTCGGGCCCGACTACTTCATTCCGAAGCCGTTTGACCCACGCGTGTTGTGGTGGGTAGCACCAGCGGTTGCGCGCGCGGCCATCGACTCTGGCGTGGCGCGGAAGAAAATCAACATCGAAGAATACGCCGACAAACTAATGTCGAAGTCGTCGAACGCCGCGTACTCGATCATGCGTGCGATGACGCAACAAGCGCGCCGCCACCCGAAGCGCGTGGTGTTTGCCGATGCCGACAACATTCGTATGCTACGTGCAGTTCAGCAAATCGTCGACGAGGAAATTGCCAAACCGATCTTGTTGGGCCGCCCCGCCGAAATCGAAAGCATGTGTCGCGATTTGGGTTTGGACTTGCTCGATCGCGTTGAAGTCATCGATCCGCGCTACAGCCCGAAAGCCCAAGGCTATGCTGACAAACTGTTTGCCATGCGGCAACGCAAAGGCGTCACGCTGCCGATGGCCAAAAGCCTGGTCTCCAAAAGCAGCTACTACGCTGCCATGATGGTGGAGCAAGGCGATGCCGACGGCATGGTGACTGGCATGCGGTTGTCGTATCCCGAAACGGTGCGGCCAGCGTTGGAGATTTTTGGTTTGGAGCCTGGCCGCAAAGTTGCCGTCGGGATGTACATGATGATTTTGCAAAACTCGGTACGCTTCTTTGGCGACACCGTGTTCAATATCGATCCCGACGCCGATACGCTGGCCGATATTGCGTTGCAAATGAGCGAAGCGGTGGCTTCGTTTGGCGTGACGCCACGTGTGGCCATGATCTCGTACTCGAATTTCGGCTCGGTCCGGCATCCGGACGTTACCACCGTGCAACGCGCGCTGGCCAAAGTACAAGCGTTGCGACCTGACTTGGAAATCGACGGCGAAATGCAGCCTGAGTTGGCGTTTGACGTTGAGCGTCGCCGCGAGCATTACGGATTTGCCAAGCTTTCGCGCGCGGCCAACACCTGGGTGTTCTCATCGTTGGCAGCTGGCAACGCGGCCTACCAAACCCTCAAAGTTTTGGGTGGTGTGCAGGCGGTAGGGCCCATTTTGCTTGGCGTTCGGAAACCGGTGGCGGCGTTGCAAAGCGAAGCCACGGTTGAGGACATAGTTAACATGACTGCCTACGTAGTGCGTAACGCACAGCGTCAACAAGGTGAAGTTGACGAACCAGCTCCGGCGGCACCTACTCAAAAAGTCCGCTCCAGTGCTACGCATGATGCGTAAGTAGCCGTTATCATCCAATAATAATGGACGGGTGGCTGGCACCCGTCCATCGACAGCGGCAATCTTCGCATTGGCCGTACTAGATGGAAAAGTTTGGCGCTGGCACGAGTTGGCGAGGGATCTTCGTGTGGTGCTGTCGTATAATGAACTATGAGTGAACGCGCTACAGCCGCGCCTGCGGCTGCCGAAGCTGAAAAGACCGAAGTAGCCGCGCCGATTACGGTAGGGCCAGGCGTTGCAGAGTTGCAAGCGCTGATGAAGCAAGGGGTGCCGGACCTCACGAAGGTGATCGACATTATCGATCGCCGTCCTGGTGAGCACCAACAGCTGATGGACTTGGTGAAGTCGATCAGCCCCGAGTATCACAAGAATCTGTTGAAGGCGATGGACGCGATTCGCATCGATCTCAAACGCAAAGCGATTGCTGCCGGCGATCCTAACGATCCGCAGGCTGGATACTTTGTTGGTTCAGCCGAAGAAAAGGGTGCGCGCTGGCGGACGGGCGATGGCAAGTTTCAAGGCAAGGCCAACAAAGATGGCCTTGATGCCACCTACAAAATCGACGACAACGACGCGTTAGTTGCACATGCTGCAGGCAAAGAAGGTTCGGTAGCCTGGCAACACGACGGCAAAACGGTCGGCGAACTATACGGCCGCAAAGGCTCGGGCGAATGGGACGCAGGGTTGCGCCGCAAGATCGAACTTGGTGACGGTGCTTCGGTTACCCCGATGCTGCGCCATCATCAAACCGCGGGCGGCGGCCAAGCGGAACTCGCCGCCGAATACAAAGACGCATCAACCACTGCAACTGGTTATGCAGGCGTTCGTGAATCCGGTGGCGGCTTCGTTGCTGGCGCTAGTGCCACCCACAAAATCGACGACGCAAGCACGATAAGTGGCTCGCTGACCCATGAGCCAGGCA
>JAKQOD010000105.1 GCA_029565465.1 Deltaproteobacteria bacterium
CTTTGTCGTCCGCGTACCGGACAACACGCCTGGCTTCGATCCGTTGCGCATACCGGCCTGGCTCGTCCCTTCGTCGACAACCGTGACCGCGCAGCTAACCGCGCTGTTGAGTGACTCGGCGCTGTTTGCGGCACGGTTCCGTGAAGCTGCCGCGCGCGCACTGTTATTGCCGCGCAAACTGCCCGGCCAACGCACGCCACTGTGGCAGATTCGCAAAAAGGCGCAAGACTTGCTGCGTGGCGCGCAACGGTTGATCGACTTTCCAATCCTGGTCGAAACCTATCGCAAGTGCCTCACCGATCTTTTCGACACGGCAGCACTTGAACAGTTACTGGCGGCAATCACCGTCGGCACGATTGGCCTAGAGCTACGCAACGTTGCCACGCCGTCGCCCTTCGCCAACAGCTTATTGTTCGGCTATGTCGCCGCCTTTATGTACGAAGGTGACGTGCCGCCTGCTGAGCGGCGCGCCCAAACGCTTGCGATCGATCCTCTGCGCTTGCGCGAGCTGATGGGCGAACTTGCGCTGCGTGACATGCTGACGCTCGACGTAATCACCGAGGTCGAGCAGCAACTCCAACACCACGCGTGGCCACCACAAACGCTCGACGCGGCCCACGATCTGCTCTTGCGCCTTGGCGACCAAACCGAAAGTGAATTGGCCGGACGTGGCGCCAGCGTGCCGACCTTGGCTGCGGCGTTGGTGGCTGCGGGGCGCGCCCATTCGTTTGCCTGCGGCGCTGCGCGGTTGGTGGTGCCAATTGAATACGCAACCCGATACCACGCTGCGATTGGCGCGCCGTTGCCGGACAACGCTGCCGTATTACCGGCGAGCCACACGGCAAGCCACGACTGGCTCATGCGCTACGCCAAAACCCACGGCCCATTTACCGCAGCCGATGTGGAAGCGCGTTATGGCGTTGCGATGGCCACCGTGACCCGTGAACTTGATGCGCTAACCCTAGCCGGTGAGCTGATTAACGGCGAATTCAGGCCCGGCGGCAACGCACTCGAATGGATCGCGCCCGACGTGTTGCGCACCTTGCGCGTGCGCTCGCTGGCGGTCGCCCGCAAGCAAGTTGCAGCCGTGGCTCCAACGGCGTTCGTGCGGTTCACCCACGCCTGGCAGGGCGTGGCAACGCCGCGCGCAGGGCTCGACGCGCTGTTGGATGCCATTGAAAAACTACAAGGCTTGCCAATACTAGCGTCGCAGTTAGAAAGCGACATATTGCCAGCGCGCGTCGACGGCTACGAACCAACCGACCTCGACACCCTCGCAGCTGCCGGCGAAATCGTCTGGCACGGGGTCAGCGCAAGCGGCGAGCGTGATGGCAAGATCGCTTTGTTTCTCGCTGACCACGCGAGTCGCTTCATGGATCCAAGCGCCTGGGCGGCAGCGCGTCGTGACTGCGATGGCACCCAGCGCCAGATCGTTGAGCTACTGCAACACCGCGGCGCGCTGTTCACCAGTCAACTGCGCGACAGCCTCAAGATTTTCCCAGGGGAAATCACCAAAGCGCTGTGGGCGCTGACCTGGCGCGGGTTGGTCAGCAACGATAGCTTTGCGCCACTGCGCGGCTTGCTGCAAAGCAACGCCACAGCCACAACGCGTGGCCGTCGCTCGCTACGCAGCGGCTTTCGTTCACGCCGCGCAGCGCCGATCCAAAGCGAAGGCCGGTGGAAGCTTACCCCCGCCCCGCAGGTGGCAACACCAACCGAGCGCGCCGACGCCACCGCTCGCCTTTGGCTCACCCGCTATGGCCTGGTCAGCAAAGAAGTCGCAGCGCTTGAAAATGTGCCAGGTGGCTTTGCATCGTTATATCCGGTGTTTCGTGCACTCGAAGACAGCGGCCAAATTCGCCGCGGCAATTTCGTACAAGCGATCGCCGCGATCCAGTTTGCTGCGCCGCACGCGCTGGACCAGTTGCGGCTTCATATCAATGACCCCGAGCAGCCCGCGCTGCTTACGTTAGCAGCCAACGATTGCGCCAATCCCTACGGCATCACCTTGGCTTGGCCAAACGTCCGAGAACCGGACGAAGCAACCGACATCGCCCACGACGAAGACCGGCCTCGCCGCAGTGTTGGCGCATTGTGTATCACCATCAATGGCCGAGCCGCGGCCTGGCTAAGCCGCGGGCTAGCAGCGCTCATCGTGTGGCCAGCGCCAGCACCGCAAACCGAACGTGATGATGCGCTGCTAGCGGGCGAAATTGTGCGCTTGGCGCAGGCGCAGCGCTTACGCGGCGCCGCATGCAGCATCGTTACCATCAATGGCTTGCCAGCGAGCAATGCACCATTTTCGGCAGCCTTGTGCACAGCCGGCTTTGCGGAAAGCGGCGGACAACTGCAACTGTCGCGACTGTTGCGCGGCTAGCGCAACGTGCGAGCGCGCGCCACAATACCCGGTAACACGCCAATCACATGTTGAATCTCAGCATCCGTGGTTTCGTGTCCAACACTAAACCGCACCGCGCTACGCGCCGCCGCTTCGTCGAGCCCAATGCCCAACAAAACGGCCGAAGGTTTCACACTGCCAGATGTGCACGCAGCGCCTGTTGAAGCCGAGATGCCCGCTACGTCAAGCGCCATCACGATGGCTTCGCCGCGTGCACCAGCGAAGCCCGCGTTGATCGTGCCGCCAACTCGCGTTGCATCAGCGCCATGGATGCTGACGTTCGGAATGGCGCGCAACCCAGCTTCGAGCTGATCACCTAGCGCCGTTACCCTCGACCAC
>JAKQOD010000126.1 GCA_029565465.1 Deltaproteobacteria bacterium
TGAAGTTTTGTTCGATTGACAATCCCGACTGTGAGGCTTGCCAATGAGTATTCCGTTTGCATTCGGTATTGCGGTGCAGGCTAACCAGCGCGTAGCGCTGGTTAAGGTGCGCAGCGCCGGCCGAAACCACAATCCCGACTGTGAAGCTTGCCAATAGCAGCACACGTATTCAGAAAATTCGCATCCACCAATCGGGCAATAATGCGCGTTATGGGGGGCTTCAGCAACCGCTGACGCTCGCTCACACACCACTACATGGAGACTCAAAATGGGTTTGTTTAGTTTTATCAAGGACGCCGGCGAAAAATTGTTCGGCCACAAAGACGCTGAAGCCGTAGCCGCAGCAGCTGCTGCCGATGACGAAGCCGCGAAGGCCAAACTCGAAGCGACTAACCGCGCTGCGGGCGACGCGATTCAGGCGTACATCGAAGCACAAGATCTGACCATCACGGGTTTGGTGGTCACGTACGACGCCGCGTCTTCATCGGTCAGCCTATTTGGCGTGGCCGAAGACCAGGCCACCAAAGAGAAAGCACTGCTGTGCGCCGGTAACGTTGCTGGCGTGGACAACGTCAACGACAACATGTCGGTCGACCTCTCTGAGCCCGAAGCGCAATATCACGATGTTGTCTCCGGCGACAACCTGTCGAAAATCGCTAAGGCTTACTACGGTGATCCGAATAAATATCCGGTCATCTTCGAAGCCAACAAACCGATGTTGTCGCATCCCGACAAGATCTACCCAGGCCAAAAGCTGCGCATTCCGCCGCTCTAATCTGTTCGCGTAGTTCCGCAACCTCTCCGCGGTTCTTGGAGAGGGTTGCGGTGAGGGTTTAGTGAACGCCGTGTCGATCCCTATCGGCAGCGCCACACAAAGCCCTGACCGCAGCGATGTCGCTTCGTCACTTGCGCCAGTTTGGGCGAGTGGTCTTCTGAGCGAAGGAAGAGCGACATAGGCTGTGAGTGCAGGAACGTTCTCGATTCGCGCGAGGCGTGGCCTGCGATTTTGCACATACGATTGCCCATTTTGGGCCGAGTGTGTGTACCTTAAGGAAGGGAGGTGATCTGTGGCAACAAAAGAACACAAGTGGGAGTTCTACCAAGATAAGGCTGGCAAGTTTCGCTGGCGCCGTATTGCGTCGAATGGCAATGTGATTGGAGCGTCGTCGCAAGGCTACGTAACCCAAAAAGATTGCAAAAACAACGCAATTCTTAACGGCTACACCGGCGCTTGAGCTAAACCCTCAAGCAGATAACGCCCCACGGGTACCCACCCGCGCGAGTCTCTCCGCCGGAGCCCTTTTTCGCAAGAAGAAGACGCCTCCGGCGGTTTTTCAGAGCGCCTCGTCTGTACCGCGCAGACCGTTCTGAAAAACCTAACGAGCATCACCCACTCCGCAAGAAGCCATCGCTTTGCAAGATCAACGAGACATCAACGAACTGCGCACACCAAACCCTCGTTTGAGCAACGCCCGGCATATGGGCGACTATCAAATGTGGCTTCAGTTTGCCGATGGTCGCGCTGGCATCGTTGACCTCTCGGATGATCTTTGGGGCGACGATCTCGAACCGCTGCGCGACCCCGGCACCTTCGCCGAACTCGCGTTGGATGAATCACTAGCGACACTTTCATGGGAACGTGGCGGTATCGACATTTCGCCGTCGTACTTGTATTCGAAACTGGAATCGGTTCAATAGCGCCCGCGCGCTGTAAGCCAAATAAAAACACCGGCGGCCCGCGCTATTTCGCAGCGGGCCCATAAGACTAAAAGCATAGAGGTAATGTAAATGCTCAATTTTGACGACGACGTTGTAACGCCAACCCCTGCTCCCGCCGCTCCAGCTACGCCTGCCGCCGCTAGCACAACCGCAGCTGCCGCGCCGGGCATGCCTGCGCCATCGCCCACCTCAGCGCAAGTCTCGGGCTATCGCGCCCAAATGAACGAGCAACCGCAATCGGTAGCAGCCGCCCCAGCCGCCACCGGCACCACCAGCCGCGTTCGCGCCGAAGACAAGCGCGTCATCAACGGCGGCGCTGACGTTAACCAGCTCGTCCCGTTCAAGTACACCTGGGCGTGGGACAAATACATCGCCGGTTGCGCCAACCACTGGATGCCGCAAGAGATCAACATGCAGCGCGACATCGAGCTGTGGAAGCGCCCGGACGGCCTCACCGACG
>JAKQOD010000135.1 GCA_029565465.1 Deltaproteobacteria bacterium
CGGCATCATACAGCGCTTGCAAACCTGCTAAGCCGCGTGGCCCGATGCCGCCGCGATTCAACGGATTGGTGGGATTGCCTTCGATGCGCACCGCGCGCCCTTCGACGACGCGAACGCGAATGCCACAGCCTGCCGGGCACTGCGCACACGACGTGTTAACCCAGCGTTCTTCATGCGTGCTGAAGCGGTCCATGCCAGGCACAGGCGGCTTATCGAGCGCGAGGTTAAACGCAGCATTGTGATGTTCACTTGGCCGACATGCGCCCGTTGCCACCGCAGCCGCGGTGAAGCCAGCCCACTGAAACATCGAACGTCGTGATAGTTGGTGTTTGCTCATGGGATACCTACTGATGGCAAGTTGCACATGCGGTTGAAGCGCCTTCGTCGCGGTGACACGACAAACACGCGCCCATGCTCTTCAATGCCTGCACAGGTTTCGTTGGTGGTTCGGTCCAGCTAGCGACATCGCCATGGCAGTCGCGGCACGGCATCTTGGCCAGCGATACGTGCGCGCGATGGGAGAAGTACACGTGGCCGGGGTTGCGCGTGACTTGGGTCCAACGCACCGGCTCACGGCTCGCGGCCAGCTCGCGCACGCGTTGTTCGCGTGGATTTGGCGGGTTCGATTGCGGCTTCATGTGGCACAACAAGCACCGCGACAGCGACGGCAGTGAGGCGTGCACATCTTTTTCAGCCCCGACGTGGCAGTCGGTACAGGGTATTTTCTCGTCGGTAACGTGAATCTTGTGATTGAACGCAATTGGCTGCGTCACCGTTGCTTCGCCGCTGCAAGCCGCAACTACCGCGGTCAGCAACCCCACGCACAACGCATGCACCATGCGGAGACCTCGTGCGCCCGTCATTTCGTTGCTCCTCGGAACATATGGCAGCCCGTACAAACCGCCGCGGTTGGTTCGTGATTGGCGCGATCGGTATGACACTTCATGCAAGTTGCGCGGTCGCCGCGAGGACCACCGTGCGACGTGTGGCAACTTGCACAATCGGCGTGATGCGGCTTGTTGTGCAATGCTGGCAACGAGCCTGGCTTGTGACAGGTGTTGCATGCTGGCGGTTTGGCAATTGTTGCGCTGCCACCCGGCGCACCAGAGCCGTGCGCTTTGTGGCAATTGTTGCAACCATCTTTGATATTACGATGTGGGCCGGTCGCGCGATCAGGGTGACAACTTGCGCACTTCGCCACCGTCGGTGTGCCCGCGTGTGGTTCATGACAGCCAGCGCAGGCTTGGTGACCCTTCGGCGCCGTCGACGCTTCAACTTTGTGACACGACTTACATTCGGTCATGTTGCGCTTCGGCGCATGCTTCTCTTGATGGCAACCAGCACAGGCTTGGTGACCTTTGTTCACGAGTTTGCCCTTGTCGGCATGACAAGTTGCACACGCAGGGGTGGGCGTCTTGGGTGCATGCGGCGTATGGCAACCAGCGCATGCATTGTGGCCACCGCTGGCGGCGAGCGTAGCTTGCGGTTTGTGACACGCCTGGCAAGCCGTAATGCCAGGCTTCGCGAAGCCGTGCGGTTTGTGACACGCCGTGCACTCCGTGTTGCCGAGGTGGAACGCCACGTCACTGCTGGCTTTGTTGTGACAGCTACTGCACGCAACGGCTTTGCGTGGCGCTTGCGCAGCCAACGTGCCCGGCGTTGGATGGATGTTGTGGCACTGTTTGCAGTCGGTGATCTTGTGGTCAGGATGCACGTTGGCATGGCAGCGTTGGCAACTGTCGCCAGCCGCAGCTTTCGCGTTATGTGGGTCGTGGCAGCTATTGCACAGACCGTGCGGCTTCGCGGTGAATTGGCCGAGTGTGACCTTGGCGGAGTGACACGACTGGCAACTTGCAACGTCGGCTTTTTTGAAGACGTGCGGCTTGTGACAGCCGATGCACGTATCGTGTTTACCGACGACGACTGCTGTCGCTGGTATATGCGGTGCTTTGATCTTTGGATCTTGGTGACAACGCGCGCAGCTCGACGCTGCGACGCCCGCTTTTTCGTGCGGTTGATGGCACGCTAAACACGCCCCTGCGGGCACCTCCGCTGCCGGCAATGCATTTGCCGCAGCGCTTGCAACGGCACCCGCATGAAACGTCGTCGCAGTGGAACCTGTGCCACCCGCCGGTGCGTTGCGGTTATTGACATGCGCACTTGCAGCCGCGCCATGCATTGCCGACGCTGGATGCGATTGCACATCTTTATGGCACTCGGTGCATGGCGGTGGCGCCAGCGACGGGCTTTGGTGTGGCCGGTGACAACCACCGCAGGCTTCTTTGCTATGCACAACGACTGCGCCGAATTCGCCTTGCGCTTTGTCGTGACAGCGAATGCAGTTCCACGCACCGCTGGTTGATTCGTTAGCCAAAAAATTGTGGCAGCTGGTGCACTCGCGCGCTTCGGGTGGCGCGCTGGCGTTGCTGTGAATCGTCGGCACCACCCCTTCGTGGCACTTGCTGCAGCGCGATGCATCGGGCGCTTTAAACGAGCCGCTTTGAATGTCGTGGCAGTCTGCACACGCCACCGGATTCGGCCCCGTCAAGTGCGCACGATGGCCCGGCCCTTCGAGTACTTTTTGCCATGGGCGCGCGCTACTAGCGACCTCGTGCGTGCCGCCACTGCGATGCAGCGTGGGTTGAGCGAGCAGGTACTGCACCACGACGAAAGCCAGCGCACCGAGCAAAGCGGCAATGAAAATGCCCGCCAGCGCGAGTCGGCGCGTGTCGCCACTGCCAGTTGCTGCTGCACGGTCCGTGGTTGTTTTATTTTCACTCATGGTAGATGACACAACCGGCATGGCAGCGCCGACATCGGCTGCTGGCTGCGATAGCCTGGAGGATGAGGATTGCCACCAACGCCGCCAACCTTGTGGCAGCCTACACAAAGCTGCTCACCAGCTCCGCTATGGCAGGCCGCACAAGCAGCTGGATCTCGACGAGCTTCGCGCCCATGCGCATTGTCGCCGCTGCCAATGCCGACCCACCCTGGCGGATGTGGATTGCGGGCACCAGCGAAGGTTGCGCTCACGCCCCGCTTTTCGTGACACGTGCGGCACGAGCGTTGATCGTGACAAGCCAAGCATGTGCCAGGCGCTGCATGCGCTTCGTTGGCGTGACGCGCTGCAAAACCCGACTGATGGATCGTGTTCTGCATCGTGTTGTCGAAGGTCAACCGGCCAGGCAGCGCAGCGGTGGTGCGCCCGTGGCACGCTGCGCAGGAGGACTGCGTATGACATGTCGCGCACATGCTCGCCGACGATGCGGCAGCATTACCATGATTGCGCAGCCACGCTTGATCGTGCACCAAGTGGCTCGCTGGCAACACTCGTTCGGTCTCAAGATCTTTATGACAGACTTCGCACTTGCCTGGTTCAAACTGCGCTTTGTGGGTGTGACACGCTAAACAGGTAGCCATCTGCGGACGCAGCGCCGCCCCGTCGTCGTGGACCCCCGTATGACAGCGCACGCAATCACCCGAAAGTTTCGATACGTGTTGATTGTGCGAAAACTTAAGATGGGTACGTGCTTCGACTGCAGCGGCTGAGTTATCCGGCGAGCCATGGCAGTCACGGCACGGCCGCGGGTCATGTGGCTTTTGGTGGCACGTCAAACAGCTTTGATCGCTCGGCAGCACCACCGGCGATTCGTCACCGTCGGTGGCAATGGTAGTGTGACACTCATTGCAGCGAATGCCTTTGAGCACATGCGCACGATGCGGAAATGCGCCGGATTGCACATTGTGCCGTAAGCCCAACACGCCTGCGCACGCGCCAACCAGCAACAGCGCAAGCAGTGCACCCGTACGACGTGAAACTCGCAAACTCATAGCGCCTCCCAGCGCCGCGACAGCCGCGCTAGCACATCAACTCGATAGCGCAGCTCTGGCGAAGCACTGGCTTCCACTGCCATGGCGGCGTCCCATTTGCTTTCCGAACGCCAGGTCACAGCAGCTAACCCCCAAGGCCACAGCTTGCCACGCCCGCGATCGTCGTCAGGCCGCGCCAATTCAAACTCAGCGGAAGCCATCCACGCTGGACAAAACGTATAACGCCCAGTCGCGCGCGCGCCGGTCCACGCATAACCAGCACCGCCTTCGCGCGTCAGCTCAAGGCCAACCGCCGACGAGCCGCTATCATTGAGCCGCAAGCGCGTGCCAGCGATAAGATCTTCAGCGATTTCACCGTCGATAATCCGGACGCCTGCGGTCGCAGTCACATCAAGCCGAGGTGCGGCCCGCCAACGCGCCGCGCCACCAGTGCGCACTGCTGGCACATCACCAAGCACAGAGAATAATGACGTAGCTGGTAATAAGTGCGCCGCCGTGCGTTGGACGCCAAACAGTTCAAGCCGCAACGTGCGTTTGCTCCACATCGCCGAAGCGCGGGTCTCGGCCAAGCCAAACCGGATGGTATCGAGCACCACCGCAGTGGTCAGGTCGATGCGTTTGGTGACTGGCCACGAGCCGTCAATGCCGATTTCGCGGGTGTCGAGAGCGCCGCGGTCCCGGCTCTCCATTGCGCCGAGGCCAAGCCGGCCACCCCAAACCCGACGCGAGACCCGCCCACCGACGAGCCAATCGAATTGCCGCGGTCCGCTTTGCGCGATGACCGGAAAGCCAGCAAACGCTTCGACATCGATACCCGCGGGCGCTCGCACGTGGGCGTCGACGCCATCAAGGTGCATCGGTCGCAGCGCGCCGGAAACGACCAGCTGCCGACCAACCCGAACTGATGCGCGGCCTTTGAGATCGCGTGCATTTGCAGCAATGATCAACACATCGCCTGCGCTGCCATCACCTGCGCCAAGCCAAATCTGGGCTTCCGCATCAAGCCATGGCGTGAATTTATCGCGGCCTTGCAACGACAACAAACCGGCGCCACCATTGCCGCCGTTGCCAAACGCGTACGCATCAGCACGCAACCGCAACGGATCGGCCGAGGCTGAGGCACCCTCTGCACCAAGCGCAGCGACCACGACGAGCGTGCCCAACGTGCAATGCCGGCAGTGGCTGCGGTGCCTGCTAGCTGCGTTATCGGAAACTGATGACGCCATTGAGGTGCTCGCTGGTTAGTGCGTTCGGCGGCCCGGTCAACACAATGTTGCCGTTGGCGTCGACGCTAGGATGACAAGTTGTGCAATCAGACAACCGCATGGTTGGGTTGTGAAAAGCATCAGTTGGCGGCACGCCGTGGCAGGTGCCACATGCCACCTGCGACGACAAACCGTTCCACATTGGCGAGCGCATTACGCCTGGCGTCAAATCCAACGACATGCGCGTGCCGTTGCCGTGGCAATACACGCCCGAACACGTGCCAGTGGCTGGGTTAAACGCTGGCACCGCACCGTCGGCGCGAGCCACCGTGCCAGCGCCGCTTGGGAATACTTCAGCCGGCAATGCGCTGTCGATGTGCCCAACGGCGCCAATGGTTGCTGGCACAACATGACACTCGTTACATGCAATTGGGCCGCGCAGACCACTTGGCGCGTCGAGGTGAGCGCGATGCGCACCAACGGCGAGCTGTGACGTCAACGTTTCACCGTGCAAGCCGCGCGGAGGTGCCGCACTTGCACCAGTGCCGTGACAACCGGTGCAGGCGGCCACTGGTGAACCATCGCCAACGTCAATCGCCCCATCAATGTGGCGAGCCGACAACGTGCCATCGCTGGCCACCGTCGACGGATGACACACGATACACTCACTCTGCGCATGCGTTGTTGGCGGTTTGCCATGGCAGCTGCCACACGCGACCGCCGCCGGGCCAGCATTCCACGCAGGCATGTTGTTGCTTGCACCTGCATCACCGAGTGCGCCGCCATGGCAGTACACGTTGCTGCATTTCTGCGAGCCGGGATCAAACGTAGGCGCACCCGTGCGATGTGGCGGCGTGGTATCGCGGGCAGCCAACGCTCCCAAGGCCACTTCTGCCGGCGCTAAATCGACGCTGCCATTGACGTTCAAGATATGACCAGCATCGTTCCAGCGGCCAGGCATCGTGTGACACTCAGCGCACACAATACCGCGCGCAACGTGAGTTTTATGCGCGCCGCTCGTCGGTGGCACACCATGGCACGTGTCGCACGCTTGCGGCCCTTGTTTGTGACAAGTCAAACACGACACGCCACTGGTGCCGCCTGCAAAGTTATCACCGTGGCAACCTTGGCAGAGCTTGAAGTCCCAGTTGCGCGCAGCAAGTTCTTTGCCATGAAAACGGGCATCCGCAGGATTCAACAGCCCAGGTTCATGAATCGGCGAGGTGCCGTACGCCAATTGCGAATCGACAACCCACGCTTGTAGCTTCGGCAAAGCATCGACGAGCGCTGCATGCGTTGTATCGTTAGCATTAAGCACGGTGAGGACGAGCGAGCTAGCATCGCCAGCTATCGCATTTGCAATCGCATCGCGGCCGCTACCCAAGGTCGCGTTGTACGTGACCATCGTATAGGTCGCCGCTGGCGCTGCATCGGCGTGACAGCCCGCGGTGGCGCACCGCGCTTGCACTAGTGCTTCGATTTCGCCTTTCCACGTAACCAAGGTGGGCGTCGGCGTTAGTTCACGCTCGGCGCTGCAGCTTGCCGCTGCAAGCACTGTTGCAACCGCCATCAGCAGCACACGTCGTCGAGGATTCATGACCATGAGCTAAAACCCGTGGTATTTCTCCACATCCCAGTCTTTCCCTGGGCCGTGGCATGTTGCACATGCAGTGACGCCAAGCGGCGTTGTGTTGAGCAGCGCATGAGCACCCGTTGATGGCGAATCGTGGCAGCTGGTGCACACTTCTGCTTCTGGCGCAGTTTTAAACGAGTTGGTTTGAGCCCAAAAAGGCGCATCACAAAACGCGTTGGTGTCGTTGCCGGCAGGTTCGCTGCACGAGAATTCGAACGTGGTCACCGCGTTGTATTTCGGCGAGTTTGCCATCGGCAGCGTCCAGTTTTTCGAGGTGTGGCACGCTGCGCAGTCAGTGCGCGGGGCGGGATAGCGCACGTCCGAGAAGTCGTACACGGTGCCAGCTGGGTTCGTCACCGACGGTGCCGACGCTCCGATGCGATAGCCTTGGGTCAAGGCTTCGCCGCTGTGGATCTTGTGAATCATGGTACGGAAGTTGAGCGGTTCTTGCAGCGAAACACCGCCTTCGAAGCGCGGCACTCGCTGATCAACCAACGTCGTGTTGTGGCAGAACACGCAGTAGTTCGGGTCTTTGCGCGAGCCGCCATGCAGCGCCAGGCTGTTGTGGCATGTATTGCAATTGGCTGCTTCAACGATACGACGGCGCGGCTGCGGCGTGGCATCGGTGACCGCAAACGCAAGCACAGGATTTACCGCTGCAGCACGCGGGTCGGTCGGCACCGCTTGGAGATAGCCTTCGAGCCCAACCGAGTAACTACCAGTTGCCGTCACCGGTATCATGCTCGTCGCTGGAAAGGTGTACGAGAACACCCCGTTGGCTGCGTTAACGGCGGTCAGCGTCCCAACTGCTCCAGTCCCTTGAATGCGGCTCGTAAACAGCGTGGTGATGTCGGTGTTTGGCCCGGCAATGTTGGCGGTAATGCGTGTTAGCGGCGTGGTCAAGATATCGCGTGGTGCCCCGTTCACCGTCGCACGGAATGTCATCACAGGAACTTGGCCGGGCGCGGTGTTCGTGATTGTTTGAATTTCAAAAGCAACCCTGGTGGCATTCGGTGCCAGCAAGCCAGTGTAGTGCTTGGCTT
Source organism: Deltaproteobacteria bacterium (assembly GCA_029565465.1). Classification (GTDB taxonomy): domain Bacteria; phylum Myxococcota_A; class Polyangia; order Haliangiales; family Haliangiaceae; genus JABFXX01. The sequence goes on from JAKQOD010000135.1 coordinate 7,713, forward strand.
CAACCGGCGCGATGACAGCGGCAGGGCCATGGCACACCGCACAGTTGTTGTCGTTAGCTTGTTCGCCACCACGGTGCAGCGGCTTCTGCGCCGTTACGTCGGCGTTCGAGAAGACCACATTGTCGTGACACGACGTGCAAGTCGCGCGGGTGGAAGCGGTTTCCCACCGGTCGGCTTGGCTACCGCCAGCATGGCAAGTTTCACAACGCGCGATGTCTTGCGGGAACACCACGGTTGAAAAATCTTCGACGGCGCCGTTAAAGCCAATTATCCGATAGGGCGCTCCGGCAAGCACCGAAGGCAGTTCTGCACCGCGATGCAGTTTGTGAAACATCACTTTCATGTCGAGCGTGTTGCCGGTATCTGGATCAGCCGCTTGAGGCTGGTGACACATCACGCACTGCGCCGGCGCAGTGTAACGTCCACCATGCAGGCTGAGTTTTTTATGACAACTCGTGCAGGCCGCTTCACTCACTACGTCGCGTGCGATGGGCGCCATGCCGTTGGGCCGCGCCGAGAACGTGGTGCGGTCAAACACGCGCACACCGTTGACGGTGCGCACTGCACTTGCCAACACGGTTTGTGTTTTGCTGTTGTCGAGGCCCGTGAGCGGCGCTGCGATTTTGTAGGTGTAGCTACCGGTCTTCACGTCGACCACGGTGTAGTTGGCTTCAACGCTTTCGGTCACGACTTGCGTGGCGGTGTTGCCCGTGATCGTGCTGGTGACATCGCGCGTTGTATATGCGGTGTACTGGGCCGCGGTGCCATCGGCGTTTTCGCCCAGTTGTGCCAACGCAAAACCGGTTGCAACAACGTTCGCGGTCAGCCGGCCGCTGCGGTCGAGTGGCACCCCAGTTGCGCCCGCTGCATCTTTCAACGTGAATGCTACGGTCGCGCCGCTGGCATCAAACGTTAGGCCAGTTACCGTGATGCTAACCCCGTTACCAGTGAGCCATGGCCCGGTGCCTTCGCCGCTTGGGCCCGTGGGGCCAGTCGGGCCGGTTGGACCGTTCGAACCGTTATTACCGTCGGTACCATCCGAACCGGCCGGCCCAGCTGGCCCCTCACATGCTGCTACCAGCAGTATCGCGCACAGTATTCCAAGGCACTTCATGGTCCCGGTGCGAAGCATGGGACGTGCCAGATCTAACGCTGTATCTATTCGAATTTACGAGTGTTTCGCGCAGGCTATGCACTTGCTTAGAAATCTCGCGCAGAAGCTGCGCGAAATGATCGAGTGAGCGGCTACGCACACTGCTCGTGCCGCAATATTTCGCGCAGATTTGTCGGCGCCGACATTCCCAAAAAAAATCGCCTGCTCACGTAAGCGTATGGGTTGCAACGGCAGCGCTTGGCGATGCTGATTCTTCCGCCGTCAAGTAACGCGCAACAAACGCACCAACATGCGCACCTGGTAGCGGCAGCCACACCCGATGGCCGCTGCCTGGCGCAACCTGCAGCGCGGCGCCGTCAGCACTTTCGATGCGGCGTAAGCGGATATCGAGATTGCCACCAGGCTGCACAACTTCAAGCAAATCGTCGACGAAGAATTTGTTTTTCACCACAACTTCTGCCAAGCCACGATTGGCATCAACAGTTACGACGTCGCCCACATACAGGCTCCGGCCCGACTCCGAGTGGCCACGCAAATAATTTTGCGTTTCTTGCGGGGCGTGGCGCTGCAAAAAGCCCGAGGTGTAGCCGCGATTGGCAAGCCCTTCCAAGTTGCCAAGCAGCGCAGGATTCAGGTCACGCCCCGCAACCGCATCATCGATCGCTTGGCGATAACTTTGCGACACGCGCGCCACATAGTACGGGCTTTTGGTGCGGCCTTCGATCTTCAACGAATCGATGCCGATCTCGACGAGCCGACGCACGTGTTCGATCGCGCGAAGATCTTTCGAATTCATAATGTACGTGCCGTGTTCGTCTTCTTCAATCGGCATGTAGCTGCCTGGCCGCTCGCGTTCTTCGATCATGTACAAGTCGCCACTCGCGTCTTCGCCGGCTGGCTTCACTTTGTAGTCCCATCGGCACGAGTTAGTGCAGCTGCCTTGGTTAGCATCGCGATGATTAAAGTAGCCCGACAACAAACAGCGGCCAGAATACGCAATGCACAGCGCGCCGTGCACAAACACTTCGAGTTCGGTATCGGGGCAGTCTTGGCGGATCTGCTCAACTTGATCAAGCGATAGTTCACGCGACAAGATCACACGTTTGATACCAACGCTTTTCCAGAACTTCACAGCTGCAGCATTCACGGTGTTCGCTTGCACCGACAAGTGAATGTCCATCTCAGGCCAGGTGTCCCGCACCATCATGATGAGGCCTGGGTCGGCCATGATCATGGCATCGGGTTTTAACGCGATGACCGGTGCCATATTTTGCACATAGCTTTTGGTTTTGTTGCCGTGTGGATAGATGTTCGAAACCAAAAAGAACTTGTGGCCCAGCTCGTGCGCGCGGTCGATCCCTTGCTTTAGCACTGTTAGCTCGCCGAAGTCGTTGTTGCGCACACGCAGCGAATAGCGCGGTTGTCCGGCGTAGATCGCAGTAGCGCCGAACGCAAACGCAGTGTTCAACATGGCTAACGAGCCAGCCGGGGCCAACAGTTCTGGGCATTTGAGCGTCATGACGGCTGATGACTACAGCAAGTTCGCCGACAAGTGCAAGGGCCGCTAGTTCGACGGCCGCCGCGCACGCAACCACGACCGGCGCGACTGCCGCCGCAAGCCACCATAGACATACAGCAGCAAAACCAAGGTGCTAGCTGGAGTTGCGCCGCTCGCTTGGCAACCGCTTGGTTCAGCACACGTTGTAAAATCTAGCGCTTGCGCTGCTTCCGGCGACATCGTGCCGCAGTCGCGAACCCGCGCACAGGTCTGCACCGGCGCGCTACGCTGCCCAGCATAGTCGACAGCAACAACGTTGATGCAGGCGTCGTGGTTAGGTTCGACGATTGTCCTCGCCTCATCGCAGCTTTGCGACGATGCGCCCACGTGGTTGCTCGCCGCAACAACCTTCGCAACGACGGTGGTGCCGGCTTCGCCTACGGCAACTTCGTAACGTGCAATCGTCGGGTCTGGCACAAGCTGCGCAATCGCTTCGAACTCGATCTGGCCTGGATTGCAGCTGTGGATGGCATTGCCATACGTCACCGCCCCCGCCGCAAAAGCGGCCACCACCGGCGTAGCCGGCGACGACGCCACCTGCGGCGCATCGGCCGAACTCGTCGAAAACACGCTTACTGCAACCAGCGGCGAACTGGCTTGCGCAACTCGATACATCGCATGGGGCTCAAGCGCTTGCATGAGCGGATAACGCACCCAACCGTCGCTGCCACCATCAGCATGAAGGATGACAGATTGGGTAGGCCCCACCAAACGAATCGCTGCGGTTGGATAGCCAAGTGTCCACACCGCTTCAATGTTGGGCGACACAACGGCGTTGTAGCTAGGTGCAATCGCTTGCGGCCCAACGCAAATACACGCATGCGCTGACATGGTATCTAGCGTTGCAATCACTGCCGACACCACCACCACCAGCCCCTTGGTTGATCGAGCACGCACGTAGCTGCAGCATAGGTCCGCCTACCGCACAGCGTCAGGCCGCAGCGGTCTGGTTCTGCTAGCAGTTGCTATCCTCACTGACGCTAGCCAACCGCAAACAGGCACCGCCCACACCCGCGTACACGCGCAACGCGGTAAACGCGCTTCGCTGCCAGACGAACGCAACCGAGCTGGACTACTATCAGAGCATGTGTGCTCCTTGCTTGCGTGGCCGGTCGCTGGCGATTGCACTGGTTGCCACCCTCGGCAGCTGTGGTCGTATCGATTTTGTTGCGAATGATCGGAATGACGCAACGTCAGCCGATGCGCAACTCGACGCACAACTACTCGATGCGAACGGTGACGCCGCCCAACTAGGGCCCGTGATCGCGACGCTCACCGTCGACAACGCATTTAGCGTCATGTGGGACGATGGAGCGTCGGCGCGAATGTTTATGGAAGGCAATATCTCACCGACAATCTCCGAGATTTTCGATTGCCCCGTCGGGCTCGGACCGGCGGAATTCTCGATCCCTGTGCCCGTCCTTCCCAATGCCTACCTCTACATTGCAGCGTGGGCGGACGCTTCAACCCAAGCCGGTTTTCTCGGCAAATTCGTGCGCGCTGGGAAAACTACACTGACGGGCGATGCGGGATGGGAGGTTTGCGCCATCGGTGAATTCTATGCGCTAAGCACAACCGGGCCGAGCGCAGCGCGGATCTTCACGGCGATCGAAGACTGTAACCGTGGCATCAACAGCGCTAGCCAGGGTTGGCTGAATGCGGCCGGTCCAGTGACACCGGGTGCGCAAGGTCGGCTCTACGTCGGCGATCGCAATGACGGCAGCGGCATTTGGAATCTAACGTGTCAAAACGACGCCACGGGTCGCGGTATTCCCGAAGCGGCGCGTTGGATTTGGTGGGATCCCGACGATGGCATTCCACCATATGACAATGGCCTAAACCGCACCAAAGCGTTTCACCTCTATCGAATTGCCAGCACCGCTTTGTAGCGTGCGACGCGCGGGTTGCGCAGCGCGCGGCCTACATTGGCACCAAACCTGCCCATCGCGTGGTGCATCGAGTCGAGCGCCAAAGCGCATGACACCATCTTTCGCCCCGCGTACACTCGTCGCAATGAATTGGTCTTGCGCATCAGCAGTTCGCGCACACGCCGGCCTGAGCCTTCTATTGTTGCTACCAAGCTGCAATTTATTCTTCACCGAGACCAGCTCGGATGCCGCGGGCACCATCGATTCGACGAATCTTTTGCGCGTTCAGCTGCGTTTTATCGTCGACGAGATTCGCAACGACGCGCAAGGGTTGCCAATCGTCAAGCGCATGCCGCGCGATCTCGCCAACTGGAAAGTATCCGTGCGCATTGCCGGCGGCGCGCCGATCGATGCTGTTGTCGATGCCACCGCAGGTATTGCGACCTTCGAACGGCCCAGCGTCTCGACGCCGTACACAGTTTTCGTCCAGCAGCCAGGTCAACCCGAGTTCGTGTTTGAGGGCGTGGCAGCCGAGCATTTTGAAGTCGTTGCACACTACGGCCGGCTTGATGCAGCGCCAGCTGCAACGCGCAGGATCACCCTGATCGCGGCCCAGCCAGACACGCAGTTCGCCGTGGCAACAACGGGCACCTATGCAACGCTGTCGTTGCCTGCATGCTCGAACAACTGTGACTGGCAACTTGCAAGACCATTCGAAGAATTGCGGTTACCCAATTCGACATTTGGCGATCGTGTGTACGGCTTGCTCTACGGACCAGATGCGATGAATTTCTCGGTACTGCGAGGGACCGCCGTCGAGAACTGGGACCTTGAAACAAATCAGGCGGTCGCGTTCAACACACAGTTACAGCAACCAAACCCTACCGAGTATGACGTTGCGCTGGCAATGCAGCAGATGTGCAACATGCTGCCTGCAAGCGCGGTCGAGCACGGTTCTTGGCAGTTGCGCGCAGTACCTACACCGTTTGACGAAAACGGACAGCCGGTGGTGGTCCCGCCCGAAGGTCACCCAATTGCAATGTTCCCGAAGCTCAACACAGCCGCACCACCTGGAAGTTGCGCCGAACCGGCCACGCAGAAATTCAAGACGACCAATCCTTTCCCGCGCACCAACATAGTATTGCATCGCGAAGCCGTGAACCCGAATGGATACAGGTCGGGCACCGCACTACCAACGCTCGTGCACGAATCCATCGTGGTTGACTCACTCGCCGACGGTGCGACCACAAGTTTTCAAACACCTCTAAATGGGCCGAACGTACGCAGCGTGACATTGAACGATGTGGCTGTCGTACCCAAGCCAACCTTTGACACACTGCCAGCAGGTAATCCCTTAGAATTGAAGTGGTCCACCGCATCTGCTATCGCTGCCGACTTTTTTGTCGTGAAGCTTCATCGCTTGTACGCTGATGGCACAAACAGCCGCACTCGCGTCGAAGCGACATTTCGGACCACCGAAGGCAAGCTGACAATACCCGCGGCCTACGCGACCGTTGGCGAGTTCATTTTGAGCATCGACGCGCGCTTGGGCTACCCTAACGCTAAACAGCAAGACTTTCGAACCCGCCAATATCCGTTTTGGAGTTCTGAACTCATCGTTGCTAACGTGAGACTGCAATAGCGTTATGGGTTGTTGCTGGCCGGCATCTTGCGCAGGCCAAAGCCGATCAAGATCCAACTCACGGACAAAATGGTGCCACCCAGTACCGCTGGCACCAGTGCTTCGGCAAATCCTTGCAGCAACGGGCCAAGCGGATCTTTGCTCCACTCCGGGTCACGTGCAACATGGCTGGCGACGCTGCGCAGATCGGCCGCTACCCCAACAATGACGGCCCACGTCACGGCGATGTTGAGCGCTCTCACCACAGCCAACTGCCCTGGATCGGCGGCTCGAAAGAAACGCGCCGCAGAAACCACACTGACGGTGCCCAGAATCAAAATGACGATCGCAGGCACGCCACCGGCCTTCATAAAATCAACCATGCAGCTACAACGCGTTGGCAGCTCAACTGTGACAGCCGATCTGCACATTTCTGCCCCGTGAGGGCTGCGCCCCCGGCTAACGTCAAAATAAGCCAGAAAACTTGTAACGCTTTGACCGTTCAAAAGACGTTGCGGCTGGCGATAAGGCAATTTATGACGACAAAGCGGCTCACGATCAGGCAACCCCGGCGCAGCATCACAAGCGGAGGCGCGTTGGTAATGCTCAGTGCCAGCCTGGGCACGCTTGCGTGTGGGCCATCGTCCCGAATTGACGGTACCGATGCGCCCACCTTGGTTGACACAGCGGTCACCAGCGACGGGCCGGCAGCGCAGCTGCGTTTCACGTTTCATAACGACATCTCGCGCGGGCAAGCGTGGGTCGGGCTGTTCCGGGCGGACCACACACCGTTGGTATGGCGCCAAGCAAACTCGCAAACCTCAACGTTTGCAGCAGTGGAACCAGGTGCATATTTGCTCGCTGCCTATCGAGGCCCGTTAGCCGACAACAGTCAGAACGCAGTTCGCATCTACTATATCGATGAGGTTGAGCTCGGCGACAACATCTTCGCTGGCGATCGCGACGCGGTGCCCGTGCGCGCGTTTCAATTTACGTTGCCACCGCTGCCCGGTGCATCAACGTATGCTGTCAACACCAAGTGCGGCAGTGCGTTAGTTGGCGGCACTACAGGTAGCATCGATCTGACCTGCGCGATTGGTGATGTAGCGGACGTGCTGGTTGAGGCCAAGCTCGACGGTGTGTCACACTTTCTCCATGCTGCGAACACGGTACTAACGTCCCCCGTAACACTAGCCGGCAATTGGGCACCAACGCCTCGCTGGCAAGCAACCCTAGAAGGGCTGCCGGTAACACCCGCGCGTGCCACCGGGTCATTCCACCGCAACTTTTTGACCCGTGATTTTTCGATGCCGAATAGCGTCGGCAATCGCATTACGGGTGAGCTTGCAGTCCCGCTGCTCAGCGGTGCTGGCGCCAGCACCGTTCTAACTGAATTTGACCTTGGGCCGAGCGCTCGCATGTCAATTCGGGAGCATGATTCGCTCAACGGCCCATACACGCTCAACGTCGCGCCAAGACTGTTACCAAGAATCGATGCCGCAACCTGGAACGGCTCGGCAATCACGTGGAGCGAAACCGCGCTGGCGGTGGCGCCGGATGGGGTCATTGGAGAAGTCCGCTGGCAGCAACCGAATAACGACGTAACATTCGGCATGCTGGCACCGTATGGCGCAGCAACACGCAGCTTGGCAATGCCGCCAATCCCAGCGCCGGCGAATCAATGGTTGCCAACAACCAGGCCATCTTCGTACTTCATCGCGCTAACCTCCGTTAATCAAACCATTGTCGAGCTCGGTAATGCTGGTTATGCCTCGCTGCGCCAGTATGCGCTGGATGAAGAAGGCTATTGGTACGTGCCCCACGGCACGTCAACCTTTGGGCCCATCGATGTGCCGTAACGCGGTGGCGGCGGCCAAAATGCTGCCAAAAACTTGTCACAAGCACGATGGATAAGCGTTGATGCAGTGTGGCAACCGACGACAGTGACCGCAACGTTGGCGCAGCGCCGTCGGCAGCGAGCAATGCCGACGCCACTGGGCTGCGTTGGGTGCCCGGCCTGATTGCTGGCGAGGCGGCGGCTTTCGACGGTGCCTTCGTAGCATTTCAACGTCGCGTCTTCGCGTACGTCGTGCGCATGACCAAGCAGCGCGAACTCGCCGAAGATATCGTGCAAGAGACGTTTGTGCGATTGGCGCATCATGCGACCCGGCTACGCCTCGATACCAACTTGCGCGCGTGGCTCTTTGCAGTCGCGCATCGGCTGGTGATCAGTCACGTGCGTGCCGCTGCGGTCCGCAGCGCAATGACCAACGACTTAATGGCTCGGGCAACCTTCGGGCCGCCCGGCAATCCGTTTGCATCGCCCATGGAAGCCGTGGCTGAATCGCGGACCCAAGCAGCGATCGAGCGAGGTATCGCAGCGCTACCGGAAACCTACCGTGAAGTGGTTGTGCTCGTTGCGATCGAACAACTCGAACTCACCGACGTCGCGCAGATCCTGGGCCTTAGCAATGAAGCGGTGCGGCAACGTTTGTCGCGCGCCCGACGCTTGTTGGCCGAACATCTGCAACCTTTCGACGCATCACCAAGAAAGCCAACATGACCGACAACCACGATCCGCCTTCGAAGGGCCCCGATGATGACGCTGCGTTCTGGCAGCACATCGGTGAACAAACCAGGCTAGCACCGTTGGCAAGCTCACAAAGCGACGTGCTCCGCGCGCGTGCGACTGCAGCGTTTGCCCGCGGTGCACCATCACCATGGCCGCGGCGCTTCACAACGATCGCCGTGGTGGCGCTGGCCGTGGTGTTTTTGCTCTGGGCCATGTGGCAAGTTTCGGCGGCACCGTAGTGGCAAGTGGCAAAGCCCTCGCAAATCGCGCTACACTACAGCATGCGCAGGCGCGGAGCCTACAGTGTTGCAATCGTGTTGTTGAGCGCCGGCCCGGTGAGCTGCGGCCGCTTGAACTTTGAACCGACGGCAACGTTGGGCGACGCGACCACAACCGACACGCCACCCGACGTTGCCACTGATGGTGCCAACGGACCAGCTCCTAATCTAGCGTTCGTAACAGCTGCAACATTCACGGGTGACCTAGGTGGCCTTGCTGGCGCCGATGCTGCATGCAACGCGGCGGCAGCCAGCGCAGCGGGCGGCCCGTTGCCAGGTACGTTCCGCGCTTTGATGGCTGATTCCACAACGAGCATTGCGGCACGCTTCGGCACTGCCCGTGGCTGGGTTGACCTACAGGGCCGCCCCATTGCGCGTGGCGTCGACGAACTCAGCGACCGCATGCTTTATCCGATCGACGTCGACGAGAACCGCACACGCATCGAAGCAACGCAAACCGAAGCCTGGACAGGTAACAACACGTTGGGTCCCCATTATTGCAGCGATTGGACTACCGCCTTGGCGGCAGAAACCGGCGGCGCGTCGCGTGTTGGTGGCCCGATCGTGACAACGGTGACGACATCGTGCAACACCCCTCAACATTTGTTCTGCGCCGAGTTTGCACGCACTGCGATCGTGACCGTGCCACCGTCGACGGCGCGCGTGGCCTTTGTCTTGTCACACACCTTGTCGCCACTTGCGACGATGGGGGACGCCGACGGCGAGTGTCAGGCCGATGCGGTGGCCAATGGCCTCGCCGGTTCATTTCTCGCCGTGCAACATCGCGCAAGCGCGCCCGTGCAAAGTAGGTTGCTCGACATCAATGCGCCGTGGCGCCGGGTCGACAACATTCTACTTGCGCCGTCCGGCACCGCCTTGTTCAATGGTAGCTCGCTCGACACGTTCATCAATCAAATGGCGGACGGCCAACCATCCAATTTTCTGATGCCTTCGATGGATGCAACACTGGCCAATTGCAACGAGTGGACAAGCGGTACTGGCAACTTCACGTTCCGCACGTTGCAGATGAATACGCGACACTGGCATACGCCCTCTGCTGGCAGTGCGGACATCGGCTGCAACTTGCCCTTTCGCATCTTGTGCCTGCAGCGATAACAAAACAAAGAGCCTCAACATGCCGTGTTGAGGCTCGCGAAACGCAGCATGCACACGCACGCTGCTATCGAACTAGCTAGTTACGGGTTGGTGCACACTGGGTTGGTGACCACAGTGCCTGGCCCATGGTTGCCGAGAATCGACGAGTCTTGGTAGGCAACGTTTAGGGTTACGCCGCGCAACGGCAACGAACCAATACTGGTGCCGTAACCAAGCGGAGCGCACGGGAACCCGGGTTGCGCCAGTGCAGTGGTTAGCGTGAAACTAGTTGCTGTGCTAAGCGGATTGCCGGTGCGCAATTGGCAGAACACATCAGCGTCAGCTTGATCACAGCTAGGGCCACCGGCCCACGAACATGTGCCGTTGCAGTAAAGCTGTTGCACGTTGGCCATGTCCCATTTACAGGTAGTCGCATTCACAAGCATCGTCGTGAACGGCCCCGGCGGCGGGTCGCGTTCTTCGCCAGCTTCAAGCGTGTTGTTACCGCATACCGTAAAATCGTTATCGATATTCTGCAACGTTACCGTCGTTGGCGTGATCGCAGCGTATGTCGCATCAGCTGACGTCGTCGCGCTGAACGCGACGCCATAGCTTTGATTGCCATCAATCAATGCGTCATCAACGCCTGTGATGGTCACCGTTTGGGCGGTGAACCAGTTTGCTGCAGTGAATGTCAACGACGCTACGTTGGTGGTGCCTTCGGTGGCATCGTTGCTTGCGAAGTTCACCGTCACGTTAGCGGTTGGCTCCGACGTCAACACAACGGTAAACGTCGCGGTACCGCCGGCTTCCGTGGTATCGCCACTCGCCGTCGAGACCGTAATTTCTGCCGAATCGTTGTCGCGGTTACGCACGTTAACGCTGTTCGGCGTAATCGCGGCATACAGGGTATCCGCCGATGTCGTTGCCGTGAAGTCGATTTGATACGCTTGCGTGCCGTCGGCAACGTTGTCGTTAACGCCAGTCACTGTCACAACCTGCACAACTTGCCAGTTTGCTGGGGTAAACGTCAGCGACGTAACGGCGACCGTGCCTTCGGTTGCATCATCGGTGTTGAAATTCACCGTCACGTTGCCGGTTGGTTCAGAATCCAAAACCACCGTGAAAGATGCGGTCCCGCCTGCCTCGGTGGTATCAGCCGTGATAGCCGAAACCGTGATGCCAGCGGAGTCGTTGTCGAGGTTGCGAACGTTCACGCTGTTCGGCGTAATCGCAGCGTAGGCAGCATCAGCACTGGTGGTTGCCGTGAAGTCAATTTGATACACTTGATCACCGTCGGCCACATCGTCGTTGACGCCAGTGACGGTCACCGTCCGTGGAGCGTTCCAGTTGACGTTGGTGAACGTAACCGAGGTCGGCGCTGCCGTGCCTTCGGTGAGATCGTCGGAGTTAAAATTCACCGTCACGTTCGAGGTCGGCTCCGAATTGAGCACGATTGTAAACGTTGCTTGCCCGCCGGCTTCCGTCGTGTTGCCGCTAATGGCGCTCACCGTGATGCCTGCGGTGTCATTATCGGTGTTGGTCAAGTTGACCGAGGCTGGTGTGATGGCGGCGTACTTCGCATCGCTGCTGGTAGTCGCCGTGAAGTCAACTTGGTAAGGCTGATTGCCATCGGCAACGTTGTCGTTTTGGCCAGTCACCGTAACCGTTTGCGCGGAGTTCCAGTTGACCGGGGTAAACGTCAACGTCGTCACGCCAGTCACGCCTTCGGTAGTATCGTCAGACGCAAAATTCACCGTCACGTTGGCGGTTGGCTCCGAATTGAGCACCACCGTAAACGTGGCTTGGCCTCCGCCTTCGGTGGTCGTGCTGGTCACTGGCGTCACCGTGATGCCAGCCGTGTCGTTATCAATATTAATGACGTTGACACTGTTAGGCGTAATTGCAGCATACGCAGCATCCGCGCTCGTGGTTGCCGTGAAGTCGATCTGATATGGCTGGTCGCCGTCGGCAACCGCGTCGTTTCGACCTGTGACGGTCACCGATTGTGGCGCGTCATAGTTTGCGGCAGTAAACGTCAAGGCGGTTAAGGTCGTGGTGCCTTCGGTTGCATCGTCGGTTGCGAAGTTCACCGTTACGTCGGCCGTCGGTTCCGACGTCAACACAACCGTGAACGTTGCTTGGCCACCAGCTTCCGTGGTGGCACCACTGATGAGGCTCACCGTAATACCGGCCGAGTCGTTGTCGGTATTTACCAAATCTACGCTGGCCGGCGTCAACGCGGCATACTTTGGATCCGCGCTGGTGGTTGCGGTGAAATCAATTTGGTAAGGCTGATTGCCGTCCGCAACGTTGTCGTTGCGGCCAGTGACAACCACTTCTTGTGGCGCATTGTAGTTCGCCGCAGTGAACGTCAACGATGTAACCGTCGTGGTACCTTCCGTCGCGTCGTCGGTGGCAAAATTCACCGTAACATCTGCGGTTGGCTCGGAGTTCAACACTACCGAGAACCGGCCTTGGCCACCGTCTTCCGACGTGGTGTCGGCAATCGTGGTTACCGTAAAGCCAGCCGAGTCATTATCGATGTTAACAAAGCCAACGCTGTTTGGCGTCAACGCTGCATAGGTTGCATCGGCGCTGGTCGTTGCTGCAAAGTCGATCTGATAAGGCTGATCGCCATCAGCAACGTTGTCGTTTTGCCCCTTCACACGCACGGTTTGCGGCGCATCCCAGTTCAACGCCGTAAAGGTCAACGCCGACAGCACCGAGGTGCCTTCTGTAGCGTCATCGGTTGCGAAGTTCAGCGTCACATCCGCCGTCGGTTCCGACGTCAACACGATGGTGAACTCAGCTTCGTCACCGTTTTCGGTGGTATCCGTGCTGATTTGATTGATGATAAAGCCGGCAGTTTCGTTATCGATGTTGATCATGTTCGCAGCTGGCGCGACCATGCCATTGTAGTTCGCGTCGCTCGACACGCCAGCAGCAAAGTCGATGCGATACGGTTGGTTGCCGTCAGCAACGAAGTCATCTTTGCCAACTACCGTAATCGTTTGCGGTGCGTTCCAGTTAGCTGCGGTGAACGTCAGCGACGTACCGTTGGCAACCCCTTCGGTGGCATCGCTGGTTGCGTAGCCAATCACAACATCGCCGGTTGGCTCCGATTGCAACACCACGGAAAAGCTCGCCGAAGAGCCATCTTCAACCGTGTTGTGCGGCCCTTGTTCGACCAGGATGCCAGCGGTTTCGTCGTCGAGATTGAGCAAGTCGACATCCGCTGGTTTGATTGGGCTGTAGTTTGCGTCGGTGCTCGTGGTTGCAGCGAATACAATCTTGTAAGGTTGATTGCCGTCGGCAACGTTGTCATTTTGCCCCGTGACCGTCACGGTCTGCGGTGCATTCCAGTTCGCAGCTGTGAAGGTCAACGAGTTGGTGGTCGCTACACCTTCGGTGGCATCGTTGGATGCGTAGTTCACCGTCACATCGGCGATTGGCTCCGTCGTCAAGCGCACGGTAAATTGCGCTTGGTCGCCGTTTTCGCCAGTTGGGCCGGTGGCGTCAGTCACAATAAAGCCAGCGGTATCGTCGTCGATGCAAAGCACACTAACCGGCGCGGGCAGCGCTGCAGTGCTGTAGCGCGGATCAGCGCTTGTGATGGCAGTAACTGCGACATTGAACGTTTGCGGTCCATCTTTAAGGTTGTCGTCAACGCCCGTCACCGTCACGACTTGGGGCGCGTTCCAGTTTTCTGGCGTAAATACCAAGCTCGTCGGCGCAATCGTGCCTTCCGTGGTGTCTTGGCTCGCCAACGTCAACGTGACGGGTTCGCTTGGAATGGCGTTGAGCACCGCCGTAAAGGTCGTTGTGGCACCTTCCTCGGTAACATCGCCGGCTGCGGCCGAAAGCGTGATGCCGCTGGTGTCATTGTCGGTATTGGTTAGTGAGATTTCGCTGGATAGGCCTTCGTAGTCAACGCCTTGGGTTGCACCGACCGTAATCTTGTACGGCACCGTACCGTCGGCTTCGAAGTCGTCTTGACCAACGATGGTGACAGTTTGCGGCGCATCAAAGTTCTCGGGTGTAAACAGCAACCGCGCTACCATGGGTTTCCCCTCGGTGGCATCGCTCGACACGATCGGCACGCCGACGGTGCGGGGCGGTTTTGAGGTCAACGCAACGGTGAAAGTCACGCTGCCGCCACCTTCAGTTGTCGAGCCGCCGGTGGGCGAACTCACGGTTAAGCCCGGCGGGGTGGGACGAACGTTGTCACCGCACCCTGTCAACGCTCCTACTGCAACTGCCAATGCTACCGCGACGCGCTGTCGCCAACGAGTTCCATGCTTCACGAAAACCCCCCGAAATATATTTCTTCCACGCTACGCAAAAGCGGGCGCGATGGGAAGCGCCATCGCCCGTTAGTGCTTGGTGACTTTAACTATTTGTGGTTTGAATCCGAATTCCTCGTCGGAAACTCAGCATCTAGCACAAGCACCTACAATGTCAGACATTACGCTCGCTACAGCGGAGGTTCTTCGATCATACCCGGAACGACAACACCGGCCTTTTGACAGGCTTTGGTAACGTCATCTTTGAACCGTGCAGCGACGCGCGGCCAGAACTTTTTCACCAGCGCTATATTGTTGGCGCGACAAGCAGCCATGCCACCTTGCCAAGCAATCGCGTCGTTCGAGTTGCCGTCGAGATCGATGGCTTGATCAAATAGCTTGGCGGCTCCAGCGAAGTCTTTGGCGACCGAGAGTTCAGCCGCTTTCATGTACAGGTGGGTTGCCTGTTTGGTTTTGTACGCTGCGGTGTATTTCGTTTCGGAGGTCAACTCGATATCCGAAAACGAAATGCAAGCTTGCTCGATACCTGCGCGTTGCTGCACGTCGCGGATCGCCGCAAAGTGGCGCTTCGCGGCGGCTTCGTTGTTGGCTTGACAGGCAAACAACACAGCTTGGAACAATAAGCCCGTATCGCTAGGGTGCAACATCAGCGCTTTTTCACTAGCCGCAAGGCCACGCGCAAAGTCTTTTGTATAACGCGCATCCGTCGCTTCGCGGACAAGTGCGGCAAACGCCGGATCTTCATCCTCAGGTTGCTTTTGCGGTGCCCCCGCCGGCGTAGCAGGCGCGACCGGGACGGTTGGCGTAGCGTTGGCGGTTGGGTTTTTTGTTGGCTTTCCTGCTGCAGGTACCTGCGCTGGCCTCGGCGCCGCCTCCACTGCCACGACCGCGGGCGCATCAGGTGTGGCTGGCGCCAGCGGCGCATCGGGCGCGACTTGCAGCGGCCCCTGCGACGGTGCCGACGGTGCCGTTGCTGCCGGCGACGCCGGCGCGACCGCTGCCAGTATCGGTTGCGACGTTGCTTGATTTTGTTTTTTAATCGCGCGCACGGCAAAAAAGATCGCAACTGCGGCCGCGACGCTTGCCGACAGGGCCGCCACCCACAGCCAGGTCTGCCCCGGCCGACGCGTATTTACCGTCGGCACCGGTTCCGCTGCACGGGTTGCATAGCTGCGTGGCGGTTCATCCACCCCTTCGGTTTCGGCACGTGCTTCGGTTGCGGCACGCAGCGCGACATCTGGGCTCGGCGCGACCGCACGCGCCTTGCCTAAGGTAAGCGTGCGTTGTGGGCCGCTTGGCTCGATGCTCACGGGCGTGTTGGAGCGGCTTGCAGGCTGCAACGCTTGTAGGCCCGCTGGCGTCGGCGCTACGGCAACTTGTCCGGATTCCGGACGAACAGCCGGCCGCCCGATCGCAGGCACCGCGGCTCCAGCATCGACCGTTTCGCCAACCGCATCAATGCTGGCGGCGCCATCGCGCGGCGCAACGACAGCGGCCCGTCGAGCACTCAGATCGAGCGTGCTGCCATTGGGATCGAAGTGCGGATCGGCTTGAAACACCGGCGTGCCAGCAGGCAAATGGGCAGGCGGCGGCAAGGTCGCGAGTATTTGTGCGCTCACCGAGTGGGGATTCATCAACGAACGCAACAGCGTCCGCATCGGCCCCAACGTTGCAGGGCGATCACTCGGCTCTTTGGCGAGGCATGCATGGATATGCACAGCGAGAGGTGCCGGTATATCCGGCCGAATACTGGCCAACTGCGTCGGTGTCACCGTGAGATGCTGCAGAATTAGCTCACCGATATGTGCCGACACAAACGGCGGTTTGCCAGCAAACATTTCGTAGGCCAGCACCCCCACCGCATAGATATCGCTGCGCGCCGAAATCAAATGCGTTTGCCCCGAGGCTTGCTCGGGTGACATGTACGCGGGTGTTCCTAACAACGCACCTGCTGCAGTTTGCGACGTTGCTTCTGCCATCACTACTTTGGCGATGCCAAAATCGAGCAGCTTCGGCACGTAGCCTTCGCCGCGCAGTGCCAAGAAGATGTTATCCGGCTTAAGATCGCGATGCACAATACTCGCGCTATGCGCCGCTTCGAGCGCCCCAAGCACGGGCTCCAAAATTGCGGCCACTGCTGCCGTCGGCAGTGGGCCAATGCGTTGCATATATGCATGCAACGTCTCGCCGACGAGCTGTTCCATGACATAGAAGGGGCGCCCATCCGGCAACGTACCAAAGTCCGAAATCTCAACGATGTTGGGATGATTGAGCCGCGCAACGGCTTGCGCTTCGACCACAAACCGTTGCACCAACTCGCGATTGTCAGCGAGTTCGTGTGACAGCACTTTGATCGCTGCGTTTTTGCCCAGGGTTGGATGTTGCGCCGAATACACGCGCGCCATGCCACCCGCACCGATGAGCGCTCGGATTTGGAAATTGCCCGCAAAGGAACCTATCAATTTGTCGTCGAGCGATCCCATAGCCATTCCTGTACCTTTGCGTGTAACGAAGGGTAACGTCGCTCAACGAAATCTGCAAACGCGAAAAAATATCGACTGTACATACGGATACGTGCTGTGCGGCTCACGGCAACGGCAATGCGACGTTGCCGCCTGCACGCGGAATGCTCAGCGTCTTGGAAAACGTGGTCGTACCGACCGCAATGGCAGCATCTTTATTACCTGCAGGGACAGGCGCGTCAGCGCTGCCAAGCGTGCAAGTGACGCTGACCACGGTGGTTTTATCGATTTTCATGGTTAGCTTCGCCGCCCCTGTGCATGCTGTGATGTTCGCTGGCACCCAGGTGAAACGAGCATTGGCTTGTGCCATTTCTGCTGTTGTGACGATCCCTTGGTCTGGGATCACAACGTCTTTGCTGGCGTATTCCATTCCCGATTTGGTGGGATCGCCTGCAGGCGCCAGATTGAGTGCCATTCGGTAACTGCCAGCCGGCACGTTGATCACCGCTTTGCCGTCGCTGCAAGGCACCCGTTTGATCTGTTTGTTTACGTCACCTTGAAAAAAGCTGATCTTGACGTCGGGATTAGGCGGGTCAACGGTCGCACAAGTTGCGGCTGCGCCGTTGCGTACTAGCGTCCACGAAACTTCGGTCATGCCAGCCGGTGGCGCATCGACTTTGGTCGGCGCATCCACAGCGCCTGCCGGTGCATCAACGTCACTGCTTGTTTTTTTGTCACCGCCACAGCTCACCGCTGCGGCAACGCCAACCGTGGCAACCAACCGTGGCCATTTCATCACTGTTGTCGACGTTGTCATCGGCGTAACAATACCGCAATCGCCGAAGACGGTCAGCTGCGTTGTGCGGTGTACCGCGTTCACCCTATTTTTGCCGAGCGGGGTGCTGACGCAGCCAGGCTTCGGCATCGGCGAGCTGGTGGTCCCAGCCCGAAGGATCGGCACGCCACCGCGTAGCAGCCTGCTCAACAAGTGCTCGAGCTTTGACAAAGTCGGTGTGCACAAGCGCTTGGCCCAAGCCCCACTCTGCGCTTGCCAAGTAACCTGGTGCGATCGTCGACGCCGCCATGCCAACCCGGCCACGTTCAAACTCAACCGCCGCGCCGGCAAAGTCACGCAATTGCAATAGCGCATCGCCGTACGAAATATGCGCATTCGCGACGAGAGCGTGGGCTTCGCCATAGTTCGCTACCAACGTCGGCATAATTGCATCAAGCCGCGCCAGCGCTGGGCGAAGTTCACCGGCCGCAATCATGATGTAGGCGGCTTCGGCCCAGCACGATGCAACCGTCGCCGATTCGTCGCCCTGTGCAAATGCCAAGATTTCGCAACCGCGTTTTGCTAAGCCGACGGCTTGTTTCGGCTCAGCCATCTCGATCCGCATACTAGCTTCAATCGACAACAACTGACCATACAGCTCGCTGCGCTCGCCGCTGCTGGCTTTCGCCAAGCCCTCGGCGATTTTGATTTGCTCAATTGCTTGGGCGGTTTTTCCAGCCGCACGCAGTATCTCGCCGTAGTTTGAATGCGCGATCACGCGATCCATGCTCTTGGTGTCAAAGATGCGATCGGCTAACTCAACCGCTTGCGCACCATGTTGTAACGCTTCATCGGATTTGCCAACATGCGACAGATTCATCGCGAGCCGACCACGAAAAATCACTTCGTTGGCGTTGCCCAAATCGTTGTGTTGCGCGGCCACATCGATGGCACGTTGAAACCATGTAACCGCATCTTCATAACGTCCATCGTTTTCGAACATGTACGCCAAACCTTGCGTAATGACCGCAACCATCGTTGGGACTTCCGCTTCAGCGAGCTTCAGCGCATCCCGCAAAACCCGCTCACCACCAGCAATATCGTGACTTTCGATCAGCGCCATCCCGCGGCCGTAGCCGATTAGGGTTTCTAACCCTGCCGGCTTGCCAATACGCGCCGATGCCGCAGCAGCGTTGTCGGCGTATTCGAGGGCTTGGTCGGGTGCATGCTGGTCCATTGCGGCACCGACAATCAGCATCGCCCATGCGTTGCTTGCAATGTAGTTGTTGTGCGCTTGCTCGGCCAACATGGCAGCGCGGCGCAACGTTGTTGTGCTTTTTTGAGAATCGCCGCCCATCGATTGAATTGAACCAACCGCCAAGGTTTGCTCTGCGACGAGCGACGGCCAACCAATGCGTGCGGCGTCGGCTTCGAGGGCGTTGGCGCTTGCCAAGGCTTCGGTAAATTTTCCTTGATCGCGCTGGATTTCAACCACCGCCAATTTGCGGCGCCAATCAAACACCGCCTTGCGCACGACGGCATCACGCGGCCACGTCGGCTCATCAAGCGAGGCTTCGTGTGAGGTACACAGCGCTGGATCAATAATCGTCGACGGCAAAAAGCGCTTACCACGAAACTCGGTAGCGGCCGGCTGCTGCAGCTGTTCGGCCACCGCTTCAATTTCAACTTGGCGTGCCGCGAGGCAGGCATCTTCCATGGGCTGCGCGGGGCCGGCGCACGTTTGATTCAGCATCAATCGCTGCGCTTCGATCCGTTTTTCAAGTGCTGCAATATGCTTATCGATTTCGCTAGTCGAAAACGCAGCACGGTCCATGGCAACACGAACATCGCGCAACGTCGACTGCTCGGCGACGGCGGCGAGCCGGGCGCGCGGCCCAGCACAACGATCGCTTGCATGCGACAAGGTGGATTTGACAACCACGGCACCAACCAGCAACGCCGTTGTCGCCGCAGCAACGTAAGGCCATCGGCGCCGCGGCCGCGACCAACGATCAAGCTGGGCCAAGACATCGGCCATCGAAGCCGGGCGCTCATTTGGATCAAAGGCCAACGTGCTACGCAACAAGCGGCGGAGCGGCAGCGGTAACGGCGCGCGCCCGTCGAGCCGGTCTTCGCGAATTACGCCGTGCGCGATAGCGGTAGCAAGTTGCGCTGGTGTGTTACCTGCAAATGGTCGTTGGCCGTGCAGCGCTTCCCACAGCGAAACACCGAACGCGAAC
>JAKQOD010000143.1 GCA_029565465.1 Deltaproteobacteria bacterium
CAAACACTGGATCGATCCGTATTCGTCGGCGTGGCTGCGGCGTAAAGGCACTGCGTGGCCAACCGGTCGCAGCTGGACGTTGTCCAACGACGCGGCTGCGAAAGCCGAACGGTACTTGGCGCGGCGACAACGCTAGCGCCCGACGGTAGCGCGCAACGGTAGCGCGCAACGGCACGGAAGCACACCGCACGCTTGCGGCGCCCTCCGGTGCGGCGCTGCCGAGCTGCTGCCGTGCTGGGCCGTGTTACTGCGGCGGTGCGGCGCTGCCGTCCTTGCGTTACTGCCGTGTTTGCGGCGCTGCCGAGCTGTTGCCGTGCTGGGATCCTGCGTCCGTGTTACTACGGCGGTGCGGCGGTGCCGGCGCTGCTGTGCGTGCGTTACGCCGTGCTTGCCGTGCTCGCCGTACGTCCCGTGCTTGTCGGCGGCGCTGCACTTCCGACCTACGCGGCCTTGGCCTGCCGTCGTGGTGACGCGCCGCCACGACAGCTCCACCGCTCCGACAGGCGGCGCAGCACAACTGGTTGTCCCGCAGCGCGCCCGCGGCTGCGCTGCCGACCGTAGTGCGCTCATCGAAGCGTCACCCCGCTTGGTTTAAAGCATCGGAGAGGCGCCCGTTCATCAACAGCACGAGCACGAGCACGGACGGGCACGGGCACGTTCGATTGGATCGCGTGATGCGGCGCAAACAGGGCAGCACGCCCGTAAACAATCAGCTTGCCTTTTCACATGTTAGTGTATAAAAGACACCATGGAAAAATTTACATTCTTCTTCACCAAGAATTCCATCTTTTCCCAATGGCATCCATGTCACTTTGTCGTCGAGGGCACGGCATTTTGCTGCATGGAACAGTGCATGATGCATGGCAAAGCGTTGTTGTTTGGCGACACCGCGGTGGCAGCGAAGATCCTCGCAACCCGTGATCCGAAACAACACAAAGCCTTGGGCCGCAAAGTCTCGCCATTCGACGACGTGATTTGGCGGGGCGCGCGTGAACGCATTGTGATGACGGGCAATCGTGCCAAGTTCACACAAAATCCAGATTTGCTGCAAGCGCTGCTTGCCACGCGGAAAACCACTCTCGTCGAAGCCAGCCCGTTCGATCGCATCTGGGGCATTGGCCTGGGCGCCGACAACCCGAAAGCACATAACCGCGCAACATGGCGCGGTCAGAACTTACTGGGTGAAATTTTGACGAAGCTGCGCGACGAGCTCGCTGCGGCCTAGGCGACTTAACGCACTGGCCGTGCGAAGTGGGCGTCGCCAGGAAATGGATCTGCGGTTTCGCGCGTATCAATTTCGGCGGCTGATGGTAGTGGATCGATATCGATGCCAAGTGCACGCAAGCCGCCGACGTCGTTGTAACGCAATTCAGCAATGGCGATGGGCCGGGTCGACGAACGCACAAACTTGGTGAACTGCGTCGGTGAATAACGTGACTCGCCAAATTCGGTGCCGAGGCCGGGCCGATTGGTCGGTGGCGCCTTGGTGGTAGTGGTGACCGCATCTTCTTCGTCGTAGCGTTCACGTTCGATGCGATCACGCGGCGGTGGTGGAGGTGATGGCATTACGGGGCGCATTGCGCCCGAGTCAGCAGCTGCGGCCGGCTCGGCGGCGGCAACGGCTTTGGCAGATTTTCCAGTGCTCGGCCGCCGACCTTCGCCCGAACGAATGCTGCCTTGCGCACCGCCGTAAGGGCCAGATGGCACACTTGGCGCAATGTCGTCGGTCCAATTGTAGGGACGATCTTTATCGCCGTCGTAAGGATAGTCGGGCACCGGTGCAACTGGCACTGCTAACTGCTGCCCAGCTTCTTCTTCGAACAGGGCAACTGCAACCACACCGACGTTGCGAGCTTTGCCTTTTTTGCCGGCATACGAACCGTCGACCGACGAGAAGCGAAACGTTGCTACTTCCTCGGTCGATGTGCGAAAGCCTTCGACCCGCAATTCGCCATATGGCTGAATGATGTAACCGCGTTTTTGCAGATCGCCGTTTTCGCCATCAACCACGTCAAGACCGTCGACGGTGATCACGGCTTCAATACGGCGTGCGGTTGGGTTGGTGATGTGCACGGTGTAACGTTCACCGTTGTTGCCGAGCACGTAGTAACGATTGCCCTTGGCATACGTCGACAACGTGCTGCCATCTTCGCGAATGATTTGCACGTCATAAGGTGCGCGCAGTTTCTGAGGCGCAGCTGCAATCGCGATGCGCGGATCGGTCATGCGTGCCCGTGCGACTTGTTTTTGATCGGCATATGCCGACGAACATGCAGCCACCGAACCAACGATGGCGCCGGCCATCAACAGCGACGAAAGAGCAGCGCGGAAGGTCTTCATGTTGAGTAGTAACGAGCCACGGCGGCGTAGGATCTATCAATTGCCTTGGCGTATGTATATTTGCGTTTGCACCGGCCGCTGAGTCCAGTAATTTCAGCAACTTGGAGAATATCGGCGATGGATCTTTAGCCGTGGCCAGCGCCATGTATATTGAGCGCATGCCGCCCGCCAAAAAGCCCAAAGCCGCCTCGGCTGCCAAAAAAGCCAAGCCGGCCGCCGCAAAAACGGCCGCTCGGACAAAACGTACGATCGGCGCACCCAGTGCCAAGGTCAGCAAGCCAACCGTAGCACCGCCCGAGCCTGCGCAGACGGCCTACCCTGAGTTGTTTGCACCACTTACCGCCGGTGAGAGTGCCGACGCGTTGCGTACACTCACCGAAGATCGCCGGGTTGCGACCATGGCGAAAGTTGGCCGTTATCGCGTGATCTGCACCGAGCCGTTAGTCGTCAAGCCACCACATTGGATGGCGGGTCATCGCTTGGCGCGCGTTGTGGTGTACGACTATGCTGCCGATCGCTGCATTGATGCGTGCGTGGATCTCGAAGCCGGCATCGTTGCGCATCTCGACATCAATCGCTCACAACCAATGTTGTCGCGCGAAGAAGAAGCGCTAGCGATCGCCGTAGCAACCGCCGACGAACAAGTGCGCGGCACCCTCAATCTCGGCGAACAACCACAGCTGGCCACCCACTACTGGGGCAAAGACAGCAACGACATCGCCTATACACGCCGCTCGGCCGCCGTCATGTTTGGCCGCCCAGGCGAACATCCAACCGTCGTGGTCGTCGTCGATTTGCTGGACAATCAAGTCACCAACATCGTGCCGGCAGCGAGCTGGTAATGAGCATCATCATGAACAACGTAATTACCGAAGCCAACTGGAAGTTTCATTGGCGCGTCACCGAATCGGCTGGCGTGATGGTGTACCTCGCGGACTACCGCGGCAAGCGCGTGCTGTGGGAAGGCTCGTTGCCGTACGTCACAGTCGATCACCAGCATGAAGCGCTCGATGATGCACCAACCGACGATGCGTTGCTGTTGGAAAATCACGGCCCATGGTGGGTGCCATTAGGCCATCGCAACCTCGTCGGCAGCGTGCGCATCGAGCGGTTTCGCGGCGGCATTGAGCTGTCAGCCGACTTCGCAGCAGGGCCATACCACTACACGCAATTCTGGCGTTTCCACGACGACGGTCGCATGTGCCCATGGTTGCAAATCCATGGCGCTGGCCTGCACGATCAACACACCTACCATCCACATTGGCGGTTTGACTTCGACATCGACGGTGCGCGCAACGATGCATTCGAACGGTTCGAAGATGGCCGGTGGTTGCGGGTTGAAACCGAAGGCTGGTTTCCGTACGGCGGCGAAGCCGATGAACATGGCAACGTCTGGCGCCAAGTCGATTTCGGCACCGGCGCGTGCGTGAACTTGCGCCCGCACATTTGGGATGACGCCGAAGTTTTTGCCATTCGCTACCACGATGGCGAATGGGGTCCGTTCTCGCCACGCAGCAGCGCTGGTGCGCAAACCTACCCTGCGGCGTATGTTGGTGACGAAAAGCTCGACGGTGATGACGTGACGCTCTGGTACGTCGCCCACGTCCACTACGACCAAAGCTTTCCGTATACAGCCGGGCCGTGGATCAAAGTTGAAGGCTTGTAGCGAGCTTGAAAATTGTTAACGCTACGATTCGGTGATACGCCCTCGCTATGGCCAACCATGACAAGAGCGTCAAACAGACGATCGCCCCGTATCTCAAAAAGCGCGTAACCGCTGCACTCGACGGTGACTTGTTCGATCACGAGCCAGCAACGTTTCGGTTTCGCTTTCTTGATTCGAAAAAGCTCAAAGAAGAGCTCGTCGATAACTACTATGACGAGCTGTGCAGCATGGGCTGTCTCGATGAAACCGATGGCGATTGGATCAACGATGATCTGGTGCCAGTGGCCGCCGTCAGTACCGTTTCCGACGACGAAGACGAAGATGACGACGAACTCTATGAATTCGCGTGGGTCTTCCTCAATTTTGCAGCCGCCAATCCGCCCGGCGTAATCATTACGACCAGCGACGATTGGGGCACAACGCGAACCGTGGCCAACCTTGCCGCGCTGAAACTTTCGATTGCATAACGGTTACGAATAGTTCGTAGCGGCTTGACGTGTGGGGGCAGCAGCAGCGACGCTGTTCCATGAAGAATTTTTGCTTTGCGCTCGCAGCACTGCTCGCCGCAACCGCAAGTTGTACCAAACCCACGCCTGCGCCTGCGGCCCCCAGCTCGACCACAGTTGCCGCCACTGCGGTCGATGCCGCGCCAACTGTAGTGGCGCCAGACGCCGCCGAAATGGATCCTGATGATCCCGAGAACCCGCGGGTCAAAGCCGCCAATGCGTTGCTTGAAACTGAAGCATTCGGCACGTTGAAACCCGGCATAAGCAGCAAGGATGTGGTTGCGCTGCTTGGTCAGCCGTCGAGCAAAGGCAAGGCCGAAGGTGAAGGTGCAACTGGCGATTTTGTTGCGGAATGGGTATGGAAAAAAGCCGGCGTCACCATCTTCTTCGCCAGCGGCACCGCAAAGGGCCCCTGGGTTGCGCGGAATGTGAGCCTGGCTGCACCTGCGACGCTCAAAACGCACAAGGGCATCGGTATTGGCAGCACGTTGGCCGACGTCGACAAAGCCTACGCCGCTGGCCACATGCTCCCGGCCGACGGCGAAGAATCGTACACGGTCGGCACGCACTACGACGGCATGGTGTTTGAGTTCAAAGACGGCAAAGTTTCGAGCATTTACTGGGGCATGCTCGCCTTTTAGCGTGCGTCACCCACGATTGCGGGGATGCTGCTTAGCTAGCCGCTCGTTGCCGCGTTTGTAATTGCCAGTAACACGCGCCATCAGTTGCTGCGCATCATCACCGTCGGCAATAGCATCGAGAAATTCAACGGCATCGTCGCCACGCAACGTGCTAGCGAGCGCACCGCGATGCGTGATCTGCACAGCGCCGTCTTTGAGTTTGCGATAGCTAAAGCCAAGGTCTTCAGACATAGGCCCTCAGACCACGGCAGTGCTTACACCGCGCCGTGGCACTTCTTGTATTTTTTGCCCGAGCCGCAGTTGCATGGATCGTTACGGCCGATGGTTTCACCGACGACGATCGTGCCTTGGCGTTCGCCTGGCCGGCGGCCGCTGACGGCTGCGTCGAAAGCTTCGATGACAACTTGGGTTGGCTTGACGATGATCGTGCAGGTTTCGACCGTCATCGCTGCTTCTTTGACGTCTTCGGTGAGCAGTTCTTGCAACTTGGCACTGATGGCAGGTTGCGATTTGGCCACTGCTGGCACAATACGATCTTGTGGTGCGAGCTCGGCAAAACCAGCCGTCGCTGCAATCGACGCGTTCACGTCGGCTTCCGCCGCGGTGAGGTTTTCCATCGTGATGCGCGGCAGGGTTTCGCCGTTGCGCGAACGATCGAACATCGCCCAAATCAACGTTGCGTAAAACACCGCCGCTTCGCCGGTTGCGTCGCCGTGTTCACCACGCACGCCTGCCGCATATTGCAGCAACACTGGTTGTTCTTTTTGCAGGCGCATCGCCAGCTTGTTCATTGCTTTGCGGTCACCGCGTTGATCCAAACGAGTGAAAGCAGCAATGGTTTTTTCGACGTGGTCAGAGGATACAGCAGTCATGGGCCAGCATTGTCGCCCACGCGCCGCCAAGGTCAAGCGCCCACGGCGGCTTTGCTGGCGCTACCGCACCTACAGTGACTCGGAACCAAGCAGGCGATCGTTTTCCAATTCAAGCTCGGTCAACGTGCTGCAATAGACCGACATGGAATAGATCGAACCGAGCCAATAGCGAGCGTCGTTATTGTTGAAATGGCGATTGCTATTGAGCAACACCAGCTTGTAGGCCGCCCATGACGAGAAGTTGCCCGTCAGTGAGACTGACTCAGTTTTGCGAGCGGTGCCCGTGAACACGTCGGCGACTAGTTTGCCACCGCCATAGCGCATCACAAACAACTGCTTCTGCGTGGCGTCAACCGCCGTCGCGATGTCCACTTCTTGACCGCTAGTCGTCGAGGCCGTGGTCCGCAAGAAGCTTGCCGTAGCATCTTGAAACGTAGTGCCAACCTGCGCATTGCGGAGGCCAAGATCGGCGGTGCTGCCTATCGAAAACAGCCGCCCGTACGATGCCGAGCCCGGCCTTTGTTTCGCCCATATCTCAATGGAGAACTCGCCGTTGGTGCAAGCATTGGCAATTTTCGCGGCGGCGTCGCTGTTGGCAACATCCACGAGCACATTGGGCGTCGTCGTCGTCAGCGCCATGCCATCGACTGTCGGCAGCACGCTGTCGACGGGCAGCGGGCCAACTCTGAGATTGGCCGGCGTGCCCACGCCCGAAACGTCGGCGATGGTGTCGCCTGCGCCGAGCTCATTAAAATCGTAACGCAACACCAAGCCGCGCCTGGTTCGTTGCGGCGGCGGCGGTGCGTCGATGGGCGTTACTTCGGGTGCGTCAATCGGGCGTGCATCCGCGGTCCGCGCGTCGACGCCGTTGGCCGCATCACGCGTAACTGCATCGTTGCCACCGCTGCTGCTAGGGAAGCTACACCCTGCAACTGCGGCCAACCCGCTCAAGGCTAACCCGTGGCGCCACATGATTAGTGCTTCACGCCTTCGGTGCCAACTTCCCACACCATGCCGGCAAGCATCAGCTTTTGCAGATTGCCTGGGCCTTGTTTGGCGCGCGCTTCTTCGATCTGCGCGATCGCCAATTCATTGTAGGTAGTTTTTTCTTCGCGATGAATGATGCCCATCGGCATTGGGAAATCAGGCTGCACCAACTGCGCTAACAGATGGCCATACACTGGCGAGCCGTGTTCGCGATGCACCACCAAGCCGCTCAGCGGCGTTTGGCCTGGGCCATCGCCAACGTCGACGATTTCCGGTTCCATGTTGGCATTCATGCGAATGCCTTTGCTGCCGCCCGCAAAGGTCAGCGGTTGGCCGTCGACGAGAATGATCTGCATGTTAGCAGCGTTGTCTTTGACCTTGTCCCACACGCCGTCGTTGAAGACTGGGCAGTTTTGTAGGATCTCGATGAACACTGCGCCTTTGTGTTTGTGCGCTTTTTCCAAGATCGCAGCAAAGCCTTTGGCGTCGGTGTCAGTGGTGCGCGCCACAAACGTCGCGCCTGCGCCAAGCGCCAACGAAATCGGATTGATCGGGTGATCGACCGAGCCAGTTGGCGTCGACGCGGCACGGGTGCCCAGCGCCGAGGTCGGCGAGTATTGGCCTTTGGTGAGGCCGTAGATTTGATTGTTGAACAACATGATCTTCAGATCCATGTTGCGGCGCAGCGCGTGCAGCATGTGATTGCCGCCGATCGACAAGCCGTCGCCGTCGCCGGTAATCACCCACACGTCGAGCTCAGGGCGGGTCATCTTGAGGCCCGACGCAATCGCAGGCGCGCGGCCGTGGATGGTGTGAAAGCCGTAGGTGTTCATGTAGTACGGAAACCGGCTCGAACAGCCGATGCCCGAAATGAACACGGTCTTTTCGCGCGTCACGCCAAGGTTGGCGAGGCTGCGTTGCACAACCGCCAAAATTGCGTAGTCGCCGCAGCCTGGGCACCAGCGCACGTCTTGGTCAGTTTCGAAATCTTTTTTGGAAAGCTTAACGAGTTTTTCGCTCATGGTATTTTCTCGAATTACGCGTTGATGGTGCGAGCTGCGGTTGCGCCGTCGGCGCGCGGCACGTTGCCACCGAGGACATTTTCGACCGCCGTGGTGACTTCCAGTACTTTGAACGGCAAGCCTTGCACTTTGTTGAGGCCGATCGCGTCGACCAAGTACGTAGCGCGCAACATGGTGCGCAACTGGCCGCCGTTGAGTTCGGCCACTAAGACATGCTTAAAGTTTTTGATAATCTTGGCGATGCCAGGTTCAAGTGGCCACATCCAGCGCATGTGCGCGTGGGTCACTTTGCGGCCTGCTGCACGCAGCGACATCGTAGCTTGGCGCAACGAACCGAAGGTGCCGCCCCAACCGATCAGCAACACATCGCCGCTGTCTTCGCCGAGGGTGTCGAGGGCGCCAGCTTCGTTGGCAACCCGGGCAACCTTTTCAGCGCGCAAGTGGGTTTGCTTTTCGTGGTTGGCAGGGTCGTAGCTGATGTTGCCGGTGAGCGCGTCTTTTTCGATGCCACCGATGCGATGCTCCAAGCCAGGCGTGCCTGGGATTGGCCATTCGCGAGCGAGCGTCACTGGGTCGCGGCGGTACAATTTAAAGTCGGTTGGGTCAGTGCGATGTTTCACGTCGAAGCGTTTGAGCGCTTCGAGATTTGGCAACGCCCACGGCTCCGAACCGTTGGCGATGTAACCGTCGGACAGCAACATCACTGGCACCATGTAGGTGACCGCAATGCGCATCGCTTCGATAGCTGCGTAGAAACAATCGCCTGGCGACTTCGCGGCGATGACCGGCATTGGCGATTCGCCGTTGCGGCCGTACACCGCTTGGTACAAGTCCGATTGTTCTGTTTTCGTTGGCAAGCCCGTCGACGGACCGCCGCGTTGCACGTTGACGATCACCATCGGCAACTCGGTCATAATGCCAAGGCCCATCGCTTCGGTCTTGAGCGCAATGCCTGGACCGCTCGACGCAGTTACCGCGACTGCGCCACCGTAGGCGGCACCCAGCGCAGCGCCGATCGCTGCAATTTCATCTTCGGCTTGGAACGTCATCGCGCCGAAGTTTTTGTATTTCGCCAAGGCGTGCAAAATCGACGACGCTGGCGTGATTGGATAGCCTGCAAAGTACAGCGGCTTGCCAGCGAGTTCGGCGCCGACCACGAGGCCCAACGCCAACGCTTCGTTGCCGGTGATGTTGCGGTACATGCCTGGCGCGAAGTTCGCGGGTGGCACTTTGTATTGAGTTTGGAAAACTTCAGCCGTTTCGCCGAAGTGATAGCCAGCTTTGAACACCTTGATATTGGCGTCGCCGAACTGTGGCTTCTTCGCGAACTGAGCGGTGATGCGTGGGATTTCGGTTTCTGGATCGCGGCCATACATCCAGAACACCAAGCCCAACGCGAAGAAGTTCTTCGAGCGCGTCTTTTCTTTGACCGACAGCTCGGTGCCTTCAAGCGCCGTCATCGTTAGCTGCGAAATGTCGACGGTGTGGACCTTGTATTTGGCCAACGAACCGTCGTCGATTGGGTTGCTTGCGTAGCCCGCTTTTTTCAAATTGGCTTCGCTAAACGCGCCGCTGTTGATGATGAGCGTGCCGTTGTCGACCAAGTCTTTGAGGTTGGTTTTGAGCCCGGCTGGGTTCATGGCCACCAACACGTCGGGCGCATCGCCAGGCGTGTGAATTTCCGACGATGAAAAGTGCAATTGAAAACCCGACACGCCAAACAGCGAGCCGGCTGGAGCGCGAATTTCTGCTGGGAAGTCAGGAAACGTCGAAATGTCGTTACCGGCTTCGGCCGCGGATTTCGCGAACTCTGAGCCAGTGAGCTGCATGCCGTCACCGGAGTCGCCTACAAAGCGGATCACTACGTGTTCAAGTTCTTTGGTCGCCATAGCTGCGCGGACCTTACACGTTTGTAGGAATATGCCCAACCCTTTTTGCTGCGGAATATGGCGGCTGCAAGTCTGCGTAAACGTTCAGAACGACGGCAATTCTTGGGCGGAAACGGTCAGGACCTGGCCATCGGCAGCGATGCCGAATTTTTGCACAGTTGCGCCGCGCCCTTCGCTCCAATAGCCAGCGCGAGTTTCCCACTGCAAGGTGCCAGCGCGGAGCTCGGCAATCGCCAAGTGAGTGGCGCCGATGAACGGATATTGCACCGTGCGGGCTTCGCCAGGCGCTAGCCAGAAGCGCTGCCGCATCGGAGACTGCGCAGGCCCGACGATAAACTCGCGCGCTTCGTGACTCTCGTTGATCAGCGTGGCGTGTAGTTGCGGTTCTTGATCGGCCCAAGTTGGATAACGCAGGATTGCGGAAACCGCGAAAACTAGGCTCACCGGCACTGCATGATTGCGCAACACCACGGGCAGGCCAGGACGATCGCTTATGTAGCAACGCACGCCTACATCGTAGCGTGGCCAGCACTACAACGCGAGTGGGATTTCGCGTGTAGCCGCGCGTTTTGCAAGCTGTCCGCTTTTTGCACATGAAGGCACAGCGGCTACGTCGGTGCTGCATGCCGCCGGTGTCAGAGGTATTTTTGCAAATCGTCGTCGGAAAATGCGCCGCTGAAGTTTTTTCAACTAGAGTGGAATTCATGTCGAAAAATATTTCTCTTATGCAACTAATGTCCGCGCTGGTCTGCGCTGGTGCCCTTGCCCTTGGCGCCTGTAGCAGCGACCCGCTCGAAGCTGGCGCTGGCAATTCCATCGGGGCCGGCACCACCACCCTACTCGTCGAAGGCAGCGCGCGGGCGCAAGCCCTCACTGGCGGCGCCTCCAAGCCCGAGCAGTTCAACACTGAATTCAGTTTGCGCATTTCGCGCGCCGGCGTGCCGGTCACCACCGGCACCGTTATCGTTTCGAGCCTCGGCGGCAAAGTGCCACTGACCTTTAACAACAGTCAAAACA
The DNA here is from genome assembly GCA_029565465.1 of Deltaproteobacteria bacterium. GTDB lineage: Bacteria > Myxococcota_A > Polyangia > Haliangiales > Haliangiaceae > JABFXX01. Next base: position 10,941 of record JAKQOD010000143.1, read on the forward strand.
ACAGCGGCCGCTGGGTCGGGAGCCAGCCTGGCTACTACGAAGTTTATCAATTCGACATCACCGACGGCACCGACAGCGTTACTGATGTCCGCGTCGACGGCCCTGACATTCACTTTTTAACCGCGCCAACCCTCGGCGGCTCTGTCATCTCAACCGCCATCGTGCCCGTCGCCTGGGACCGTGGCGACCGCGCCGACACTGCTTACCTCGACACCAAACAAGTCGAAAAACTCCAGATCCTCGACGAAGGCAAATACGACTTGCCACCCGGCTCCCTCAAAAACAAAAAGGACCAAGCCGAAAACGAAACCATCTCTATTACCCGCATCAACCAACTCACCCCCAAAGGCGGCGCCGCCGGCTCAGTCTTTTCGGTTAGCATCGTGAACTCCGTCGAAGTACTGGTCGCAGCGACGGGGAACTAGAGCGCCAGAGCGCGGCCGGGTCATCGGCGCGCAGAAGTGCCAATCACGCTGCGCGTTTAGATTTGCGTTTCGTTACAGCCGGCAACACCAACACTTCGAGCGGAATCTTCATTTCGCGATGCAAGTTGCGAATCATTTCTAGGCTCAGCTGGCGAGTGCCAGACAGAATTTCGGTCGCACGCGAACGCGAGCCAACCACCACGCCGAGAGCGGCACGCGACATGCCAAGCTGTTCCATGCGGAACTGAATTGCGGCGACCGCCGACGGCGCTTGCACTGCGTGATGCACTCGCTCGTACGCTTCAACCAGAATCGACAGCACTTCCAAACGATCTTTCGACGCTGCGTCGGTGGCATCCCACAACATCCCAATTTCTTTGAGCGCCTTGTCGTGATCTCGCCCGTTGCGAATCGGCCGAATTGGCTGAACTGCCGCCGCGTCGGCGCTTGCTTTGCTTATTTTGCGTGTTGCCATCGTCATACCTCCAAGCAATTCACCTTGTTGTACTGCGCGTGGGTGCCGACAAATCGAATGTACACAATGCGAAGTTCATACTTGATGAGGCCGATGCTGCTTGCCTCGACACCAAACAAATCGAAAAACTTCAGGTCGTCGACGAAGGCAAATACGACTTGCCACCCGGCTCCCTCAAAAAACAAAAAAGACCAAGCCGAAAACGAACCTGCTCCATCACTTACACGCAACAACTAAGGCGCCAGCCGGCCCCGCGCTGTGGCAAAAACTTTCAACCGGCCACCGATCTTCTTTTGCTGATTGCCACTAATGCCTTCAAAGTCGATCACCGCATGAGCCGAATTCTCGGGCATCTCCGAACTTGCTGGTTCAGGATCCGAAAACGCTTGAAGACCGACCTTTTCAACTTCGTCGACGGTCAGCGCCCATACACCAGCGGAGCTGCGCCCCAGGCCGGTGGGCGTAGCTGACGTAAAGAAGCGATAGCTCGCGGTGGCATCTGTGATTGCGCTGCGATCTACTGACAAGCAGTCGTCGTCATGCCGAGAAGGCACAAACGAGAGGCTGCCTGGCACTCCATCATCAACTAGCCATTTCGGATTGATCTGTCGAAACAACAATTCAGCAGCATCCGCCAATTGAAGTCCGCGCTTAATGCACATCGCGAACCTCAAGCGCCTTAAAGAAGGCCGCGAGGCCGGCCGCTGAGTCGCGGCTCAAGTTGCGCTCGCCCAGCTGCTCGACTACCTCTACACCTGTATCGGCGTGAATCGCGGAGATGTCCGACGTTGCACCATCCGAATCAAAAGCAAACGAAACAGCCCACCGACCGTAGATCCATTCGATTAGCATTCCCCCGTCCGTACCTGGATAGATTTGCGGTTTTGGCAAATCTACGTAATCAGCAAGAAACCGAGCCAACGTGGATCTTGCGCTGGCGCGAGCAGCGGCGGTTGGCGCGAGGCTGTCTTCATTGAGCCACCCGTCGGGCACACTTTCCAATGTATGCAGTCGGTCCCACATCGCCTTAATCTCTTGGCTGCGCTCGTGTTCAAAAAGGCCAATGTCATCAACCCGCTTCATTACGATCCGATTTGACCCTGGCGTGTTTTGAATGAGCCCGTGTAGACGCAGCCGTGTTAAGGGGCGCGCACTAAGCGCTTCGATCACCATGGGCCGGTACTCTTCCTTATAAGGAACCTCGATCCGGTTGGCGGCGATCAGCAGCACAATTTTTCGCTCGCTGTCTCTAAGTTCAATGACTTCGCCATCTACACCTTGTTCCCACTCCACCGGCCGGTGAATGTGGTGAGCAAGGCGTTCCCGAACGCTTCGATTTATCGTGACCGGCTGACTCGAATATGACGCTAACCGCAGTGCTTCATCTTGATGCAACCGGCGCCCCAGCGATGCCAGCAGGTCTAACGCGACACTGGGCAACGCGCGAATCGCCACGGGATCGTTTTCGCCCACGCTTTCGAGTGCAGCGAAAATGCGCGCTCGCGCTTCGTCCATCACGCCAAAATCTTCGCCCAGCGAAGAAACTGCAACACGCGCAGTAAAACAGTTATGCGCAGTTGATGTGAGCAATAATCGAGCAGCGTCGCGAAAGCCGCGCGGAACCTGTTTTCGATCAGGATGTTGCTCAAGGAACAGGTGCCGAGCTGTTTCGAACAACAACTTTTCCATCGTGACCAATTCAGCTAGCACCTCTACTGGCGCAACATGGTCTTCAAAGCGCCCACCTTCAAACGTGAGTGCCATAAGTTCAGCATGTTTAGCGATCGAATCCGTGGCCATGTGTTTGTGCCGTAAGAGTAGCTCGAAGGTAACAGGAGTCGAAGGATTTCGAGAAGATTTTCGTACTGTAACAACGAACGTAATTCTTTAACATCCGTTGCACCTCACTGCACAGCCTACGCCGCGCGGCCGAAGCGGTCGGCGATCGCACCGCCCCCAGTGCCAATGCAGCTTGCCTGCGCCGCTAGCTATCGCCGCTGCGCTTCGCTCATCAACTGAGCGAGATAGCTCAGCACTTGCAAGTCGCGTTTAGACAGCTGCTTGGTGCGCTCCATCAAGCGCTTGTGTTCTTCTTTGTGCATGTCCCAGCTGCCGCTAGTTTTGCCATCGCTGGCGCGAGCAACCGGCCCAGTTTTTACGTTGGGCACTGCAACTGGATGCGGCAGCATTTCTGCCAGCGAAACATCTAGCGCTTCGGCCAGCCGCTGCAGCGATTCAAGCTTCGCACCTTTGTGACCTGCTTCGAGCTTTGACACCAAGCTCAGCGACAGTTCAGCTTTCTCGGCCAGCTCGCTTTGCGACAACTCACGCCCGACGCGGAGCTGCCGAATTCGCTTGCCGATTTGCGTCCACATATCGCTGCTCGCAGCCACCGCAACGGCTTACAGCGAATGCCGCTGCAGCGAAATTCACGTAACGTGCATAACTTGCATGATTCGTGATATCTTCGCGTACCAATGGGGCGGCCTGAACAGTTCGGAATAACGGGCAAGCCGACAGCACGATGCGTCTAGTTAAGAACATTGGCAACGACCGCGTACTCGACGTGCTCAACGAATCGCTAACGCCCGATGCAGCGTTCGCGGTTGCGACGCCCGCATTAAACCTGTTTGCATTTGCAGAACTACGCCGCCGGTTGCAAGCAGTAGCCAGCGGCCAAATCATTTTGCCGAACAATCACGGCATCGAGGCCTTACTGGGGTCCGCCCATGATCGCGCCCGACGCAACCGACTCGACCAACACTGGCTTGCAGCCGAGTGTACCGAGTTGTTGCAATCCTCATTTGAAGTGCGGACAAGCCGCGGCGCCATTGCACAGTCAATGATGGTCGTTGGTACGCCAGGCGCCCCTGGGCCGGTCCTAACCGGGTCCTGCGCCTTTACAACCGAAGGCCTCGGCATTGCGCCAACCACTGAGCTGAGCTTAGTCCAGCACTATAGCGATCCAGACACGTGCACGGCACTGCAACAACACTTTGCAGCGCAATGGAATTCCCTTGCTGTCGGCACGGCGAAAGCGACATTGCTCGCCCAACTTGAGCAACTTAGCCGGCGCCGCGCCCCTGCGGAAATCTATCTCGGCATTCTGTATCAACTCTTTAAAGACCTTGGCGTTGAACTCGATCAAGAACGCATCATCAATTCCGCAACCGGCATTCGCGAAACCGCTGTCTGGAAAAAGCTCTACAAATTCCAACGCGACGGCGTCATCGGCGCAATCGATAAACTCGAACGCTACGGCGGCTGCATCATCGCTGATAGCGTTGGCTTAGGCAAAACCTTCGAAGCCCTAGCGGTCATTAAGTACCACGAGTTGCGCAACAACCGCGTTTTGGTGCTCGCACCCAAGCGGCTGCGCGACAACTGGACGGTGTATCGCAGCAACGATAGGCGCAATCCGCTTGCCGCTGATCGCTTCAGCTTTGATGTCCTTAACCATACTGACCTGTCGCGCGATACAGGAATGTCCGGTGACATCAACCTCGCCTCAATTCACTGGGGCAACTACGACCTAGTTGTCATCGACGAATCGCACAACTTTCGCAATAAAAAGACGCCGCGCCAAGATCAAGAAACCCGTTACGACCGCCTGATGCGCCGCATCGTCAAAGAAGGCGTACGCACCCGCGTGCTGATGTTATCGGCAACACCAGTGAACAATCGGCTGACCGATTTACGCAATCAGATCTCGTTTGCAACGGCTGGCAATGATGCCGCACTGGTTGAACACGGCATACCTAGCATCGACGGCACGATTCGACTTGCCTCAGCGCAGTTCCGCAAATGGTTGGCGCTGGGCGATGATCTCCGACGACCAGCACAACTGATGGAGATGCTGGGTTTCGACTACTTCAAACTACTCGACCTCGTCACTATTGCGCGATCGCGCAAGCACATCGAAAAGTACTATGGCATTAGCGAAACCGGCCGATTCCCGGAACGACTGCGGCCGATTAACCTGTCACCTGCCGTTGATCGCGTTGGCGCGTTTCAATCAATTCGCGAAATCAACGACGAGATTCGTCGACTAAATCTCGCTGCGTATGCGCCATTGCGTTACGTGCTCCCGCACCGCCGCGCTGCGTACGACGCCAAGTACAACACCCAAGTCAAAGGTGGCAGCGTCTTTAAGCAGACCGACCGCGAAAACAGCTTGGTGCACCTGCTACGGGTCAATGCGCTCAAGCGCATGGAAAGTTCGGTTTCCTCCTTTGCACTGACGCTGCAGCGCCAGCTCGCCGATGTGGTGGCAACGATCAACAAGATTGACAGCCACTCGCCGGAAGTCGAATGCCCTGAACTCGATGACCTCGACATTGATGATCCGGCCACCGAAGCGTTGATGGTTGGGCGTGGCGTCAAAGTGCTGCTCGGTGACGTTGACTTGGTTCGCTGGAGGCAAGACCTAAACGAAGACTGTGAACGCCTTACGGAACTTGCCGCTGCGGCGGCAGTTATCGACGCTGCCCGCGACGCCAAGCTAGACGCGCTACGAACTGCGATCGAGACCAAGTGCGCGGCGCCGATAAATCCAGGCAACCGCAAAGTCATTGTGTTCACCGCGTTCGCCGACACAGCTCGGTACCTTTATGAGCAGCTCGCTGGATGGGCCAAAACAACGCTAGGGCTAGAAACCGCGTTGGTCACCGGCACCGGACGCAATCAAACCACGTTGCCCGATGTCCCGCTCGACTTGGCGAATTTGCTCACAGCTTTTTCGCCTCGTTCGAAAGAGCGTGCTGCGGAATTCGCCGACGAAGGGGAACTAGATCTGCTGATTGCAACCGACTGCATCAGCGAAGGGCAAAACCTGCAGGATTGCGACACGCTCATCAACTACGACATCCATTGGAACCCAGTGCGCATCATTCAGCGCTTTGGCCGGATCGATCGCCTCGGCTCCTGCAATGAACGCATCCAGCTGATCAACTTTTGGCCCAACATCGAGCTCGAAGAATACATCGGACTAGAGCAACGGGTTGCGGGTCGCATGATGCTGCTGGATATCTCAGCAACCGGCGAAGAAAACGTTATTGAACATCAAACCGGCAACCAGATGAACGATCTGGAATACCGCCGACGCCAATTGCTCAAGCTACAGGATACGGTGATCGACCTTGAAGATCTTTCCAACGGCGTTTCAATCGCAGATTTGACGCTGAATGACCTTCGCGTCGACTTAGCCAATCGCCTGGCAACACAGCCAAGCACCATTGACGAACTCCCACCAGGTGCATTTGCCGTGGTACCCGCGGCCTCCAACGACGCGGCGTCCGACGACGGTGGGCTGCGCGCGGGCATTGTCTTTTGCTTGCGTGCAGTTGGCGACCAAGCCGCGAGTCCGCTCATCGCGGGATATCCGCTGGCACCACACTACTTGGTGCATGTTGGCGATGACGGCGAAGTGTTGCTACCGGTTACCCAAGCGAAAGCCATTCTCGATCGCCTCAAACGCGTATGCGATGGCAACGAGCAGCCGCTGCCTGTTGCCGATGCTTTTGCCAAGGCCACCCGTGACGGCGCGAACATGAGCGGCCCACAAGCGCTGTTGGCCAAAGCTATTGCGGCTATCACGGGCAAAAAGGAAGAGCGTGCAGTTGCTAGCTTGTTTTCGCCTGGCGGAACCGTAGCGCTGGCGAGCGATATGGCTGGAAATCAAGACTTTGAAGTCGTGGCATTCGTGGTGGTGCAAGCATGAATGCAGGCAGCGCTGTTGCCGACGCGATCCTAGCCATGGGCATCCCAGCTAGCGCGCGCGTCGAGCGTCGAATCCCGAAGACGATGTTACTGGAAAAAGCGCCGGCAACCGCAACTGACCGCCGTGCCATCAACGATCGAGTTGAAGAGTTAACGTGGCTTGCTACCTTGCGGCCCGACAACGTTGGCATCCATGCGTACATTGAAGGTGATCGTGACTACCGCGAAATTGCGGTTTTGCAGCTCGCGGTTCGCCCTGGCAAACGCGCGAAAGCGTCGACGTCATCCAAGGCTGGGCGCAACCGCCTGTATGAACTTGTCCATCGAGCAATCCCGTACCCTGTCGTATTGTGGTCCACCGAGGCTGACGCCGCCGCCAACGCCCAACCACTGCTAACGCTGGCGCACAAACGGCTGACGCAAAGCGCGGGTACCATTGTGCTGGACGAACTGCATACAAGTGCTTGCGACGCAGCAACGCCGCGAGCCGAATTCATCGCTAGCCTGGAAATCGCCCGACGGCCCTACGCCACCTTGCGCGATTTGTATCAAGGCTGGATCGACTGCATCACCGCACTGCATGTCAGCACCATCACCACTATGTACAGCGCGCCAAGCCGCGCAGCGTTCGCCGAGGCGCAACGACAACAGCTGCAACAGCATGCCAACACCGTGCGCGAACTCGCTCGGCTACGTGCGGTGGCAAACCGCGAAAGCCAAATCAACAAACGCGTGGAACTCAACACTGCCATCAAAGCAGCCGAAGCCACGGTGCTCGCACTAACTGCTTCGCTTGCACAGCGTGACCACAAGGACTGATGACCGATGACGACCAAGCCCGCAAGTAAATCGAGCAAGAACAAAATCGCTATGCCCGTGAAAATCACGCCCCAATCCGAAGAAGCTCAATCCGCGAACCTCGTCGCGAATAACATCGAACAACTCAAGGCGCTTTTCCCCGAAGCCTGTGCTGAAGGCAAAATCGATTTTGAAGTACTGCGGCAACTGCTCGGCGACAATGTTGACGAGCGCGAAGAACGTTTTGGATTGAACTGGCACGGCAAACGGCGCGCCCGGCAACTTGCGCTCCAACCTTCGCTTGGCACCTTGCGGCCGAGCAAAGACGATAGCGTTGATTGGGACACCACCAAGAACTTGATGATCGAAGGCGACAACCTTGAAGTTCTCAAGCTGCTCCAGCGAAGCTATGCCGGCAAGGTCAAGCTCATCTATATCGACCCGCCGTACAATACCGGCAACGACTTCGTTTACCCCGACGACTTTCGCGACAACATCAAAAACTATTTGGAGTTAACCGGCCAAGTTGAAAGCGGCCGAAAGCTTTCTACCAACACCGAAACAAGCGGCCGGTTTCATACGGATTGGCTCAATATGATGTATCCGCGGCTGAAGTTGGCGCGCGAACTATTGCGGGAAGATGGGGCTATTTTTATATCAATTGACACCACCGAGGCTGCGAACATTACTGCGTTGCTAAACGAAATATTTGGAGAAGAAAACTCGATTGTTTCAGCCATCTGGGAAAAGCGAGTTTCGCCAGCCAACGACGCAAAATGGTTTAGCTCGGACCATGACTTGATTGTGGTTTATGCAAAGAACAAAGATGTTTGGCGTCCAACAAAGTTAGCAAGGACCAAAGATCAGCTCTCAAACTATAAAAACCCAGACAATGATCCTCGCGGCCCATGGAACTCGGCGACTTACACCTGCGCAAGAACCAAATCGGAGCGTCCCAACTTATACTATGCGATTCAAAACCCGTTCACGGGCGAAGAAGTGTGGCCAAAAGAAACAGCTGTCTGGAAATATGGGCAGGAAGTAACGAACCAACAAATTGCGGATGGGAGACTATATTGGGGAGTTGATGGGCGTGCTGCATTTCCAAGGGCGAAGCTCTTTCTATCGGAGATGGACGACGTGGTGCCGCGCTCCCTGTGGCGATACGAAGAAGTAGGTCACACACAGGAAGCCACCACATCCCTAAAATCGTTATTTGATGGCCAGCAGGTCTTCGATTCACCAAAGCCGCTCAGGCTTTTGGCACGAATCCTCGCGCTAGGAACCGTGGATCCGGGTGAGTTGGTGCTCGACTTCTTTGCTGGAAGCGGAACGTTCGGACACGCGTGCTTTGAACGTTCGACCAACATCGAAACGAGGTTCATATTGGTTCAACTACCCGAACCACTCTCAGATTCTATCGTGCCAACAATCGCGGAACTCACCAAAGAACGCCTCCGTCGCGCTGCGAAGAAGATCAAAGAAGAAAACCCGATGTACGCGGGCGACCTTGGTTTTCGCGTATTCAAACTCGACAGCAGCAATATCAACACCTGGGATCCTGCCGCTGAAGATCTTGAAAAGACCCTGTATAGCGCGATTTCAAACCTCAAAGATGACCGCACCGAGGAAGATTTACTGTTCGAAGTGCTGCTTAAGCTCGGTCTCGAACTCACAGTGCCGATTGAAACCAAAACGATTGGCAAGTTGAAACTGCACAGCGTTGGACAAGGCGCGTTGATCGCATGCCTCGCGCCAAAGCTTGCAGCTACATCGATCGAAGAAATCGGCGAAGGCATTATCGCGTGGCATCAAGCGCTTGCGCCCGCGGTCGACTCTACAGTGATCCTGCGCGACAGCGCATTTCCTGACGACGTTACCAAAGCAAATCTCACGGCAATATTGCAGCAATATGAGCCAGCCAATGGCCACAAACTCATCGTTCGGAGTCTGTAAGGAGCCGCCATGCAGTTCGTATTTGAAGCCGACTTGCCGTACCAGCACGATGCGATCAACGCGGTCTGTGATCTTTTCAACGGCCAGCCAATTAGCCAAGCCAATTTTACGGTTACATCGCAAATGCAAACGAGCAGTTTCGCCGGCTATGCCGCAGGCGTAGGCATCGGCAACCGATTGCAACTACTGACCGACGAACTCGAAGCAAATCTGCGTCGGGTGCAACAACGTAACGGCCTACAGATCGCCGCCAATTTTTCGAGCGCTGACTACACCATCGAGATGGAAACCGGCACCGGCAAAACCTACGTTTATCTGCGCACGATCTACGAACTCAACAAAAAGTACGGCTTCGCAAAATTCATCATTGTAGTCCCGTCGGTCGCAATCCGCGAGGGCGTGATCAAAACCCTGCAGATGACCGCTGGCCATTTCCATACGCTTTACGGACGCCACGCGCAGTACTTCACCTACGACTCTCGCAAACCGTATCAAGTTCGAAACTTTGCAACCAGCAACGAAATCCAAGTCATGGTGGTAACTGTTGGTGCCATCAATAAAGCAGACAAGAACAATCTCTACAAGACAAGTGAGAAGATTGGCGACGCTGAGCCAATTGAGCTTATTCGCGAAACGCGACCAATCGTAATTGTTGACGAGCCCCAAAGCGTAGACGGCGGCCTCGAAGGCAAAGGACGTGAAGCCCTATCAAAAATGGCACCGCTATGCACCCTGCGCTACTCGGCAACCCATCGCGACAACTACCACATGGTGTATCGCCTCGACGCCGTCGACGCGTTCGACAAGCAGTTGGTCAAGCAAATCGAAGTCGCATCGATGGAGATTGAAGGCGGATTTAACCGCGCGTACGTCAAACTGATTTCGGTAAGCAACGCGCGCAACACGATCAGCGCCAAAGTTGAAATCGACAAACAGATGGGCAGCGCAACGACGAGCAAAGTCGCACGAAAGGTCGTCACCGTAAAACAAGGTGACGACCTCGGCCAAATTGCCAATCGTGCACTTTATAGCGGCATCATTGTACAGGCGATTCACAGTCGGGCCGGAAGCGAGGCTATCGAGCTTGCAGGCACCGGAGAAGAAACGCAGCTTCGACTGGGCCAAGTGGTTGGTGAGGTCGATGCGGGCTCGCTCCAGCGGCAAATGATCCGACGCACGATTGAAGAACACTTCGACAAAGAATTACGGCTCAACCCGCAAGGCATCAAAGTCTTAAGCTTGTTCTTCATTGATGAAGTCGCCCAGTACCGTGCCTATGATGACGGCGTGGTCAAACCGGGGCCGCTGGCGGTCGTATTCGAAGAAGAGTTTCGGCGCGCTGCGCTACGGGCCAAGTATCGTCCGCTGTTCGTCGATAGCAACATCGACACGTTGTTGGCGGACGTTCACAACGGCTACTTCTCCATCGACAAGAACCAGCGCTGGGCTGATACATCCGAAGCTAACAACACCGGCCGCGAAAACGCTGAGCGAGCCTACAGCCTGATCATGCGCGACAAAGAGAAATTGTTAAGTTTTGACTCAAAACTCAAGTTCATCTTTTCGCACTCGGCACTGCGCGAAGGCTGGGACAATCCCAACGTGTTCCAAATCTGCGTTTTGCGCGACATGAACAGCCTGCTCACACGCAGGCAAACCATTGGCCGGGGCTTGCGCTTGTGCGTGCGACAATCGGGCGAGCGCGTACGTAGCCGCGAGGTCAATACCTTGACCGTCATTGCCAGCGAGAGCTACCAACTGTTCGCAAAACAGCTACAAGCGGAACTGACCAATGAAACAGGGATTGAGTTCGGCATCGTCACGAGCCATCAGTTTACTGGACTAACATCACTTGATGCGGCGGGCGACATTATCGAGCTTTCCGCAGAAGCATCGGCCAAGCTACATCAAACGTTTGTCGATCGCGGGTACATCGACGAAGCCGGCAATACCCAAGTAACGTTGCGCGCCGATTTGCGCGACGGAGTGCTCCAGCTGCCAACAGAGTTTGAGCCGTTCCGAGAGCAAATTGTGACGACGCTCAAGAAAGTCGCTGGGCGCCTTGAGATCAAGAACGCTGCCGAACGTGGCACCATTCGCCGCCGGCCGCAGGTGCTGGACGGCGCAGACTTTCGCGCGTTGTGGGACCGTATCAAAGCGAAGACCACCTATCGCGTCGACTTTGACAACGCGACGTTGTTGGCAAACTGCATCGAAGCGCTGAAGGCAGCGCCTGCGGTGCCAGCGACGCGTGTGCACATCAAAAAAGCAGACATAAGTATCGATCGATCCGGCGTGTCGGCAACTGTCACTAGTCAAGAATTGCCTCTTGTCATCGATGAATCAGGCTTGCACCTCCCTGATATTCTCACCGAGCTACAAGACAAAACAGCACTAACACGGAAGAGCCTCGCTACCATCCTGATTCAAAGCGGTCGACTCAACGACTTCAAGCGTAACCCGCAACGCTTCATGGCGATGGCGATCGACGAAATCAAACGCTGTAAACAACGCGCCTTGGTCGATGGTATCCGTTATCAGAGGCTCGGCGACCAAGACTGCTATGCGCAAGAGCTGTTCGCCGCCGACGAATTGACGGGCTATCTCAAACAGATGATTCCGACGCAAAAGACGATCTACGATCACGTCATCTTTGATTCGGTCGGTGTCGAGCGTCCGTTCGCCGAAGAACTTGAAAAGTCCGCAGCCGTAAAAGTGTACGCCAAGCTTCCCGACTGGTTCAAAGTGCCAACACCACTCGGCACCTACAACCCCGACTGGGCAGTGCTAATTGAAGAGCAAGGGCGCGAACGTTTGTTCTTTGTGGTTGAAACGAAGAGCAGCCAAGTGTTGGCCGATTTGCGACCACGCGAAGAGATGAAGACAAAGTGTGGCAAAGCGCATTTCGCAGCTTTAGCGGGGACCCAAGCGAAAGAAGCGGTGGCGCACTATGTGGTGGCGCGGACGCTTGCAGACGTGGTCGCGGCCAAGGAGTAGGCATTTGCATTGCCCAAGAAGCGAAGCATGAGCTCGATTCTAGAAGCTTCTAGAGACCAACCTGTCGAAGGTGCTACATTGGAGCCATGGCCGATATTGATCTTTCGAACCCAGACTTCGAGCCTACCGATGAAGACTTGCAAGGGCTATCAAAGCGCGCGTTTCGCGACGTGCCGCAAAAGAATGCCAAGATGCTGGAAGAGGTTCGGCAACGAATCCGCGAATATGCAGCGGCGAACGCCGTTACTAACAAACCGTGAAGCCGGCGCTTCTGGTTGTGCCGTGAAAAGCGGATCGTTCACACCAGATAATCAATACACGTTCCATAGTCGATATCCTCGCCGGTCCACAGCGTGGCGTGGGTGGCGGGGCTGATGTCGAGGGAGGCGTTGTCGGAGCGGAGGCGGTCGAGGCCGTGGGAACGAGGTGGCGCGGACAGGATAGTGACGCGGGCGTGCTGAGGTACGATGCGGCGATTGCGCTCGTCGTAGAAGTGCCAGCCGTTGGCGCCGTCGGATTCGACGCGGAAGTTGCCTTCGTGCAAGAGGCGATAGGAGCCAGGCTTCGCGCGAACTTTTGCGATTGAATCGACAAGCCGATGGGCCGAAGCATTCGATCGCACCAATTCAGGGAAGCATAAGATTTGTGAAAGGCTTTTTCGACTTCCATCGGTACGCGCGGAAGTCGCGCTCGTCGGTGGAAAATATGCGACCATGACCGAGGTCTTCAGCCGCGATCACAAGCGACGCATCTGCCAAATCCATCGGGAGATCTCGATACTGCTCTGTCAGCGCAATGATTCGTGGCAGATGTGCTTCACTTAAGTCATGCAACCTGGCGGCACCCGCGTGGAGCGACCGGAGAAATTGCAGCGCAAGGTCAGGCGATGTTCGCGCAAGCAAATGACAAGTCTCTGTGGCTACTGGCCATGTAGTTAACAAAGGCTCGCGTAGCTGCTCCAAGCAAACCTTGGCACGCGCGTGGTGCCGATCGCGACGGTTGATGAGCGCGATAAAAAATCCCGTATCAGCCAAGATCATCGGGCCTGCCCCTTCGGGCCCCGACTTTTCTGCCTCCCCCTTCGCGGGGTTCGCTTTTGCTTGAGACCAGTGGTTAGATCAGCTTTAACGGTGGTCGAAGCGTTTTCGCTCCATTGCGCGGCCCCAATCAAGCCGGCGGCAGACCACACTTCGCGTGCAGTAGGTCGAGCTTCGTTCGTCGCGCAATATAGCTGCAGCGCCGCTTCAACAATATCAGTGATCGTACTGCCGTCTTGTTCCGCCAACCGCTGAACCCGTGTCACCAAGTTAGCGGATACGCGCGCGTTTATCCGAAGCGACGGCCCATCCTTCGACGCGCCGGGCGATGTATTGGGTGATTTTCCCGACCTGACGCGTGTCATACACACAGTATGACATGTTACCAAAGCCAGTGGTACGCTAGCGCTTATCAATCGTCTATTTTCGGAGGCCGGGCGCGGTTCCGCGGAAGTCTATGCATGCGCCGGTTCCGCGGGAGTCTGTGCGCCGTGCGGTTCCGCTGGGTTCTGTGCGCCGTGCGGTTCCGATTTCTGTTCGCGCGGCATTAAGCGATGTGCGCAAATCCCAACCGATGCGCCAGGTCAGCCAATGCGCACAGGACAACGCACCTTGCGCGTACCAGCCATTTGCTTGATCAAACTCACGAATCGCCGTCAATAAACGATGCATCGCAGCGTCGATATGCGCGGCCATCTCAGCGATTTGGTCACCCAACACTTCTAACTCCACCTTTGCACTCGGTTGCATGCAAGCACTCTATCATTGCGATTTTCGGTTCTTTCAGATCGCGTCAGCGACGAGAATTCGCCTCCATTGCGAAAACATCGAACGCATCAAGCTTTCACATCTCTGCGCGCAATTCGGCGCGTTTCCAAATCCAATTGCCTGCGCCTTGTCTATGCGTGTCCTTAGTCGCTAAAAAAAATCGTCAACGAAAAAGCGAACATCGTTGTCGATTATTTGTTCCATTCTTCGACGAGGACCCGCCGTGGTTGCGCATTCCCCAACGATGAATATTCAACTGAGCGCGCCGCCGCCTTGTTCAATCTATTCCACGAGCGGCGCAGCAGACTCGTAGCCTGCACAGCGTCCGCGGCTGCGCTGCCAGCAGCAGCGCGCGTGGACGAAGCGCCAAGCCGCGCCGCGCGGGAGCGTCCGTGAGGTGACCGTTCACCAATCCTTGCAACTGCAGCGGGTTCTCACCAGCGAAGCACGCTTGTTGCGACGCTGGGTTTCAAACGAGTTGCAGTAGCAGGCGCGGCCAAGGCGCAAAATTCGAGCTCGCAACTAGAGAATCCACCCGGCGGGTGACATAGTCCCAGCATGATGTATGAGTCCGTCGAGTCACTCGTCGCCTGCATCGACGAACCGAACCGCAGCGGGTGCTCGCGTATGCTTAGTGAGCATCGCGAACTATTCGCAACCGTGCAGGGCTCGACGCACAACCATCAAGCGTGGCCTGGCGGCTACCTTGATCATGTAGTCGAAGTCATGAACATCGCGAACGTGCTCTACGAACAGTTTAGCGCACTGCGCCCACTGCCGTTCTCGCGCTCAGACCTCCTGCTCGTGGTGTTCCTCCACGACATCGAAAAACCATGGAAGTACGAGCTGGGTGACGATGGCCAGCTTCACCACAAAGCTGCGATGCAAGGCAAAGCAGCACATCAACAGTTCCGTTTGGAGATGCTCGCGCGTTATGGCATTGCGCTAACGGCCGAGCACGAAAACGGTTTGCGCTACGCAGAGGGCGAGCTCACCGATTACACCAACCAGCAGCGCCGCATGGGGCCGCTGGCGGCAATGGCGCACATGTGCGACGTAGCAAGTGCCCGCCTGTGGTTTGATCATCCCGCGGCCGTCGACGATCCGTGGACCGGTGCGCGCCGTGCAGCAACGTCCGCACGAGTCGGATAGCGGCGTGCCTGACCACGGCACCCTGCCCGTTGCTTTGCTCGGCGCGCTGTTTGTTAGCGACGACGGCAAGCTCGCATGTCAAACGGTGCGCGGCGATCATGACCATGGCGACAATGCGCCGTTTCGGACCACGGTTTGGGCGGGCATCGGCGGGCCAGTATTGGCGCAGCAGGTTTACACGCGGTGGCATCCAGCGAAGGCGCCGCACGCAGAGCGCGCAAGCGAACGGCTCGGGTTACTACAAGTTGAGCTCGACGCTGCGTGCGTCGGTGATGTGTACAATCTTTACGTTGTACAGCGCAATCAAGCGCTTACCGCCGCGAGTGACAAAGAGTGGATCGCCGCGGGGGCCGATACGCCGCTCGACGAGCTGCGCTTGTTTCCCGAATTCCAAAGCAGCCCGTTCACCCCAGCCGATTGGGACTGGGATTGGCGGAGTGGCTGGTGGTACCCATACGCAACGTTCCGAGCTGCGACGGCCGCCGAGCTGCTCGCCCATGCGACGCGTGGCTAGCCAACTGAGCTAGCGCTTCGAACCGTACTTGGCTTCGAAGAACAGTTCCATCTTGGCAAGCAAGCCGGCAACGTCAGCGATGGCAGGCACGGAGATGCGGCAGATCTGCACGTTGTTGCGCTTCTGGGCGTTTTTGACGGCGGCCGACAACGAACCCTGTGTCGATTCTTGTGGATTGATGATGTAGAAGTAATCGCGTTTGCCATCGCCGGTGGATTGGCCGTAGCTAACGCGGCTCTTGACCAAGTCAGGCGCTGCCGCGAGCATGCTAGCGACGAAATCGTCGACGAGGTCAGCATGCTCGGTTGGCGCAGGCGGCAGATAAAACGAAATCAAACCGCAGGCCAAGCCAGCGTCGACTTGGGCTGGCGTCATGGCGTAAAGCGTAATGTCGTGGCCACGTGCTGCAAGTGCGCTGCGAATGCCGTTGGCCAGTGCTGCGGTGTTCGTCGCAACCGCTGCCATGCGTTCGCGCAAGTCGCTAAGGCCGTCGCGCAAGATCGCAAGCTGGCCAGGTTTGGCCAGCGAATCAGCGTCGGTGGCAAGCACATGCGCTGCCGTAATGATGTCACGCGCCAGCGGATGCTTGCCGCACGCCGCAACACCGAGGGTGGTTTTGCCTTTGGTAAAGTATTTCGAGCCGCTTTTGACGACGATGAAGGGCCAATCGCCAGCGACATCAGCGGCGAGCGCTGGATACAGCGGAGCCAAGGTTGTATCGATCAAAATCGGTACGGTGCGGCCCCACTGGGTTTCGTAGCCACGCACGGCCGCCATCAGCGCTGCCATGTCGTGCATCTGCAATTCAGGATTGGTTGGCGTTTCAATGAACACACAGGCTGGCGCGCCGCCGAGGTTGTTCAAGCGCTCGACGATTTTGTCGACGAGCACGCTGCGTTGCTCGCCACTGTCGGCGTCGATGACTGGCAGTGGGACTGGTAGCAGCGCCGTGGTGGTTGCAAGCAAATCGGTGATCAGCTGGCCCGTGCCGCCGTAACCGTTTTGCGCGTAGAAGAATGACACCCGTTCGTTTGGCTTGCCCACCGTGTTCACTGCAGCCGCAAACACCGCGGCTTCGGCAGCTAAGCCGGTGCAGAAGTACAGCGCTTGCGCGACTTCAGGGAACAATGTGCGCATCGCACCGTCGCAGACAGCAGCGGTTGCTTGCGCCTCTGGCGCCGAAGCAACGCCAACTGCAAGTTCAAGCTCGCGCAACGCATCGGCAGCAAGCAAGGCCGACACGGTACGTTTGCGAACGATCTGAATACCACGCGGCGGAATGCGCGCTGCGTCGGTAACCAGCAACATGCCACCGTTGGTGGTTGGGTAACACACAGCGTCGGCAGGTTCGTTGCGCACATCGCCCGTGAAGCGCGCGTTGCGAACGATCACGGTGAGCACCTCGGCGCGTTTGGCGACCGACGACAATGCATTGTTTTCGTGCAGTTCTACGTTCCGCGCCGCGAGTTGCGCACGAAGCACTGCCGAAATCGGCAACGTGCCTTCGGCAAAAATGCGCACGGGCAACGTGCGCTGCGGATCTTCGATCACGCTCAACCATGGCTTGGTCACCGACGCAAACGACCACGCTTGTGCAGCATGGGTCTGCGCTTGCACCAACATTTCGTACACCGTTGACAGCGGCTGACCGAGCCGAGCGTAGTCGTACGGCAAGCCACATGCTGCCAAGCGTTCACGCAGTGCGGCTGCATCGCGCACGTCGTCGCGCAAAATCTCCGTCACTGCAGCAGCGACGCGCCCTGCAAACGCAGTGTCGGAGTCGAACCGAGTCAAATCGTACGTCGTGGCCGTCGGCGCCCAATCATCGGGGAGCGCTCCTGGTTGGCCAAGCAGGCGTGGCAGTACGCCAATGAGGTTCGAAGCGAGGTTCGCAGCAAGGCTTGCAGGGGTCGTTGATGTTGATGTCATGGTCTTGTCCGAGCGCAAAGAACGGCGGCAGCCTAGCAGAAATCGAGCGGTTACCCTCGGTGGCACTAAGCCGAAATACAATCGCACGCCGCAATGCGTTAGCGAGTGCACAACCGATGACTGGCACTGGTTTGCTGCAATGAGTTTCGGCACCGTCGGTGTTATGCTCGCCCTAGTGAAGTCACGTTGGCTCAGCGTTGCAGCCGTGCTTGCCGCTTGTGGTGGTGAGCCATCATCTGGCCTTGATTCGCCGAGCCCCGACGCCGACGCCAGTACAAGCCGATGCCGACTGGCCACCCATTGCTACCGACGCCAAGTTGTATACGTCCGACGGACAAGCTTACGCCGTCACCGAGGTTGGTGCAGCAATTGACCATGCGTTGCGCAACCAAGCCGACAACGTGATTCTGTATGTGCATGGCCGTGCCTGCGGCGGCGGCGGCGAGCCAATGAAGTCGCTTGGCGAAGCCGTGCCAAACATGGAAGCCGGCTACAGCGCGGCGGTTGTGATGCTGGTGTGGCCTGGCGCCGACGACAGTTGCCCACTGGGATTTCCCGAAGCCAAAGCGCGGGCCAGCGGCGGCGGCATCACCCAGACGCTGCGGTCGTTTGCAGCGTACAAAGCGCAAGGGCACGGCGCTGGCGTGAAGTTTACGTTTATCACCCACAGCATGGGCAGCTTGGTGTTGGAAGCGTCGGCACTTGCTAACGGTAGCGCTGGGCTGCCAACGAATTTGTTCGAAAATATCATCATCAATTCAGGCGCTAGCGCAGCAGCAGATCATGCGACGTGGGCCAATGCACTAACGTTTGCACCGGTTGCCTTTGTCACGGTAAACGACGGTGACAATGTATTACGGCTTGCAGGAAACGGTCGCTTAGGCCGCAGTGTCGACGGAGCCACGCTTGCGCCGCGCATCACGTATGTCGATTTCACAGCCAACAACGTCAACCATGCGTACTACCTACCAAGTGGGCAAAAAGGCGACGGCATGAAAGCGTTTTACCAAACCGTGATGAACGGTAAGCCGTTTGTCTTTACCGGCGCAGCAGGCACCCAGGAACAACGCAACGGCGCGACGATCTATCACTTTAACGGCCAGTAGCGGTGCACTAGCGCAGGCGGGTAGCAAAGATCATCGACGTTGCGATGATCGCAGTGCCTGCCACAAACCAGGCAAAGCCCTTGAGCATGCCTTTACGAAAATCCGCGACTGGATAATTACCACCACCGAACTGTTTGTAGATCAACTGCCGCATGATGACGGTTGCGCCGACGATGATCACCACGGCGCCAACCGCTTGAATCGCCAGCTCCAACGCACTGCGTGGGTCTTCCGCCACTGGCGCAGCGGCAGGCGCAACCGCCGAGCCAACAGTTTGAGCAACTTGAACGAGCGCAGCCAACATGGCGGCACACTACATCAACGGCGGCAGGTGGCAAGGTGGCCGACGCCAAGGTTTAATACGTAATGTTGTTCTTCACATACGCTTTGTCGACGGAAAGCGGCTGCTGATAGTCCTCGCCAGCATACAAGTAGCGATAGCGCGCGTAGTTCTCGGTGACCTTTTTCATGTACTCGCGAGTTTGCACGTAAGGCACCAGTTCAACGAACTCGTCGATTTCGCGATCACCATTTTGATCGAGCCATTTCATGACGGGGCGCGGGCCACTGTTGAAGGAGCCTGCCCCGATTGGTATCTGCTTTTTGAACTTGGTCAACATGTGGCCGATGTACCAACTGCCGGTTTGAATATTGAACTCGGGCTCGTACAAGCGGCCGTCGTCGTATTGCAACTTGATCGTGGCACACACCCGCTTCGTCGTCGGCGGGATCATCTGCAGCAAGCCCTGCGCATCGGCATATGAAATGTCGTGCGGATTGAAGCCGCTTTCTTTGCGCATGATCGAATACAGATAACCTTCAGGATTATCGCCCAAGGCTTGGTGCTTTTCGATCAACGCTTGATAGGCCTGCGGGTACGCGTTTTGCCACCACGTTTTGGCCGCGCCCGTCGGTGGGCCGTTGAGCGCGGAGTTCGCGTGCACGATCGAAAGCATCCACGGGCGATTAAAATTCGATGCTTGCCGGAACCGATCGAACAGCACAGCGAAGCCTGCTGCGCGATTGTGGCGTTTGAGAAACCCGCCTTCATCGCGAGTGAGTTCATAGCCAGCCTCGGCGATGAGGCCGGCAGCGATCAGCTCGTCGGCGCGCGCGATCAAGGGATCGTCAGCAAGGCTTGCGTCAGGCGCTTCGTCGATGCTCGGCCCTTGTGGCCGTGGCGATGCCACGCCGAACGGACCTATGGCGGCCCCTGCAGCAGCGAGCCGCGCACGCGCTAACATCGCGTACCACGAAAATGGAAAGCGTTTCACGATGGCAGCGTAGCCGTCGCGCGCAGCGTCGGCATTTTGCAAACGCTCGTCGGTGCGCGCCAACCAATATTGGCCCTTGCCGCCTTCAAGTGCGCCCCCATGCTTCGAAAGCGCCAACAGTTTGGTTTTGGCTTGCGCGAAATCGCCAAGCAAATAATGCGACATGCCCAAGAACCACAACGAATCGTCCATCCATTTGGAGGCTGGATATTTTTCTAGCGCAGTCTCCAGCGGGCCAATCGCGGCTTTGTAATTGCCTCGATTAAATTCGAGCCAGCCAGTCAAAAACTGAGCTTCTTGCGCCCACGCCGTCGACGGAAACTCAGCTACCACGCGCTGATACCACTTGATCGCTTCGTCATCGCGATCGGCGCGCGACATCGCACGTGCACCATGAAACATGGCTTCCGCAGCGCTGCCGCCCGACATGTTGGCTGCAACTCCAAGCAACAGGTCGCCGGCTTCGCCGTAGCGACGGCGCATTTTGTACAGCGTGGTGCCAAGCCAATAATCGCGTTGCACTTTTTCGCCGGCCGATAGCTTGCTGACATCGAGTTGTTCGATCTCGGCGACGGCAGCGTCCCACGCATGCGCATCGGTCATCTTTTTGGCGCGCTCAATGTGATCGATCGGCGACAACGCGGCTTCAGGCGCTTTGGCAGCAACCAACAACGCCATCGCGTCATCAGCAAACGGATGCGACGGCCAGTCAAGGATCACGCGGCGATACCAGCGCCGTGCTTCGGCGTTGAGCGCTGCACCAGCATCGTCGAGCACACCATGCTTGGCTTGCGCAATGCGAAACAGCACGGTGCCAACATCGGCGCGCTGGTCGACGTTTTTGCCACCAAGCAACTTTTCATACGCACTTGCAGCTGCGCGATAGCGTTTGGCAACCCAGTCAGCGTCGGCCAGGCGCCATGCCACGCTCGAGGCAAACCGCGAGTTGCCGATTTTGCTTAGCGCTGTGAAATGCTGTTTCGCATCGGCGCCCCGCCCGGCCACCAACGCAAGTTGGCCACGCAGCCACAACGAGTAATCGCGATTAATCAGTGAGTCGTCGTCAACCTGGGTCAACTCGCGCTCGGCGGTGGCCAAATCACCGGCGTCGTAGGCATGGTACGCCGCGCCCAAGTGGGTTGCGGATGCCGCCGCAGCAGCCGGATTGCGCCGTGGCGCAGTAGCCGCCTTCGCTGGCTTTTTGCCTTTGGCCCACGCCGCTGGCGTCGCCACCGTCGCACCGACGGTGAAGGCACCGATCCAAATCGCGTAAAACCAGCGTTGCCGAGCCATGCCGTTAGTATACCGCTGGCAACCAGAAACCCCAGTTTTTGTTGCCGGCCCAACCGCCTACCGGGCCGCCGGATCCTGGTGATAAAAGGCTTTGAGCTGCGCATACAACGCGGGGTGCTGCTGCAGCAACAGCGGCCCCCGTTCAAAAAACATCTCGGTCACAACGGCAAAAAATTCAGCGGGGTTGGTTGCCGCATAGTCGTCGATGATCGGCAACGCGCCAGCTTCGAGGTGCGTTACCAGCTCCTGATATTCGTGTCCCAACACGTGTGCCCACATGCGGTAACCGGTCCAGGGCAAGGTTGGTACACCGTCAAATTTACCGTCTTCACCGTCGAGCTGATGGGCAAACTCGTGCATCACCACATTGTGGCCGTCGACGGTGTTGAGCGCATCGTATTGGGCCTGGTCCCATGCCAAGACCACCGCGCCTTGCAACGAAGTTTCGCCTAGTCGCGCTTGTAGGCCATCGAGCACGACATGGCCATCGGCAGCGCGGTGTGGTGCTAAGTACGCAGTTGGATATACCAAGATCGAATCGACCCGTGGGTACATATCGGTGTCGCGATGCAACAGCAGCAAGCAAGCCTGCGCTGCAATGGTCAAGCGAATTTCCTCGGTGATGGTCAGGCCACCGCAGCCTTCGAACGACTTCTCGGCGAGGAACACTTGGATCAACGCTTCGAGCTCGCGCCGTTCGTCGGCATCAAGCTTCGCCACGTAAGGCACATTGTGGGCCAAAATCTTCTGCTGAGCGTCCGTCAGTGGTACCGCGCCTTGCGCATCGCGGCGACGGTTTTTGAAAAAATCAAATACGCCCATCGACCACGCCCTGCTGGGTTGCTGAACTCATCACTGTCGCAGTATACCGCAGCAACGAGGATTTATGGCAGCTACGTACCAAGGGCTCGATTACTACGGCATTGATGAACTGCTCACCACTGAAGAGCGCATGGTGCGCGACACCGTGCGCGAGATGGTCTCGACCAAGATCATGCCCTCGATCGGCAAGCACTTCACCGCGGGTACATTTCCGCATGAATTGATTCCAACCTTTGGCGAAATGGGCCTGCTTGGCCCGTCGCTGACCGGCTATGGCTGCGCTGGCGTATCGCCGACGGCGTACGGTTTGATTTGCCAAGAGCTGGAACGCGGCGACTCGGGCATCCGCTCGTTTGTGTCGGTGCAAAGCTCGTTGGTGATGTACCCAATTTGGGCCTACGGTTCGGAAGAACAAAAGCAAAAATATCTGCCGGAGATGGCGGCGGGCCGCACCATTGGTTGCTTTGGCTTAACCGAACCAGACTTTGGCTCGAATCCGAACGGCATGTTGACCAAAGCCGAACGCGTTGCTGGCGGCTTTAAGCTCAACGGAACTAAGCGTTGGATCACCAACGGTTCGATCGCGCAGGTTGCGCTGGTCTGGGCCAAGCTCGACGGTGTGGTGCGTGGCTTTTTGGTGCCCACGGCAACGCCAGGCTTCACGGCTCGCGAGCTGCACGGCAAGTGGTCGTTGCGGGCTTCGGTTACCAGCGAGCTGCACATGGAAGATTGCATCGTCGGTGAAGACGCGATGCTGCCTGGCGTCTCCGGCATGCGCGGGCCGCTGTCGTGCTTGTCGCAAGCGCGCTTCGGCATTTGTTATGGCGCCGTCGGTGCCGCGATGGCGTGCTACGACGAAGCGTTGAACTACGCCAAAGATCGTGTGCAGTTTTCGAAGCCAATCGCCGGTTACCAGTTAGTGCAAAACAAGCTGGTGGTGATGGTTACCGAAATCACCAAAGCGCAAATGTTGTGCTGGCGCATGGGCCGGTTGAAAGAAGCCAACAAGCTTACGCCAGCGCAGATTTCGCTGTCCAAGCGCAACAACGTTTCGATCGCGCGTGACATTGCCCGCGACGCCCGCGATATCCTCGGCGCTAATGGCATCACCGACGACTACCAATGTGGTCGCCACATGCTGAATCTCGAATCGGTGTACACCTATGAAGGCACCCACGATATTCATGCGCTCGTCGTCGGCCAAGACGTGACCGGCCTATCGGCGTTCGACGCGTAGCGCCGAGATATGGTGACGGCGGCGGCAAATGTGTTGGTGTGCGCGGGGCTCGATCCGTCAGGCGGCGCAGGGCTACTCGCCGATGCCCATGTGATCACCGCGTGCGGTGCGCGACCGTGCGGCGCGATCACCGCGCAGACAGTGCAAAGCTCGCAAGGCGTTTCCGCGGTTGTGCCGGTCAACTCCAAATTGTTGCGTGCTCAACTCGATGCGCTGACCAGCGACATGACGTTTGCCGCGGTGAAAATTGGCATGCTGGGCTCGATCGAAGTTGCGCAAGCCATCGTCGGCGCGCTCGCGTCGGTAGCAGCACCGGTCGTGTGGGATCCGGTTGCAATGCCAACTCGCGGCGACTCGCCGTTGTTCCGTGGCAATTTCGCTGATGCTGTTACGCTGTTTTCGTCGCTGCGCGATGTGCTCATCACGCCGAATGCAGTTGAATTGGCAACACTGGTCGGCCGGCCACTCAACGACAGCGCAGCCACCCGAGCCGCAGCGGTTGAACTAGCACACGCAACCGGCATGCAAGTGTTTGTCAAAGGCGGGCATCTGACAGGCACCGAGGTAACGGACGCGCTGGTGGAACGCGTGGGCGCCCTCGACGCCCCAGCCAACGCCTTTCACGTCGTCGAATTTACCGCGCCGCGGCTGGCGACACCGCCGGGTGGCGTGCACGGCACCGGCTGCGCTGCAGCCTCCGCCATCGCAGCGCATCTGGCACGCGGTGCCAAGCTCGCCGATGCGTGTCAGCTGGCGCAAGTGTATGTGCGCCGCGCCATTGCAGCGCCCGTGCAAGCCGGGCGTGGCACACCGTCGGTGGTTTAGTTTCCCTCTCTGCTGTTTGCGGTGGTAGCCTTGCGCAATGATGCGACCTAGTTTGACAACCAGTTTTGCGGCCGCGGCCGCGTGTTTGTTTGTTGCGGCGAGCGCAGCAGCTGAAGCCAAGCCGAAGGCGAACCCACCGGTGGCAGCAGATGCAAAACTTGACTGCAACGCTTTCGAAACCGCAGCCAAAGAGCTTTTTTCCAAGGGCAGCTATGGAGCATCGCTTAAGCAGGCTGAAGCCGCTGCCAAATGTACCGGCACCAACGCGATGGCGACAATCGCCGCCACGGCAGCATGTAAAATCAAAAATAGCGACCGCGCTCGTTATTGGTCCGCCCATGTAGAAGGCGCCCAGCTGCAAGGCGTGGTGCAGGCGTGTTTGAGTGCAAAGATTGTACTGTCAGCGTCTTCGGCGGCCACCTCCGATTGTAAAGCGTTGGCCGACGCTGGCCGCACTCGCTTTTCGGAAGGCAACTATAGTGCTGCGCTGTCGTCCTTCGAAGCTGCCATGACGTGTGATCCGAAGCAGAAACTAGAAGCCCTTGCCGGTATCGCCGCTTGCAAAATCAACTCAAAAGTCAAAGCCGCAAGCTGGGCCGCGCGCAGCTCCGACGGCAACTACAACAAAATCGTGCAGGCGTGTGCGCAAGCGGGCATTGAGTTGCCGGCGCCGCCCGCGCCTGCCAAAACCAAATAGCGTCGGTCGCAACTACAGCGCAACCAACCGCGATGCGCTAACGTCCAATCATCATGAAAATTGGAATCACTGGAGCTACCGGCTTCATCGGCCAAGGCCTGGTGCGTAAGCTGCGCGAGCGCGGCGACGAGGTGGTGGCTTTTTCACGCGACGGTGAACGCGCTAGCAAAAAGCTGGGCGGGATTCGTGGTGTCACCGCCGACTTGGAAACCCCGGGGCCGTGGCAAGCTGAGCTGGCCGGCCTCGATGCGTTAGTCCACCTCGCCGGTGAATCCATCGGTGCAAAACGTTGGGACGCGCGGCAAAAACAAGTGCTGCGCGATTCGCGGGTTGAAGCCACCCGGGTAATCGTCGAAGGCATTGCGGCGTTGCCGGCAGACCAACGCCCCAAAGCGCTGATTGCTGCGTCGGGCGCTGACTATTATGCCTTTGCTTCGGGGCACGGCGATTTCGACGACGACGAAGTGACGGAGAAAGACCCAGCCGGTAATCATTTTTTGGGGCGCTTGTGCCGCGATTGGGAGGCCCAAGCCTTTGCCGCCGAAGCCTTTGGCGTGCGCGTCACCACGATGCGGACCGGCATCGTGCTTGGCGCTGGTGGCGGCGCGCTTGACAAAATGGCGACGGCTTTCAAATTCTTCGTCGGTGGGCCAATCGGCTCAGGCCGGCAATGGTTTTCCTGGGTGCATGTCGCCGATGCGGTCGCCGCTTACTTGTTCGCGCTCGACACGCCGACGTTGCAAGGCCCAGTCAACTTGGTGGCGCCCGGCGCCGTGCGGCAAAAACAATTCGCCAAAGCCCTGGGCCACGCGATGCATCGGCCTAGCTTTATGCCAGTGCCAGGGTTTGCATTGCGCGCTGCCGTCGGCAGCGAATTCGCTGAATATCTACTCGAAGGCCGCCGCGTGGTGCCGTATGCGTTGGAACGCGCCGGCTTCAAGTTTATCCATCCAACTGTCGAGGGTGCGCTAGCTGCACTTTGATTGGCGCGGACGCGATGGGTCGCGTAGGCTTGACGGATGAACCGTTTTGTTGCGTTTGCGTCGGCCTCGCTGTTCGCCACATTTACAGCCAGTGCTGCCGCTGAACCATGTCCGATGTTTTCGCCGACGCCCACGTTCCTGCAAGCCAACACCGATTCGTTGCGCGATGGCCAAGGGGTCATCGTGATCGCGGGCTACCGCGCCAATAACACCGGTGCTCGCGTGGCAGCAACCAGCGACGTTTCGCAGCAGCCAACGTGGCAGTTCAAACAACGCAAGGGCAATGGAAAAGCCGTTAAGGTCGCCACAACCATGGAAGTTTTGGCCCCTGGCTTGACGCGGTATCTGCCAACCGATGGCAGTGGCACCCTGGAAGTCAGCGTCGATGGCATCAGCCATGCCATCACGATTCCGCGGGCTACCGCGAAACGCCCGGTACCGCAACTTGAAGCACCTACCGTAGCGCAACTGCTCATGACCGAAGCACGCAGCCGCCAAGGCAGCAACTATATGCTCAACGCTGTTCTAAAAACCGAAAAGCCGGACGACGTAGTTGCCGTAATCATCTACGGCATCGATGCCAAAGGCGTTGCAACGCCGCGTTCGTTTGCAACAAACCTAGGCAAAAGCTTGAGCCCGCTCGTGCACATCAACGGCCCCCATACTTGTGAACCGGCCATTCCCGGAACTATCGACAGCAAACATGGTGACACGCTAGCGCTCGCGTGGGTCGACAAGCTCGGCCGCGTGTCAGCTCGCTCGGCACCGGTCAAGGTTGTAGCCGCGCCCGTGGCAACGCCGAAACCGTAGCCCTCCGTAAGCAACAACGATGTCCCACCAACGCAGTGCAACCCTGGCAACAAGCGTAGCAAGCGGTTCGGCCTGGTTGGCCACGATTCGCGTTACATTGCCGCGATGAACGCTGCGTTCCGTAGGCATGTCGTTGGATTCGGGGCGTGCGTCGCGCTGCTGCAAGGTTGCGCGCCGAGCCACATTGCGTCATCGTCGGCGACCATGCTGGCGACTCCAAGTTCAGACACGCGTAGTTTCATCGTGCGACTCAAGCCTGGGCAGGACGTTAAAACGGAACTCGAAGCACTAGCCAACGCCAATCACTTGCAAGCGGCGTCCATCGTCAGCGTGGTCGGAAGCCTCACGAACGTAGCGCTGCGCTATGCGAATCAGCCCACCACTACGCGGTTACAAGGCCATTTTGAAGTCGTCGCAATGTCGGGTTATCTCGCCGACGGCGAGTTTCATTGTCATCTTGCGGTTAGCGACGGCGAAGGCAAAACGCTGGGCGGCCATTTGATGGATGGCAACGTGGTATACACCACGTTGGTGGTGGTGATTCAAGAACACTTGCAGCTGCGGTACCAGCGCGAGTTTGATCCGAAAAGCAACTACGCGGAATTGGTGATTGCGCCGCGGCGCTGACCGCACCTGCGACGATAAGTCCGACGAACGGGACCTGTTTTTCCGTCGACAATGCTGGTCGCGACAACGCCACCTACGCTAATCTGGACCCATGCAAGCTTGGCACCGTAGCCGTATCGCCACGTTACTCACTGGCGCAGTGAGCGTAGGCCTTGGCGTCGCAAGTTGTGCCAACACGCCTGCGGCCGATGTGTGCGAACAAGCGCGTGTGCATGTTCATGAATGCCTCGGCGTCGAAGTCGCCGCAACCGAGTGTGTGCCAGCCGAAGCCGAGAACCTATTGGCGCAGGACTGCGTTGCACTCGACGATGGTAAAGCCGACATTTTCGCGTCGGGTCTGTGTCGCCTGGGCTTTTTGTCGGCCTGCAAAGTACCTAGCTGCAATGACACTGCACCGTCGGATACGTGCGCCGATTACATCAACCGCGAAGACTGCTCACAATGCGAGTACTACACCTGCCGTGAAGCGCATGCGCCTACGGCGTGTGGAGCGCAGGGCTATTATCTCGACTTTGCCTACGACTATTGCCGGCGCTACAAAGAGGTAACGGCGTCGCACATGTCGGCAGCCGGCCAAAAGTTTTTGCATGATATCCGTCGGTGTCTGATGGATACCATGCAAGCCAACTTGCCAGAGACGGCTAGCTGCAGTGCCGCTGAAACGGCAGGATTCAACAGCCATCCAACGTGTTACGTGCAGTCAGGCTTCTGCCAGTTGCCGGTGACTGATTGGATTTTGGTACTAGCCACCATCTCGCCAAGCGATCTGAATTTCCAACAGATGCTGGTAACTGGCGTTAGCTGCCTCAAAGAGTGGGCACGTTAGCTGCGACGACGAGCTGGTGAACCGCCAATGCTGCGTCGATAACTAACCCGAATGGGCGGGCCGAAACGCAAAACGCGCCGGTAGCCCAGCGCGTTGCAAAACGTATCGATAAGTTAAGCTAACAGTAACGTAAAGGTTTAACGCGTTGGTTTGAACTTGTTACCGGTGACACCACTGACGCCATAGATTTCTTCGTTGCTTTCGCCGCGTGCATCGGCGCGGGCTTTGGCGTGGGTGTTCATGTACTTCACGAGGTTGTTCCACGAGTAGTTCTTGGCAGCTTTGCGGCCCTTCACAAGGTCGGCACCGTCGAACATTTTTTCAAACAACACCATCGCGGTTTGCTCCGAGCCAGTGATGCCCATTTCGGTATTGTTCACAACGTCGGTGTTGATGAAGCCGGTTGGGTCGGCAGCGGTCGCGCGATTGCGGAATACTTGTTTGGTGTAGTACGCGTACGACCAGCATGCGTCCATGAAGATCACTTGGTATTGATCGAGCGGATAGGCGGTTGGCTCGTCGAGCACGGTCAGCGAACCGTAGAATGCGTGACCGGCGTAATACACAACTTCGTGGCTCTTGATGGCTTCGCGGAACTTGGCGTTCGACAAGTTGCGGTCGACGTGGTCGGCAAAGCTGACAGGCGACAACATGTCGATCTCAACTTTGAGGCCGTTTGGCAGAGTCTTTTCCAAACGATGGCCGGTGTTGTTCGGGAACGTTTGGGTCTTTTTGAAACCGTGGCTGGTCAGCGTGCGCGTCACGTCTTTGATCGACAGGAAGCCCCAATCGTTCGGCGACAGATCGCCGTGTTCGATTTGACCGTAGATCTGCACCATCGTGATTTTGCCGTCGGCAATCAAGCGGTCATATTCAGGGTAAACCGTTTTGGCGGCGGCTGCCGAGGACACGGTGTACTGCGCATTAACGATGTCCGCTGCGCCCAGCGTGCAACCATTGCGGGCCGGATCCCAGTAGTAGAACATGTTGTCGTTGCGCAGATCTGCGGCTGGCACCGCTGCGCGGTTCGCATCGAAGTCGCTCGAACAGGCGCCTTGAATCCGGTCGAACAAACCGGCAGGCATCAACGGCAGTTTGATATCGACTTTCTGACCGATGAGATCCGAAGGCTTGAGGTTTTGCGCTTCGAGTTCTTTGTACTTCACCAACGATTCGATCTTAACGCTGTACTCGAGTACCAACGCGCCCGATTCCACCGTGATCTTCGAGTAGGTAGCTTCGCCGCCTTCGAGGTTCAGCGTAAATTTTGACGCCCGCAACGCATTGCGTGCGTATTTGATTTGCTCCGTGACTTGCTCGGTCACGTTGCGATAATTGTAGTCGCTTGGGTTGGCTTTGATCGCGTCTGCAATCGCTTGCAACTCGGTTGCCGTTTTGCCAGGCAGTGCAACCCGGACTTTACCGGTCAGCGCAGCTTCAATTTCAGCCGAGCGCGTACCGAGATATTGCGTGTCGCTTTTGCCATCGGCAAATGCATCGAAGTCACCGATATCAACATCTGGCTCAGCGCCGTTGCTTGCGCACGCAGCGATCGAGGTTGCCAGTAACAGCGAGGATGCGAAGGCGGTCAGTTTGCTCATGATGATAACCGTAAGAGCACGCGCCATGCCGAGATATTGGTCTGACCAGACAGGCGTGTTACCTGACCGGGGTATGTTTATCTATCTGAAATTACAAGATATCGACCCACCGCCCGGGTTCCGCCGCTCGCCCAACGCCAGCCGCCGGCTAGGCTGTTTGCCAGCACGCTTTGGGATCAACAGTCTCCAGCGGCGGGTTGCCGCAGGGGCCACCTGCGGCTGTTAGTCATTACTCTCAATCGGCACCATTCGGTACATGAACGCCTGCCTACCATTGAAGGCTGGAAACGTCGCGCCGTTTTGCGGGACCACCTGAAGTGACGTGCCTTGCAGCACCAATTCCGCACATGCTGCGAACGTCGGCGCCGGCACCTCACCATCAACGATTTCCTCAAACTTCCAATCACGCAGTGTTGCGTACGTACCGGCAGAATCAACCTGTACAGAGAAGCGAACCTGTTGCGGCCCAGCCAGACCACCACTGCCAGCACAGGCGTCGAGTGCGCGTTGCTGCGCTGCTTCGGCAAACGCACTCATTCCAATCGCGTTTCGAAGCATGCTGAGTTCCAATTGCTCTTGTAGTTGTGTCGGCGACGCATCAACCGTGCCCGGCGGATCTGGCTGTAGCGGTAGATCGATTGCCGCCGAGCGCGTGCGATTGGCTCCGATAGGAACTTCAATTTGCGGAGACGTGGTCGGTAGGTTGACTGGCGCTGGCGATACCCCACGGGCATCGCCAGACGCCGCATCGCCAGTCGGTTGTGTTAACCACAAGTAACCGACGAAGAACGCCGCACCGACCGCGAAACTAGTGATGTGCTTCATTTTGTTGACGCTTCAATATTTCGACACGCGGCCAAAGTGTCCGCTGTTGCCAGGCGCGAAATGCAGCATCATCACGTTGGTCGGCGGAGTAAAACAACTTCATTGAAATTTCAGAAACATCTGGGTTCATCTCGTTGACTTCCAGCCCTGGGCCGCGAACTTCCGCTAAGGGCACATAACCAAGTAGTGAATACACGGAATCAGCGTCGGCGCTAGCAATTGAAAACGTCGCAATGCAGCTCAGTGTTCTGCACGTTACCGATGTGGCGGTGATCTTCTCCGACAACTGTAGTGCCTTGAGCACATTCGCTATCGTGACCTGCATTCGTTTTTCCAAAATGGGTGCGAACAACGGATCGCGAGGCTCAGCTTCATAAACCTCGGCCATCGTCAGCTTACCATCCTCTTCGTCGAGCAGCCGAACCGCATCGTATCGAGAATCTGTGGGACTCAGATCTTTTTGTTTCACCCTTACAATCGTTGGCAATCTACTTGGCCCGTTGACCAGTGCTCCAAGGTCCGCTGATCGGCCAGAGTTATCAACCTTGGCAATCGTTGGAGCTGATTTTGTTGGCGCAGTGCCAATAGCCCAACGCACGCACACTGCGGCACTGACGCCGAGAATCCCAGCTATTGCAAATCCTTTGATTTTCATCGAAAGCTCAGGGTAAATCTACGTTCTGTTTGAGATAGCAATTTTGGTGAAGTATTGTTGAACTTAACTAACTGCGCAGCAATCACGCAGTTCGGATCGCGACGGCAAAGATCAACGAAAGCAGCCGGAACGCTTGCGAGAACGGTATCTCCTTGGCTGCGCATCACTATACGCTCGTCCTCAGAATGCCAATAGATCTTGACCAGGTCGCCCGCTTCATCACTAATGCCTGCCCAAATCAAAACACGATCAGCGGTCACGCCAAGCATTGTAATGTCGACAGAGGCATTGGAATTTGAAATGCTGACGTTCGGTAAAGGAATCGCGGGTGGTTGTGCAATACTGATAGTTTCAACTGCGTCCAAGATTTTCAGTTGACCATCGGCTGGCGCGAACCCTTCCGTTCCGCAAAGCGAAAGCATTTTTACAGAGGCTCCCGTTTCTGAAAGAAATGGGCTCGGTTGTGATTGGGTGCATCGATCCGCAACACAGAGATTTGTTTGCGCAATCGCCTCGCAGGATGCGTCGTAGTTCTCAACGAACACATACGTGCTATCTCCAAGGTCTTTGTCGCGCATGGAGATTGCACGATGAACTGTCGCGCGCAACGTCGGAATAACGCACCGCCAACGCGAAGCTTCAAGGTGACAAGGCGCCCCCGGCTCAATGAACCGATCGAACTTCCCATCGTTGTTTTGATCCAAATACGCATTTACGGCTGTGGCAGAACTCGGAACTTCAAAGGAACCATCCGCCGCAACATGCGAAGCGTGCCCCATTGCCCACAAGCGTCCGTGTTCGATGCGCAACGGCGCTGGGCCTTTCGTTGCACATTGGATTGTCACCGAACCGACGACAGCTTCAACATTTCTCGAACTATGACAGCCTGCAAGTGCCAATAGAAACGCAGCTTTTACGTAGTCGACACTCAAGGAGCGAAGCCGCCAATTTTTCGTGAGCACGGCCCAAACTTAATTGAGCAGAAATCCAACGCAGCTGTTCCGGTAATCTTGCAGTCGTAACCGCCAGCTGCGGAAGACGCACAGTTGCAAGTTTGGACACCGGGATAAGGATTAGAGCAATTGCATCGTTGGCAACTTCCAGTTCCACCAACGCCGCCGCCAACAGGAGCAGCTATTGAGGCGGGTGTCGCAGCTATCGCAATGCCGATTGCAGCACCAAAAGCGAGTGCTAGCGAGCGACCAAATCCGATTTTGTGTTTCGATTTTGTGTTTCGATTTTGTGTTTCATGGAAGGCAACGTTGACGCTGTTTCAAAGCGCTGTCAACGCCTGAAGGTGTTTCGCTCGATTGAACCGACAATTGGTAAATTCAAATAGGAAAATCTCCTAAGTACCGCACTACCGTAACGTGCCAGTTGTCGTCGACGCCGCTTACACAACCGGCGTTTGTGCGCAGTGCACGTTTTACCAGCCGCCGGCTAGGCTGTTTGCCAGCACGCTTTGGGATCAACAGTCTCCAGCGGCGGGTTGCCGCAGGGGCGCTACTGCCGCGTCAGCGTGCCGCTTTCAACGACCGCGCCAGCAACGCCAGCGGCCGATCGCCACGATGTTGAAATTGTGTAGTCGTCATCGGAGACATTGCCGTCTTTGATCACGCCAGCTTCGAGCGTGAATGTTTCACCGCCGAAGATGCACTGTTGGCCGGCAAGGATGACTTGGTTGTAGCAACCTTCGGAACAGGTGCCGGTTTCAAGTTTTAGCGTGCACTGCTCAGCGTCGCGTTTGCGCACCAGGTTCGCGTTGGCACCGTCGGCGATCACCCAGGTTTCAGCTTTGCTGGTGGTAGCCGCGGTCCGCGTGTCGGTGCGGGCAATCGAGCCCATGTAGGTGCCGGTAAAATCTGTGCCGCCACAGCCAGCTAGCGGCAGTGCGACGATGAGTAACAGTGTCATTGCGTTGAGGCGTTTCATGTGGAGCTTTGGTAGCAACCTGTGCGCCAGTTTCGACTATGTAATTCCAGCTAGTTGCCGTTGCCATGGTTGCACAGCACCCGCTCAAACGAGACATTATTGTCGTTGCGCGCGCTTACGAACATGGAGGTATGCCATCTGCGATCGGCGGGCTTACGTCAATTCTCACGACGCCTGTTGAGATCTCTACGGCAATACCTGGCAAGTCTTGCCGCATGGCAGGCGCGGGCACCGGTTGCACAACGATCGCGTCAGTAGCGACGATAGGCACGGTGATGTCGACCAAACACGAATGTTTTTGAATCGTGAGGCAATAGTGTCCAGGCGCTAGCGCTGCTTGCGCAATCTGCCGGCCGCGGCGTGGCGTTTGCGGCGTAGGTTCACCATCTTTGACAATCACGACGTCGCCGTACACGGCCTGCGCAACGTTGCGCGTCGGCGGCAGTTGTTCACGCGTTTGAACGCCGACACACGCTCGCCCCGGCCCTTGCCAAAATCGTATCTGCAAGTTCGCACCCTCGGTGGCGCTCGGCCACTCGGGCCGCGGCTGCGACAAATCCCAATACAGCGGGACATCGGCAACTGTGGCGGCTGCCGGCGACGACGGAGCCATCGGCGCTGACGGATGGCTGCAACCAAGCGCCGCTGTCAACAAACTAAAACCAAACGCTACAAATCCTACATTCCGCATGTGGGACGATCTAACGCATCATCAACCATTTCGCGCTGCGCAATCTACCCGTTGCGCGTATACAAAATCCGCCACACTGGCAGGCCTTCTTCGGCAGCGTTCATTTCGCGCCACGACTGTGCGCCAAATGGATTGCCGCCGCGCCAAAAGCTAAACGGCCCGTCGGGCGAACAGTTGGTAAACCATTCGTCGCGCAGTTCGATCACGCCAAGCGCATCGATGGCGATGTCCCACACATCGGTTTGCACAAACAGTTCGCCGCCTGGCCGCAGCAGGCTGGCGACGCCCGTGATCAATTGGTCGTCGATCATGCGGCGCTCGTGGTGGCGCTTTTTGAACCACGGATCGGGAAAGTTGAGATACACGCGTTCGGCTTTGCGCCCGCCGAAGATTTCGTTGATGTGCAGCTGGGCTTGGCAAAACACGGCGTGCACCGGGCGCGCTTCGCGTTTGGCTTTGCGATTGACCCAATGCACCAGCTCTTCGCGGATTTCTAAGCCAACGTACAAGCGCGACGGATCAGCGACCGAACGCTCGAACAAAAACTGCGCATCAGCACAGCCGATTTCCACTTCGAACAATTGGTCATCGCGCAGCGGCGGCCGCTCGCCGACGAAACGCGCAAACTGCGAGTGCAACGGATTGACGTGTTGGCGAACGCGCATGGTTATTCAGCGTCCAACGCCATAAAGCCAAATTGCCGCACGTTGAGCGGCGAATCGAGCACGTCCATTTCGGCGCGGCCGATCCATTTCCATTCACCGAATTCATCGTTCGGCACGACATCGGCACTGCGCTCAACATCGGCTACGAAGACAAAATTCATGTGTAGGCCTTTGCTGCCGGCTTGATGCTCTTCGTAACCGAGATAACCAAGCGGCACACCGTCGAGATGTGATGCCAACCGCGGAAACTGGCCATGCAGGCCGGTCTCTTCGCGCAGCTCGCGCACCGCAGCTTCGAGCGGCGTTTCACCGGTTTCAACTTCGCCGCCGATTGGCAACCAGGTTGCCAACCGTTTGTGCTTGATGACCAGCACTTGGGCATCGGCACTGGCGCCGCCGCGCCGGGCATACACGGCTACGGAAAAAGCTCGTCGCGTCATGGCACTACCTCAAAATCGAGCGCGTTCGACGATTCACCGTCGACAACCGCAATAATCCGCACCGTACCTGGCGACATCGGCGGCACGACGACGCGCAAAGCGGCTGGCGTTACGCCAACAATCGGTGCCAGATGCGCCGTCGAATCATCAAACGTCACCGAACCAGTGGCGGCGTTGCAATCGTCGAGCGCACCGCACAAGCGCGAACCGGACAGCTCCACCGTCTCGCCAACTCGGCCGCGCGATGGCGCTGCCGACGACAAATACGGGCCGCCTTCGTCGATGCAGCCGGTGGTAACGATCGTCGTAGCCATCGTTGCGATGATCGAAACCAGCGTGGCAGCTACCGATGCGCGCAAACAATTCACTTCGGAACCTTTTCCCAGTCTTGCAAGAACTTGGCGAGGCCGATGTCCGTAAGCGGATGCTTGGCCAGTTGCAACAGTACGGAAAGCGGACAAGTTGCAACGTGGGCGCCGAGCTTGGCCGATTCCAACACGTGGATTGGGTGGCGCACCGACGCAACCAGCACTTCGGTGTCGAAGTTGTAGTTGTCGTAGATCTCAACGATGTC
The DNA here is from genome assembly GCA_029565465.1 of Deltaproteobacteria bacterium. Lineage (GTDB taxonomy): Bacteria > Myxococcota_A > Polyangia > Haliangiales > Haliangiaceae > JABFXX01. The sequence continues at coordinate 46,593 of JAKQOD010000143.1, forward strand.
GGCGATGAGCTCCATGCCGTCTTGCGAAACGTCGTCGAGGCGGCCAACGAACGGTGAAATGTAGGTTGCGCCAGCTTTGGCAGCAAGCAACGCTTGGGTCGCCGAGAAGCACAACGTAACGTTGGTCTTGATGCCTTCGTTGCTGCAGGTTCGCACCGCTTTGAGGCCTTCGGCGATCAGCGGAATCTTAACGACGATGTTCTTGCGCAGCGCTGCGAGTTCGCGCGCTTCTTTCATCATGTCATCGTGAGTGGTGCCGACAACTTCGGCCGAAACCGGGCCAGGCACCAAATCACAGATTTCGAGCAGCACATCGCGGAACTTGCGGCCGGTCCGCGCCACCAACGATGGGTTGGTGGTAACGCCGTCGACGAGGCCCATGGCGGTCGCTTCTTTGATTTCTTTGACATCTGCTGTGTCGATGAAGAACTTCATACGTGGCCTCCGAGTGCCTTTTTGTTGCCGTTGTGTTAGTGCTTGGGGGCCGCACGGTGCGGCGGGCGCACTCTACGAAACGCCTTCGCTGCAAGCAACCCACCAATATGTCCGAACTGAGAATTGGCACCGCAGATCTGCCCCCACGCACGGGGATTGAACACTATTTCAAAGCGCTTTCGACCGTCGAGATCTCGGCGCTCGCATTCGCGCCGATGAAGCCCGCAACGCTGGTCAAATGGAAAGCCACCGTACCGCCGCGCAGCATCGGTTTACACGCACCGTGGGTGATCACCCATCGCAAAAATCCAAGCGGCAATACCGAGCGTAAAGCCGACGCTGGCTCGGGTGAATTTCGCGATTCGCCCGTGGTGCAAGAAGCCCTCAATGAGTTGGCGTCGTCGGCCGAAGCCATCGACGCGTGGTCGGTGATTTTTCCGTCGCCGCCGCTGTTTTCACCATCGCAAGCCAACCGCGATCGCTTGCGCACGTTCTTCAACGAAATCGCCACCGCAGAGCGATTTGCCGGCCGCACCCGCGTGTGGCTGCCCGACGCGTTGTGGGAGCCGGTTGCTGCCGTGCGCTTTGCATCCGAACTCGGCGTGCTGTGCGCGGTTGATCCGCTAGTCAAAGACTTGGCGTACCGCCCAGGCGTGTTCTCCGAGCTCGACACTGACCACGCTTATCTTCGCGTTTTAGGCCTAGGCCGCACCGGGCCGCTACGCCAGGACAACCAAGACGAACTTGCTGGTATTGCAGGTAGTTACAAGTCGGCGACGGTCATTTTTGCCACTGCCGAGCGGTGGAAAGACGCCAAAAACTTCAAGCGCAACATCCTCGAACTCGCAGCGCTCGACGACGAGCTCGACGATGAAGAAGATGGCGATGTTGCTGATTACGATAGCGACGACGACGCAGCCGACGACGAGTAGGCCGATGACGTGACTCATCCCACGGCGGCCTCCGGTTGCCGGGATTTGGCATTGTGCACAGCTGCGCCCAATTGGTACTCATGGGAGGTACCGAGCAACCAAGGGAGCAGGATCATGAAAAACGTTTGGGTTTTAAGTTCGTTAGCACTGGCCACGTTGACTGCAACTGCAGCTGCTCAACCAGGTGCACCGTATCCGCAACCAGCTCCATATCCGCAGCCATATCCACAGCCGACGTCGCAGCCGGCGCCGTATCCGCAACCGCAGCCGCAACCGGTTTATCCGCAGCCAGCGCCGTATCCCCAACCACAGCCGCAACCGGTTTACCCGCAGCCAGCGCCGTATCCACAACCACAACCACAGCCTGGATATCCGCAAGCGCAACCGCCTGGCTACGCGCAACCACCTCAAAATGTTCAACAGCCAGCGCCGGTCGAAAATCGCGGACACCACGGCTGGACCATCGGGCTTGGTATTGGCGCCGGCTCGATTTCCGACGGCACTAATTCGCAAGGCGCGACCACCGGCCATTTCTTCATCGGCGGTTGGATTTCTCCTCGTACGGCGATTTCCTTCGATGGCTTTAGCCACGTGCTCACCGCCGACGGTGCAACGCGTGGTGGAAACAACGCGAGCACGGTTTTTTCGGTCTATGGCGTCGGCGTCCAGCACTTCGTTGGCCCGAGGTTCTGGCTTGGCGGCTCGGTCGGGGCGGGGCTTGTCACCACCGAATCGGCACAATCTGAAACCGTGCTCGGCCTCACCGCACGCGGCGGTTACAACCTGTTTGAAAGCGGCCCACACGCCTTTTCGATCTCGGCCGATTTGACCGCTGGCTTCTTCGAGCCCGACAGCGTCGTCGGCGTCGGCGTCAGCATCGGTTACCAGCTGATGTAGGTAACGTTGGTCGCTTTGGCGGTCGATTTTCAGTGCGACCCTAGCCGGCGACGGCCCACTACTCAGACGATGAAAATCCTTCTGAGCTTAAGCTCGCTAACATTGGCCGCGCTGACGGCGACTGCAGCTGCAGACCCACAGGAACCTGATCATCATGGCTTCACCTATGGCATAGCGGTTGGACCTGCGCTCGTCATCAATGGCAAGTCCCCGCTCGAAGCCGGTGCTAACGTTTTTTTGGGCATGTGGGCAACTAGCCACACCGCCTTTGGGTTAGATGGCTACGCCACCCAAAGTGCTTTTTTGGCCGGCATTGGCTTCCAGCACTTCGTTGGCGCCGGCATATGGGTGCGCGGTGCAATAGGAGGTGCCGACCTGTCCCCCAAAGACGATGCGAACCCAATTGAAGGGTTTGGTGCACACGCTTGTGGCGGCTACAATTTCTACCACTTTCGCGGCAACAGCACATTCTACATCTCAGCAGATGCCGCGCTAGCCACGTCAGGTTCACAAACACTCGGCAGCCTTGGGCTTGCCATCGGTTATCAGTTTCTATGAACGAGTCGCAAGCGTAGCGACGTTCGGACACGCGCCATTGCGCCGCGCAGGCTACTTCGCTGCAGGCTTACCGAGTGGCACTGGCTGCACCTGCATGCTGCGCAGGGTTTCCGCCATGCCAGCAGGCACTGCTGGCAACGTAACTTTTAACAAGCCTGCAGTAAGGCATGTCGTCAATTGTTTGCTCGCGTCGGGCTCCATCACCGTTACCTTGGCGATCTTGCCTGCATCGGTAAGCGTCAAGCGCACATACGCCTCATCCATGCCATTAGCAGCAGCAACGCAGCCAGCACCTACGGTGGCCAAGCTTTCGCGCAGTGCACCGTAGTAGGCCATGGCTGACGCCATCGCTGGATCGGCATCGCCATCATCGCCGCTGGGCGCAGCTGGCGTTAGTGCACCCACGCGTTGCCACATTTTAGCAATCGCTTGTTTTTTCGCCGACACTTCGTCGAGCGGCACGAACTCTGTTGCAGCAAAACGTGCTCGATTCGCAACCAAACCCGCGCGGCCGGCAGGATCCTTCTCCAACGCCAACGCTTCGTCTTCGATTTGCAGAGCTTGTTTGCTATCGCGCCGATAATGATAAACCTCCGCCATCGTATCGAGCTTGCCTGGATCCATTTTGCCTCGCGGCGGCCGCATCAAGCCGTCCATCCGCTTGGCAATATCCAACGCTGCGTCGAGCGCATCGGCCGCCAACGCTTGATATGCAAGCTCATTGAGGGCAGCCAAGTCTTTGCTCCGTACTTCTATTACTAGCCCCCACAGCGTGGCCCGCTCTTGCGGCGACAACTCGCTCGAAACAGCAACCAACGCGGGCACCGCTGCGGCTTCGCCGGGAAATGTCCGCAGCAACTCGCGCACACTCACAACAGCACTGGCCCGTGCCGCCAAGCTGCGCCGAATTTCTCCCGCTTGCCACGCCGCCGGCCCACCGACGTTACCTTTGTTAGCTTTATCGAGCCGAACCGCGTCGTCGAAATGAGGCAATGCATCTTTGAAACGATCGCGTGCTACCAACCATTGCGCCGTACGTAGCGCGGTTGCAGCGTCGGTAGGCAACCGTTTGCGTTCCGCTAACACGTGCGCTTCGCTGGCCACCACGGCGCCGCTGGCCTGCAAGAACACCACAAACTCTTTCGCCGTCGGTCCGCCCAGCATGCGATTGCGCACCTTGCCGGTTTCGTCGAGCGCCAGCAGCGTTGGATAGCCGCGCACTTTGTACTTTGCCGCCACCGCAATGCCATTGCCATTTTCAGCGTCGTAGCGCACCAAATGCACCGTCGGCAAAAGCGCAGCCACCGCCGAATGCTTGAGCGTCTCTTTTTCAAACGTTTCGCACGGATGACACCACGATGTGTAGAACTCCAAAATGAGTGGCTTGTGGGCAGCCTTAGCTTGCGCGATTTCTTCTTCAAGCGTGCCCGGCATTGGCCCTTCGGCACGCGCGTGCCCGAGCCATGCCATGGTCAGCATTGCCATCACTAGCAATCGCGGAGTTTGGGTCATGAGGGCCAGACAGTAACATCACTCGCGAGTTGCGTT
>JAKQOD010000149.1 GCA_029565465.1 Deltaproteobacteria bacterium
TACGCAAATGCTGCAAACGTACGATGACATCGATCGACGAATTCAACTCGCCCTCGATTTTCACGATCGCGGTCTTGCTGCACCGATCGCGTTGGAACAGCAGCTTGCGGCGCTCAATAGCCTGAACAAAACCCAAGCTGAAGAAATCTCAACCACTCGTTTCAACTGGGATAAAGCACAGATCATTGCGTTGCAACCGGCCACCGACGCCAAACGCAAGGTTGCGCAAGCCGATTTCGCAACACTGGCCAATATCCACGCGCAACCACTCGTCGAGCCCGGCGAAGCGCAACTTGCCAACCTGCCGCTGGCCCTGCCCGCACGAACCGACCGCTTGGGCGTCATTAAAGAACGCGGCATGCAAAATGGCTTGACGATTTACACCGTGCGCAACGCGGATGCGCCGTTGATTGATATTTCGTTGGTGTTCAACGCCGGCGCCGCGAACGAACCGGCCGGTCAGCGCGGCATCGCGCAGCTTGCCGTCGACGGCCTGAGCATGCGCAGCTCCGACATCAACAACGTCTTGATGTTCTATCGCGCGGGCGGCAGTCGCGACGCCGAGGCAACCGGCGATCGTATCGTCTTTCACATCTCAGGCACCTCGGCCTATCTCGACATCTTGTTGCGCAGCATGGAGCGCTGGGTCTTGTCTGGCACGTACCGGCGCAACGAGCTGCGCGACTTGTTGGCCAATTGGAAAACGGCGATCAACGCCAAACAAAAGGCGCTTGATGCCGCGGTGCGCGCTCGCATGGGCGCCCTGTATGGTGCCCAGCATCCCTATGCGCAAAACCAATTGAGCTACTATGATCTCCAAGCGCTCACCGCTGATAACGCTGCAGCGTTTGCCATGCGTACGTTTGTGCCAAACAACGCCACGCTGATCATTACGGGCAACTTCGACGAGGGCCAACTAGACGACTGGATCAGCTATGTATTTTACGAATGGCGCAATGGCAACAACGTCCCCCCCGTGGAGCTGCCAGCGCGCCAGGCCCGCGGGGCGGCATTTGCCACCGCGAACGATGCCGATCAGATTCGTACCGTTATCGCTTATCCGGCCGTCCAGATGGCGACGCCACTCGCGGTCAGACAACTCATTGGGGCGATGCTCAACGAAGCCGGCGCGGCCGTGCGCAACGAACTGGCGGCAAGCTACGGGGTCAATGGCGGCTACGTCAAAGACGCCGCCGGTGGCAGCTACCTGATGACCGGCTTGATCGACGCCGCACGAGCCGGCGAAGCGTTACAACTGTTGCGCGGCCGGATCGCGGCGCTTGGCGACGGCAGCGACCTGGCCAAACGCACGTTTGCAGTCGCGCGCCGCCATGCTGCCCTCGCCGCACTGAGTGACCCAACGTCGAGCAGCGAACTGTCGAGTGTGCTAATTGATGCAACCCGACCTGGCTCATCGTTGCGGCAAGCGAGCGAACTGCCAGCCGCGATCGCACGCCTCACGTACCAAGACATCGTGCCGTATCTGGCAACCGAGCTGCCCGCCGACAAAGAAGTGCTTTCGCTGACCGGCCCCAAAGTCGCGGTAACCGCCGCCTTCGAAGCCATCAAAATCACGCCGACGTGGCAGTAGGGCTACAAGCGGATCGATTCGAACGAAACCAGTTCGGCCATCTGGTCGAAGCGTTCTTGAATCTTCGGTGCGGTGAGACCACGGAGGCCGTCAACCGAGAACTCTTCGACGGCAAACGAGCCCATCACCGAGCCCATGATCATCGCAGTGCGAATCGTTTTCGGCGACAAATCACCTGCATACGCCAGATAGCCCATCAGGCCGCCAGCAAAGCTGTCGCCAGCGCCGGTTGGATCTTTAACGTCGGACAGTGGCAGCGCTGGGGCAGCGAATACGCCACCACCATGGAACAACAATGCGCCAGCGTCGCCGCGTTTGATGATGACCGATGACGGTCCCATCTTCAGAATCTTGGCAGCGGCGCGGCGCAGGTTGTGCTCTTCGGCCAACAAGCGCGCTTCTTCGTCGTTGATCATCAGCGTGTGCACGCGCGCCAAGGTCTTGAGCAGCTCGTCGCGCTTGATGTTGATCCACAAGTTCATCGTATCGGCGGCAACCAGGGCTGGGCGCTTGAGCTGTTCGAGCACCGACAGTTGCAGCGGTGGGTCGATGTTGCCCAACAGCACCAACTCAGCGTTGGCTTGTTCGGGGCTGATTTTCGGAGCGAAGTCGCCGAAGACACCCAGCTTGGTGTCGAGGGTTTCGCGGCTCGACAAATCGTTGCTGTAGCGGCCGACCCAATGGAAGGTTTCGCCTTTTTTGCGCTCGATGCCTTTGGTATCGACGCCCATCTCGGTCAATTCGTCGATGTGTTTGGCTGGAAAGTCGTCACCGACAACGGCCACCACCGACACATTGCGGGTGAAGTACGCAGCCGCGCGCGCAATGAACGATGCCGAGCCGCCTAACAAATCGCGGTGAAATCCAAACGGACCATCGATATCGTCGAGTGCGACAGAGCCAATGACTAACAAAGAACGGTGAGCGCTACGGTGTTGCATAGAGGGAAGTCTGGTACCATTGTCCCCGGTGCCGATCAATTCCGACGGTGAGTCGAAAGTCGCTTCTGAGGCTGGTTTGGCCAGTTTAGCTGGGCAAGCGGATCCCGCCGTTGTTGTCGAAACAGCGGCCGCCGACGAAACCGCTATTGCGGCAGCCATCGCCAGCAACAACTACGGCTGCGCCGCCGAGCTAGCCGAGCAAGCCGGGCAATTTGCCCGAGCTGCCGAGATGTATGAACGAATCTGGGACTTTGCACGGGCCACCCTCGCGGCCCGCGCCGCTGGCGAACAAAGCCGAGCGCTGCGCTACGCATTGTCGGCCCGCAACGACGCATTGGTGCACGAACAGATAGGCTTGCTTGAAACCAGCAATGGCGCCGACGCAGCGATCGATATTTTGATCAAAGCGCGGCGCTTTCGCGAAGCTGCTGTATTGGCCGAACGCGTCGGCCAGCTTGCGGTTGCCGCCGAGCAGTACAAACGCGCACACAGCGACCTCGATGCTGCACGGATGTTCGAAGCCATCGGCCAAGATCGGGAGGCCGGGCAACTGCTTGAGCGCTACGTCGACATTGCCACCGCCGACGAACGCCCGGCGGCAGCGTTGGCACTCGGCCGCATCTTGGTACGACGTGCGGCCTACCCTGCGGCGGCGACCTGGTTGCAAGAAGCTGTCAAAAACCCTGCGGCGAAACCCGAAGCCTTGCAACACCTCGCGTACTGCTTGGCCGCGATGGGGCTACGCGACGGTGCACGCGATGCGCTGCTCATGTTGCGCGACATCGATCCGTCGCAGTCGGTCGACTTGGATACGTTTTTGCGCGCGCGCCGTGACGAAGCGCCAACGCCAGGCAAGCGCGAACGCGAAACCGTTGCAGGGCGATATCAATTGCAACGCTTGCTCGGCGCAGGTGCCGCGGGGCGGGTGTTTTTGGCCACCGACGTTATGACCGCGCAGCCGGTGGCAGTGAAAATGTTTTTTGCAGCGTCGGCCCGTGGCAGTGCTGCGTATGAGCGATTTGCGCGTGAAGCCAAGATCACCAGCGGCATCCGGCATCCGTCGCTGGTTGAAGTGCACGACGTCTCGCTCGAACACGGCTTTATCGTGATGGAATATATGGCCGGCGGCTCGTTGGCTGAGCGCTTGCGCAGCGACACGCGTTTGGCGCCCGCTGCGGTGCGACGGTTATCGTTGGAAATCTGCGAAGCCCTTACGACGGTGCATCATCGCGGCGTCATCCATCGCGATATTAAACCGGCGAATATTTTTTTCGATGCCCGCGGCACCGCCAAGCTTGGCGACTTCGGGGTGGCCCACCTGGCCGACCTCGGCCAAACCCAAACTGGCGGCATGATCGGCACGCTGGCGTATATGTCACCGGAACAAATCACCGGCGCAGCGATTACCGTGGCCGCCGACTTGTACTCGCTAGGCGTCGCGTTGTTCGAAGCACTTACTGGGCGATTGCCATTTTTGGGGCCCGACTTTGTTGCGCAGCATCTCGGCGAACCAGCGCCTTTGCCGAGCGCGTTTGTGGATGTTGATCCAGCGTGGGACAATATCGCGCAGCGGTTGCTAACCAAAAGCCCGAGGGAGCGCATCAGCAGCGCCGCCGAGCTTGCGACGTTGTTGCGGCACGCGGAATCGGCCGGCTTGCAGTTTCGCATGCCGGCGTCGGGACCAACCGTGGTGCCCGAAAGCGAAGCGAGCCCAAGCTCGTCGATGGCAGGGCTGGCTGCGGCCACGGAACTTGCACGTTATCAATTTGAAACGCCGTTGCGCACGACGCTGCTGTCGACGCTGTCGCGTGCGGTTGACACCGTGTTGCAGCGCACCGTCGTGCTCGAACGCTTCAGCGAAACGGCAAGTGTCGACACCGGCGATGCGGCGTCCGCCAATGCAGCAGCGGTAATCCGTAGCGATGCAGCCATGGATCGTATTCGTACGTTGGCGCGTACGGCGAGTCCGTTTGTGCAGCGCGTCTTGAGCCTCGATCGTAGCCAACGCGTGGCAATTTTCGAAGCGCCCGCAGGGCGCGCGATGCGCGAAGTCGCCGATGTTTTTTCGGCAGCCGAGCGCATTCGGATGCTCAAGCGGTTGGCGCGTGGCATCGCGGCGATCGCAGACCTGGGCCAATCGCACGGCGCCATTACGGCCGACCAAGTCTTGCTCGACGACCATGGCACGCCGACGATCTTGATCGCAGGCACCGGCGATGCCGTGGTTGCCACGACTGGCGCTGCGAGTGCGGCCGCTGATGTCGCCGCCATTGTCGCAGTCGTCACCGCAATGCCCGGCGGCACCATCGCCGGCTGGGACGCGCTTAGCGCCGCAAACGATGCCGAAGACTTGTACCGCTTAGCAGACCTGCTTGAGACTAGGCTGTTGGCCGGTTGACCGGGCACCGGGCGCCACCACCGCACGTTCGGCGCGCCCGCGCCACGCTGGTTTGCGGGTGCCGCGACCGCAAAGGCATTGTGCCGCGCGTCGCGGGTCGCAGTAACTGGTATCGCGTCGAAGCCTTGCAGCGGGACAAGACGTTTCTCGGGAAACCGGACCAGGAAACCGAGGAAACCGGACCGGGGGTCATGAAGGGAAACCGGACCATGAAGGGAAACCGGACCCCAGGAAACCGGACCGGGGGTCACAGGAAACCGGACCGGGGGTCATGAACGCAGGAAACCGGACCCGCAGAGGAAACCGGACCGGGGGTCATGAACGGGGAAACCGGACCGGGGGTCAGGAGAACGATATCTGGCCTGCCGCTCTAGCGGCAATTTCGGGGGAAACCGGACCGGGGGTCAGGAGAACGATATCTGGCCTGCCGCTCTAGCGGCAATTTCGCGGTGAGGCTGCGCAAAATCCCTCGGCCAGGTTCCGTCGCTGCTTTTTGTGAACATTTCGCGATGAGGTCGACACGCCCGACCAGTCGAGTTGCCACTGTCCGGCAAGCGGACAGTTTGGTAGCAGGCCGATGGAATTGCATGTAGTTACGGCTGGCATGCGGCACGCAATACAACGTCGCCGTGAAATTGTTTTGCAAGCAGGTGCTGTCGATCGCGCAGCGGAGGCGGCGATGAAGCCGCGTTGTAATCTTGCGGGGTCGATTACGTTCGTGACGCGGCGGTGCACGCAGCGGCAGTTTTTGCTGCGGCCCGACGGTGAGC
>JAKQOD010000153.1 GCA_029565465.1 Deltaproteobacteria bacterium
TGACGCAGCAAGCGATGGCGGTACCACTGCGATATTCGGAGCGGTGGCAAACATACCGACCGCAACGAAGTCCTTGCGTAGGTCGTACTTAAATTGCGGGTTAATGAGTGGGCCGACAGAACCGGTAATTGTTGCCACCAAGAACGTGTAGCCATCTGGCGCGGCGCTGGCCACGGCCTCGGTGCCGATTAGCGCGCCGGCGCCGGGTTTAGCGTCAATGATGATCGGCGAGCCCCAGTTGGTGGCGATTTTTTCGGTGACCGCACGCGCCAGAATGTCGACGATGCCACCAGCCGGAAACGGCACCACTACGCGCACCGGTTTTGCGGGATAAGTTTGCGCTTGCAATGGTGCCGCTGCTACGAGCAAGCTAGCCGAAACAAGCGCCGCGATATGAGTGAACTTCTTCAGTGTGTGCATGCAACCTCCGCAGTGGGATGAACCGGGACGAAATGGAATCGGGGACAGGTCTGATTGCGCCGCAATGGGCTTAGACTTTGCGCGGCGTATCCGGCGGCACGGTGGGCACGAACGGAAAGCGCGCCTTGGCTTTGGTCGCCGTCGTGCTGGTGGTGGCCGAACTGCGCACGTATTGCTTCGACGCGTCTTTGTGCACCTGATAGTCCCAAGGCGTGTGCGCGCCTTTCATCAGCGTTGAATGCAGAAACAACCGTCGGCGTTGACTCGCGAGCACATCACGCTTGACCTTTGCCGGAACAAAGCGTGTTTCGATCTCGTCCGACAATTGCTTCGCGAGCGAATCGAACGCGGGCTCCTTGCACAGATTACGCAACTCAAGCGGGTCGGCCTGCATGTCAAACATCATGCCGGGATCGCCCTCGCAGTACACGTACTTGTACTTGCCCTTGCGCAAAATGAACGCGGGTGAATACACGCCTTCGCTGGTGAATTCGATTAACGCTTCGTCGTTCCACGCGGCGTCGGTGCCGTGCAACCATCCGGTCAGACTATGTCCATCGCAAGGGTCAACCAAAGCGGGCGGCTTGCCGTCGGTGGCGAGATCAAGCATGGTCGGCAATAGGTCTACCAGCCCACAATTTGCGCTCACACGCTGTCCGGCTTTTGCGCCGGGCGCGCTGATAAAGAGCGGCACGCGGATGGAGTTTTGGTAGGGGTTGAACTTGTACCACATGCCCCGCTCGCCCAACATGTCGCCATGATCGGCCGTGAAGATGATCACGGTGTTGTCGATTGCGCCGGTTTTTTCGAGCGCGTCGAGCAACATGCCGACCTTCGTGTCTAGGTAGCTGACCATGCCGTAGTACGCGTGTCGCGCCGAGCGAATGTGCGCATCGGTCACAATGTGTTCGTCTTGTCGGATCAGTTTGTAATAGCGCTGACTCCACGGATCGCGCTGATCAAACGGAATGAACGGCACCGTCGGCATTTCGATATCGGCATCGTCGTAGAGATCCCAAAATTCCTTTGAGATGGTGAACGGATTGTGCGGATGCGTGAACGATGACACCAACAAAAACGGTCTGCCATCGGCGCGACGTGTGTGATCGAACAGCCATTGCACCGATTGGTTGGCAACGTCATCGTCGTAATCCATTTGCAACGAGCGTACGCAGAGCCCCGACTCCACGATGCCACGCATGCTCATCTGGCTCGGCGCATACGGCTCAACCTTTTTTTCCCAGTCTGCGGTCCAACCAAAGTCCGAAGGGTAAATGTCGGTCGTTACGCGCTCT
>JAKQOD010000185.1 GCA_029565465.1 Deltaproteobacteria bacterium
GGAGCGCGAGACAGCGTTCGATTTAGTGAGCCCAGCCCAGCAAATGTTAGCGCGCGGGCGGCTGATTTTTGGCTTTGGCCAAGGTGGCATTGCCAGCGTGCGGCTAGGGTCCCATTTGGTGGTTTTTGACCAAGCCGAGTGCCGCGACCCAATTTGTGTGGATTTTGGCCCCGGATCAATCGCGTACATCGTTTACACTCAAGGCACCCCGCCGCGGCGCGTCTAGCTATGCCAAATCCTCCCAATCGGCGTAATCCGCCATCGATTCCACCGCCGCTGCCGGGCTCACCGGTAGCGCGTGGCTATGATGACGTGAACGACGATGCCGAGGATTTCGAAGGCGACCCAACCGGCATTAGCGAGCTGGCCAGCACGTCGTTGATGCCGCCGCCTGCGTTGCAGCCGACCGTTCCAATGACGCAGCCATTGGGCCATGGCACCGGAACTGGACAGGGCCACGGCCAAGCGCCGGCCCATGGCGTGCTAAATCAACCTGGACCGATGGGACCGTCAGGGCACAGCCAACCTCCACCGTTTGGTTATCCGCCTCCGCCAGAATATCGGCCGTCGGGGCAAATGCCGGCGCAGGCGTTTCCGCATATCGCTAGTCACTCCGGCATGACGCCGCCCGACGCTGCACCCGTCGCCCGCCATTCGCATCGCGCTGTACCGACGATGCCACCGCAGCCGCATGGCACGGATCCGCAATTGCAGCCGATGGCCCAGCTGTCGGCGCTGCCAGGCAACCAAAGCCCCTACGTCAACCGCAGCCGGGTTTACGCGTTTGTCGTCGACGAAACCGGCAATCCGATTGAGCTTGGTTCGGGCCGCTTTGCCAAAGCGTATCGCGGCGAAGAGCGCTGGGTTGAATCAAAAACTACGATGCGGCGGCCGATCGCGATCAAATGTTTGCAGCGCGGCGTATCAGGTGAAGACCAAATGCGCTTCCAGATGGAAAAAGAAATTCTCGAGCGAGTGCAGGGGCACCCGAACATCGTCGAGATTTTGGCTTCAGGCGAAGGTGACAATCCGAATTTCATTCCGCCGCAACTGCGCGACCGAGTCGAAAACGACTTCATGATTTTGGAGTTGCTCGACATGTCGCTCGAAGAGCGGCTCAAAGGCGCGCGCCAAAAACGCCGGCGCGACGACCTGCTAGCTGTCCCGATGCGCGAACGCATTTTTCGCGTGCTCGAATACATCATTCCAGTCGCTACGGCCGTCGAGTATTCGCACTTGGTCTGCGACACTTGCCATCGCGACATTAAGCCGGCGAATATTTTGGTGAAGCTCGCCGACCCGAACCTGCGTGGTTCGCAGATGCGCGTGAAGCTGGCCGACTTTAACGTTGGCAAAGTGGCCGACCCCGACATGGACCTGTCGATGACGCGGTTTCAAGCCGTGCCGGGCACCTTGTATTTCCAAAGCCCCGAGCAAGAAACCAACTCGGTGGAACTGTTGGTCAACGTGACCCAAGGCTCACCTGAAGTTGAGTTCTTCGAGGATTTTTATATCGACATCTTCGAAAACGACACGTTCTCATTGTTCAACCGCAATGAGAACTACAGCATCGTGTCGTCGGACCGGCAGCGCAAAAAGATCATGTTGAACCGGCCGTTCGCTGAGCCGTCGGAATTTAATGTGCGTGGCCGCGTTGTGAAAAGTGTTGGTCGCCCAGCCGACATCTATTCGCTCGGTGCGGTGTTCTACTATTTGATTACCGGCGCCTACGCCAATCCTAAAAACTTGTACGACGCGTTTCGCAAATTCGTCGAGTACGAGCGCAAAGACGAAAACAATTCGATCGCTGCGTATATCGAGCACGAGTACCGCACCATCACCAACTTGCGCACACCTAAGCAAGAAGGCCAAGGCGCGCCTGACCTGGCGCCCGAAGACCGGTTCTTTTCATACAAGCATTATCTCGACGGCAACGGCGAGCTCATCGATCCAATGATCTTGGTGATCATTGCCAAAGCGATGATTCGCAACAAGCCCGACAGTTACTGCTTGAGCTACGATCTAAAGACGCCGGGCATCTCGTCGATGGTGCACGACTTGTTGTCGCTGTATGTGCATTACGGCATCGACCCGTCGGCGCGCTTGGCGTACCAGCACGATAGCTACGAGCGGCCGAAGCGCGATAGCATGATGAAGCGCGCGTTCGACAAGCTGTTCAAGAAGTAGGCAGTTCGTCGACGGTGACGCTAGCGTCGGTGGGGCCGGCATCGGCGGCTCGTTGCAGGCCCGAAACGCAAAAACGCGACCCGAAGGCCGCGCTTTAGCGTATCGCAGGTGAAGCGAAGATTACTCTTCGGTGCCTTTGACTGCAGCGAGGATCGAAACGACCAAGCCTGCAACTGCAGCAACAACCATCAGCTTCGCGCCGATTGCGCCGTGCTTGAGGAGGTCGGTGATGCCATCACGCAGTTTGAAGAGCACGAAGGCAAAACCAGCTGCTGCTGCGCCTGCTTGCCACTTCAGCAATTGCTTGAGGCCCATGCCACCCATGACGGCTGCGAGGATGAAGCCTGCCATCGTGATGTACACTTGGCCAGCAACTGCCTTGCGCATGCCGAAGAAGGACATCGATTGATCGCCAAACGAAACGAATGGCAAGAAGCAAGCAAGCAGACCGAGAACGCCGAGACCGAGAATGCCGTATTTCAAATTCTTCATGGGAACCCCTTATTCCTTGTTGTAACTGGCGCAATCGTATCAGTGCTTGAGGCCGCGCGTGCGATTTCATCCAAATTCTTATGCAGATTCTCAGAAAAAAACGCCGGGTGAGGAGTGGCGCGATCGGCTAAGATGGCAGCTATGGAACAGGAACGTGCCATGACTGCTAATGAAGCCGAAGAGCTGTTGGCTGGGCAAGCCTTGATCACAGCGACGGCGGGCGCCATTCATGAAATGAAAGCGTTGCGCGAACGCTGCCTAGCCGCCGGGATTCCCGCAACGATTGGTTGCCCCGGAGGCGGGGGATCTTGCGG
>JAKQOD010000194.1 GCA_029565465.1 Deltaproteobacteria bacterium
TGCCTGCGTACAGCCACCACTTGCTGCTCCACTGTGACAAGCCGTACGCGGTGGCAATGATGAACACGTTGTCGACGATATCGTCGGACAGATTGTCCATCCATTGGCCTAGTTTTGAATATTGAAAGCGCAAGCGCGCGAGCTCACCGTCGACGGAATCGAGGATGGAATTGACTTCGAGCATAAAGCCGGCCAACGCAAACGGCAGGTATTTGGCCATGCCGACGCTGTAGCCATGCAGCACCATCCATTTGCTGCCAAATGCAGCGACGTAGGACGCAAACAAGCCAAGCAATATGGCGCAAGCCGTGACGTGATTCGGCGTAATCGCCAACGAGCGATGCGACAAAAACCGCGTGATGCGCATCGAAAAGCGCCAGTTGATCAGTGCGTCGACCGGGCCTTCGAACGATTTGTTCGAGCCGCGGATCAGTTTCCACTCGGCGCTGCGGCGGCTCGCATCGTCGACGATTTCGATGCCTGCGACGATGTCGGCGCGTTCGGTTACGGCATCGCTGGGCGCAACGCTGTCAGCTGCGACAAACTCAACCGGAATCGGCAACGGCCGGGGGAAGGTAACCGCGTTGGCTGCAACCACGGCGCGGGTGCAGCCGCGTTTGGCAAACTCACGGACGCGCCGTTCAAGTGCGGTAACGCCGCCGACGAGCACGGCGTGGCCATTCGCTGGGCCACTGGTGAAAAACACCGTTGTAGGCACCGGCGAAGGCGTTGCTGCGGTTGGCGAAGCGGTCACCCACTGGAGCTAACACACACACGCGGTGGCGACAATGCTTCGGCGAACTTTGCCGTGCTTCGCCGCGTTACGGGGTGAGCACGGTCGCTGCCGTCGTCCCAGCGATGACCGGCACCGAACGCACCGGATAGCTCATGCCGTTGACCGTAGCCGTGATTTGCAGCGTGCCGGCAGGGGCTTCGAAGATAAACGCAACGCCGTCGGTGCTGGTCTTGGTGCCCGAGTTGCTCGGCAAGCCGTTGCTGCCGTTGTAGCGGACTTTGGTGGCAGGCACGGTGGTGATAACTGCATTTGCAACGTTGTTGCCCATGCAGTCTTGCACTGCTACGCCAACGAAGTTGGTGTTGGGCGCCAATGGCGAAGCCCCCGACAATTGCGCAATCAAATCGATGTCTCCCTGTTTGAGCATCAGTACCGGAGCGCTGCTGACGTCAGCGTACAGCTTTACGCCTGGATACAGGTAAGAATCGAGGAACGTAGCCTTTTTGCCACGAATTGAACCGTCGACGCCCATGCCGTTGGTGGCGAACATCAGCGAGTACTTGCCGTCAGCCGCCGTGGTGGTGGTGGTTTCGGGCGTGGTGCTGTTGCCGCGGAATGCTTCAACGGTGACGTCCGGCGCAGTGCCGATGCTAAAGCCACTTACTTGACGGCCGGTCCCGCTGATTGTGATCATGGCAGGGACGTTGCCTGGCACCGGGCAGGTCGACATATTTGCTGGCGCATCCGCTATGGCGACGGGTGCATCGATCACTTTGGAGTCGACGGTTGGAGCTGCGTCGATCGTCGTCTTGGCATCGCTGCCGCAAGCGCCGATCAACGCGCTCGCAACCAGTGCACCTACGAAATAAGCTGAAATCTTCATCCGACCCAGATACCGCGGATTACTGCCCATTGTCATCTGAAGAACGCACGGATGCTGCCGGCGGTGGGGCTAACGATGGCGTCCAGGTTACGGATTTTCGAAAATTCACGTCGGCCACAACGTTCAGCGTTTCGCCAGCGTGGCTCAGCACGACGTTGTAGCGCAGCGTCATGCCCATGTACCACCACTCCATGCTGATGGCGACGACGGTATAACCTCGTGCTTCGGCGTCGCGAAGCACCAACGGTTTGCCTTTGCGAAACAGATAGACTACCAAGAAATAGCTCACCACTCCGCCGATCGCACCACTTACTAGCGACGATTCCATCGGCGGACGCTATCACAGGTTACTAAAACGGCGGCTCATCAAACAGCTGATCACGCAGCTCAGCGGCGAGCTCACGGATCGACAGCGGCGATGAGCCTTCGGCTTTATTGTTAACGATCACCAGCGCGTCACTCTTGCGAGCTAGTGTTATCCGCAGCAGGTCGGCAATTTCCCGGCGCGCCGTCGCATCTCGCTCAACCAACGCAGTAAAATCTCCATAGGCTGCGAGTGCGGTTGCATACGTGTGATGCGGCGCCAGCATCCAGCGCACCACGGTGAGCGCTTGTTCCCCAACGATGCGACGTTGCGCCGACGGCGTAGGCATGCCCGGTAGCAGATTGAAACAATGCACAGCACCGGCGCTGCGCAGCGCTGCAGCATAGTCGTTGGTCAACAGCTTGGCGTTGCGCACTTCGACA